>CAZMUJ010000016.1:0-19219 GCA_964569605.1 uncultured Acidobacteriota bacterium
ATTCTGGAACTTTTTCCCCTTGATCATACACTCTCCTCCTTTCTGGATCTTTATAGTTTTTAAGCTCTTTGTGTTCCTTAATGACATTTCGAGCGGGACTTTCCCAGGGCCTATGCTTTTTGTCAAATGCTTTTATGCCACTCTGCATTGCCTTCCTAGCTATTGATTGGAAATCTTTATCAAGAGTTGTGTAGATCTTGAGACCGCCTTTCCAGATTGCCTCAGTAGAGTAGGTTTTCTCTAATTTCTGCCTTATCAACTCTACAAAATAGGGAGCGAGATTCCGAGTACGATTCCCTCTGGGAAGAAGAGCCTCCTCAAGAGCTTTCTCCTTCTCCACCTCCGATATATAACCTTCGTCCAGCATTCGATTCAGCGTATATTCACGTCGGGCCAAAGCCGCCCTAGGATTCAAAATTGGGGAGAACCTTCCTGGAACCTGGAGAATTCCAGCCAACAAAGCGCATTCAGAAAGAGACAGATCTGTTAGAGATTTATTGAAATAGAATTCTGCTGCGGCAGCCATTCCATAGATACCATGACCGAGATAAATCTGATTGACATAGAGCGTAAGAATCTGTTCTTTAGAATAATTTTGTTCAGTTTTCAATGCGAACAACCAGTCCTTAATTTTACGTTCGAGTCTTTTTTCTGATCCTGTAAAACGCAACTTGCAAAGCTGCATTGTCAAAGTTGAGGCCGCCTTCCATCGAGTGTAGTGGAAACCATGATTCCAAAGGTTTCGTCCCATCTCTATAATCAAACGAGAAAAATCAATCCCAGAATGGCTGAAAAAATCTGAATCTTCTGCAGACAAAATAGCCTGTTTTAACTTCTTGGGAATTCGGTCAATGGTTACCAGGATACGTCTTTCTAAAGCATACTCCCCAATAACCGTTCCATCGGAAGAATAAACATAGGAAACAACGTTTGGACGAACGTCCTCAAGCTCTTGAATTTGTGGAAGATCAATTGTGTAACCGAGAATAACACCCAACAGCCCTCCACAAAGAACCGCTAGCAGGCAGAGCACTACAAAGGTCAACCCAAAAAGAGAAGCTCGCTGACTTACCACAATCCCTAACTTGTTTAAGAAACTTAACAACATCGTCTTCCAAGTGTTCAGGGTTTTGACTCTTTAATCCAACACGAGTTCCCATCTTAATGCAAAGCTTTGTGAGACCCTGCCTGTATTTAACAGTTTACCATCTGGAATTTACTAAACTGACAACCTCAGTTGTAATAACTAGATAACAACTTTTACCCCTCTAGGAAGTGGGTTTTAGGCCTGTCTTTTGATGAGTTATAACTGGAATCTCTGGGAGCATACATTAAATTTTAGCTTGGCTGATCATGAATCGTTGTGACCTGGACAATCTCGTATGTTTCACGACCCCCTGGTGTTACGATTTCAACCTCGTCTCCCTGCTGCTTTCCAATCAAGCTTCGTCCAATGGGCGAAGTAGTGGATATAAGTCCTTTCTTGAAATCGGCTTCTTCACTGGTAACCAAGCGATAGGTCTTTTCCTTCTCGGTATCCAAATTAAACAATAAAACTATAGAGCCATAAGAAATACGGTCCTTAGGAATCTTTCGAAGATCTATCATAGAGAGATCCGCAAGCCGCTTGCGGAGGTTCGCAAGCTGAGCCTGAACATAAGACTGGCGTTCCTTCGCTGTCTGGTATTCAGCATTTTCTCGTAGATCTCCCATGGCTATCGCCTTTTTGAGAGCCGCAGGCAATTCCTCACTAAGCTCATAGCCCAGTAATTTAATCTGTTCTTCTAGTTTCTTTTTTGCTTCTTTCAAAACACACTCTTACCTTAATTCAGTTGAAATATTCAAAGTGGGTAGGCCCAAACCCAAGAAAAAATTCATCCGATAGCTGTACAAGAAGAAACAACTCAGATTGCTAATGATCTGTACCCTCATAAAAGTAACCTCAATCTCAACAGAAGCATCCAAAACCTCAGACTCAATCTTCAGATGAGAAGACAAGAGGGAATAGGAATATTATGTTTACTTCCAAACTCTGTCAAGAAAGCATCTAGGTTCTTTGCTATTCTCTATGGTCCAGTGTTTTTATAACTTAAAATTAGATTTAAAAAATAATATCTAAATCTTCAAATAAGAATTCTATAAAATATATAAAGAGAACCAAATCAATTTCACAAAATATCCTAGTATATTTAGAGTAAAGGAATACAAGAAATTAAAGAGTGTTGAAGTCTGACTCACCGCTGGATAAGATTCCAAAGTTTAGTCTGAGGAGGAAAAAGGCCACTCTTAGATACTAAACTTTCAAAGCAAACAATACAGATCCTCTGCTGGAAGAAGGGTTCTGGAAAGAAAAATCTGCCAATAATGCTCAGAGAAAACGAACAGGGAAGGTTTTTGAAGAAAATATGAGAATGAATAAGGGGTTAAGTTAGATTTAACTGGGAAAAACTATGAAATCCACGGTTGAAATTTACGTTAACGGTGAGAAACAGATAATACCGAAACAGTGGACAATTGGTAATGTCGTAGACCACCTGGTAAGCCCCTCTGGACCGGTTGCAGTCGAATTAAACCAGAAAATTCTTCGGCAAGATTTGTGGAAGAAAAAACAGATAAAACCTGGAGACCAAATTGAAGTAGTTCACTTCGTCGGTGGAGGAAAGAGCAAGTCCTGCAAAGAAAAAGACGCACTCTTTGTCGGTAAATATCAAATAAAATCTCGTCTAATTGTAGGCACCGGAAAGTACAAAAACAATGAGCTGATGCGCAAGGCCTTGGTCGCTAGCGGAGCCGACATGGTCACCGTTGCTGTCCGACGTGTAAATATTAGAAACCAGTCAGAGTCACTCCTGAAATATATTGATAAAAAACAATTTCAAATCCTTCCAAACACAGCAGGTTGTTACTCGGCAAAGGATGCAGTTCGTTGTGCTCGACTAGGACGTGAAGCAGGTCTTTCTTCTATGGTCAAGCTAGAGGTGATCGGAGACAAGCAAACCTTGTTTCCCGACAACGAAGAGCTTCTTAAAGCTACCAAAACTCTTGTTAGTGAAGGATTCACCGTCCTCCCCTATACCAACGACGACCCTGTAGTATGCAAGAAACTAGAAGACCTTGGTGCAGAGGCAGTCATGCCACTTGGAGCCCCTATCGGTTCAGGCCTGGGAATTCAAAACCCTAACAACATATATATTATAAGAAAAACAATATCTGTGCCTCTTATAGTAGATGCTGGTGTTGGAACAGCTTCAGATGCAGCGCTAGCAATGGAACTAGGAGCTGATGGGGTACTTATGAACACTGGAATTGCTGAAGCCCAAGACCCGGTGAATATGGCCCATTCAATGCGGCTTTCTGTTAAAGCCGGCCGTCTAGCCTATCGTGCAGGAAGGATACCTCGACGCAGATACGCTAGAGCTAGCAGTCCCTTGGAAGGATTAATCACTGGGTGAAAGAAGTTCGGGTCAAATTGGGCCCCAGAAGCTACCAAATCTTGATTGCTCCAGGCCTCCACAACCAAACGGGTCCCCTCTTTTTAAAACATACCTTAGGTAAAAAAGTTTTTCTGATTTCCAATAAGACGGTTTTTTCTCTTCACGGTGGAACTGTTTGTGACAGTTTGAGATCAGCGGGGTTCAAAGTAAAACAGATTTTTATCCCTGACGGAGAAGCTTACAAAAATCTGCATACAGCAGAAAATATTTATACCTACTTAGCAGCTCAAAGGGCTGACCGAGACTCAACGATTGTAGCTTTAGGGGGAGGGGTCACAGGAGACCTTTCAGGATTCGTAGCTGCAACGTTTCTCAGAGGCATTAACTATGTTCAGTTACCTACCACACTTCTTGCACAGGTGGATAGTTCGATCGGAGGAAAAACTGGAGTCAATCATCAAAAAGGGAAAAACATGGTGGGCGTTTTTCATCAACCTCGCCTGGTTTTGATTGATACTACTTCACTTTCCACATTGCCTCGGCGGGATTTTCACTCCGGTTTATATGAAATTCTGAAGTATGGTCTGATCTACGACAAAAGATTTTTTTCTTTGCTCGAACGAATTCTAACCAGCCTATTGCAACAAGATAAAAAACATTTAGATGAAGTGATTTCTCGCTGTTGCGAAATTAAAGCTGAAGTCACCTCTCGGGATGAAAGAGAGACTGGTTTTCGTGAAATTCTAAATTTTGGTCACACGTTTGGCCACGCCCTTGAAGCTGTTACAGGATACAATCTTCTGACACATGGAGAAGCTGTGGGAATAGGTATGCTAATCGCAACCGAGCTCTCAAGAGAACTCGAATTACTGGACCAAAAGACTGCCGAACGGATTGGAACACTTATACTAGGGGTGGCCCCTTTACCTAGTATTGGAAAACTCAATTTCATTGAAATTTTGGAAACCATGGAACATGACAAGAAGAGGAAAGATGATTTGATTCACTTCGTGCTCCTTAAACATATAGGAAAAACCACCATCCGAAAAAATCTCGACTCAAAGCTTCTTACTCGTGTATGGAACAAAGTGCTCCTTACTAATCCTTCTCTATCCGCTGGTTAAACTTGCATGGTTGAACGAAATGGAGCCCGAATTCGAGAGATGTTCGGGTCGATAGCCCCAACCTATGACCTTCTAAATCATGTCCTCTCCTTTTCAATGGATCGTTATTGGAGAAGACTTGTCCGAAAAAGGCTAGAACCACGTTTGGAGAATTGTAACCTCATTCTAGACTTGTGCTCAGGAACCGGAGACCTAGCAATAGAGATGGCTAAGATTGCACCAGTCATAGCCTGTGATTTTTCCCATCCCATGTTGATTAGAGGAGTCAACAAAGTGAATCGGTATCAACTCTCAAAACAAATTCTTTTCGTTGAAGGAGACGCTCTTTCTTTACCTTTTCCTTCCCATATCTTTCAGGCTGCAACCATCGCTTTTGGACTCCGAAACTTAGAGAACTACAGAGTGGGACTCCTAGAAGTGGCTAGAGTTTTGCAGGAAGGGGGTCATTTAGCGGTATTAGAGATCGGGATTCCAGCCTCTTCTATCTTGGGCACCTTTTATCGGATCTATTTCGAGCGTTTTTTACCCTTACTTGGAGGCCTTGGTTCTCGAAATCTTAATTCTTACCGTTACCTTCCCGAATCAGTAAGGGAATTTCCCCGCGGATCGGATTTACAAAGATTGTTTTTAGGGGCCGGGTTTTCAAAACCTACTTCTCTTAAACTAAGTGGTGGAATCGTAGAGCTGCATATCGCACGAAAACAGGTGATTAATTCTTAGGGATTGAAAAACAATAAAAATGATGCTGTCTTATTTCCCTCTATTCTTTTTCAATCCCTGATTTCAGAGAATTTTAAATGCTTGATAACCAGAGAATCATTGTTTTGTTACCAGCTTATAATGCAGCTTCCACACTGGAAAAAACCTTTCAAGAAATCCCCTGGAATGTTGTTGATGAAGTTGTTTTGGTCGACGATGGCAGCTCTGATGAAACAGCAAACATCTCCATAAAATTAGGAATTAAGACTATCCAACATCACCAAAATCTTGGCTATGGAGCAAATCAAAAGACATGTTATCGAAGTGCCCTCAGTCGAAAAGCTGAGGTTTTTGTGATGCTACATCCTGACTATCAATATTCACCCCAACTTATTCCAGCCATTGCGGCCATGGTCATCAGTGGGGAATTTGATTTGGTCCTAGGTTCCAGAATCCTCGGAGGAACAGCTCTAAAGGGGGGGATGCCACTCTACAAATATATTGGCAATCGTTTTCTATCCTGGTTTGAGAATGTTCTCACCGGAGCAAAGCTATCGGAATACCACACTGGATTTCGTGCCTTTAGCCGAAAACTTTTGGAAGAACTTCCGCTTGCCAACAACTCAGATGATTTCATTTTCGACAACCAAATTTTGATTCAGGCACTACATTTTGGGTTTCGCTT
The DNA here is from genome assembly GCA_964569605.1 of uncultured Acidobacteriota bacterium. Taxonomy (GTDB): domain Bacteria; phylum Acidobacteriota; class UBA6911; order RPQK01; family CBDAPI01; genus CBDAPI01. The sequence continues at coordinate 5,943 of CAZMUJ010000016.1, forward strand.
AGGCGAAATCAGTTGCCCCACAAGATATAATGCAGATGCCTCAAGCATTAACATCCGACGATCAATTCTTTACGGCTTTGGGGTTATGGCTTGTAGTCTTCAATACCGCCTTCAGAGGATGGGACTATGGTCATTTAAAATCTTCAATCCTGAGGGAAAGCTAAAACCTGTAATCGAGGAACTAACGAGTGACTCTTAGCCAAACTTTTATGTCTATGACAGGCATCCTTAGTCGATTAAAAAGATCTCTCCTAATAAATATTTCACCCTTCCAGCTACTCATAACTCCTATCTTACTGCTTCTTTTTCTTTTCCCAATTGAACTCATTATTAAGTATTTAAAGACTACAGGACCTACTAGATCAGACACTATCACTAGTGATTTCATGCCAATAAGACTTAAATCGTATTTCCAGGGAGTAGTGGGAGGTGTGAATGGAGTTTTCACTAATCAATATGGATTCCGAGGACAACCTGACTTCCCTAGATCAAGGCCTCATAATGAACTACGAATTCTCTCTCTGGGAGACTCTATCGGATTTGGATATGGAATAGACACAGAGGAAACTTATTCTAGAAAGATAGAGAATCTACTCAATCTTGAAAAACAAGTTAGACTTATTAATGCAGCTGGACAAGGTTACAGCCCATCCTCCTATCTTTCTTACCTAATTGAAGAAGGTTTTTCCTTTGAACCCAATCTAATAATGGTGCAGATGGAACCGTCTAATGATGTCACTGATGAGGCTTTGATTCGCTTGGTAGTGGGAAAAAATCTTGTCCCAAAGGTTCGAGGTGGAAGATACACTGTCACTTGGGATGGTAATTTGTTGGGCTCGATCATTTTAGGTCCATATTTCTACGAACAAAGCTACCTTTACACAATGCTTACACGTCGACTATTTACTGCTTTAGACCTAATCTTTCCCAAACACACTGCGCTCTCAGACCAGGATTCCTTCTACTATCATCAGGGATTTGACCGTTTCTTACTCACTTCTGATCGGATTAAATTGGGTTGGAAACGATCTTTCGACGCAGTAGCTCAGATCAGTGAAATCACCCGTAAAAAAAATTTGCCGTTTATTCTCCTATTAACCCCTACCCGTTTTGCCTTCCATAAAAACAAAATCATAAGAGATTTTGGAAATGGACTCGTTGATCGAGTGATCAATTGGGCTCACACAAAAGACATTTCATATATTGATCTTCGGACCGCAATCAATGCTGCTGGAGGAGCTAGACTCTATATAGATTTTGCCCACTATACAGCGGAAGGACACAATATCATAGGCCAGGAAATTGCCCGGAAAATCCAGAATTACCTGCCCTGAATTCATCATGCTTCCCTTGGTTTTTTCTAAAGATAAGCTCCTCAAACTTTATATTGTGGTTGTAAAACACACGAGACTCTAAAACCCACTGTTGTCGGCTTAGACTTCAATCTATGCTAGTTCATACCCCATCGTAAAAGTACACCGCCCCATGTAAACCCGGCTCCAAATGATGCAAGAAGAACAAGATCACCGTCCTCTAAACGTCCCTGGCCTTGTGCCTCAGCAAGTCCCACGGGAATAGTAGCAGCCGTGGTATTTGCATATCGATCAATGTTGATCCAAACCTGATCCTTTCTAAGGCCTAAACGTTTAACTGACGAATTAATAATCCTCAAGTTGGCTTGATGGGGAATAAAAAGCTTAATATCTTCTGGACACAGGTTGTTTCTATCTAAAAGATTTCTACACACTTCAGTTATAAACCTTACAGCATATTTAAATACTGTTCGCCCATCCTGATGAACTACATGCATCTTTTCCTTAATAGTTTTACGGCTAGCTGGGTTAAGACTTCCCCCTGCTGGCATGTACAGATATTTTCCACCGGATCCATCACTGTGAAGTAGAAAATCAAGAATACCTCGATCATCATGACTGGGTTCAAGAAGTACAGCACCGGAGCCATCTCCAAACAAAACAGAAGTAGCTCTATCCTCAAAATCAATAATTGTGCTCATTACATCGGTACCCACCACAATTACTCTTTCATGAACTCCATTCTGGATGAATTGGGCACCTGTAGCGAGAGCATATATGAATCCGGAACAAGCACCAGAAAGATCAAAACCCCAGGCATTCCGAGCTCCCAGCTTATCCTGTAAAACACAGGCTGTGGAGGGAAACATCATATCAGGTGTTACAGTGGCAACGATTATGAGATCAATATCCTCAGAACTATAAGGAGTCTGATCGAGAGCCTGCTGCACAGCCTGAACCGAAAGATCACTATTAGCTTGACCCTCGGCAATAAGCCGCCTTTCCAGAATCCCGGTTCTGTCACGAATCCATTGATCCGAGGTATCCATCAACTTAGCCAAATCCTGATTGGTAACCGTCTTTTCTGGAAATGACATTCCTACAGCAGAAATGCTGGCTTTTAGTTTACTCAATCCGCAACTTCTTTCATGTAACTAAACCGGTTCTTAATCTTAAATTTCAACTATTTCCTTTGATCCCGAATGATCTCAACACCTTTAGGCACTTTAAAATGAAATCTTTTATCTGAAATCCTGACATTTTCCCTCACATCTCTCAAGATATATTCGTTTCGATTTCCTATCGGCTCTATGGATACTAGTCTTACTATTTTGTAAGAGGAAGGAACAATTTCCAGTAATATTCGAAGTAATAACCCATTGGTCTGTCGGGGTGTTAGCCGGACAAGGAAGTGTTTCTTCTCTAAAGGTAATTCCTCTGTTTCAAATATAATCTCAAAATTTTTATCTAGCTGTGCTTGACCCGTAAAAAAAAGGCCCATCTGATTATCTTGCATGTTGTAGATGTGAACCTGGTGATCATGCGGAATATAGAAAAAGGCCCGCTTCCCATTTTTAAAAAGGTACTTTTTAAGGGGAGCTTTATATTCCCAGTACATTTTTTGGGGTTTTTTGATCATCAGAACTCCATGCTCCTCCTCCCTTATCATGTGACTTGTGAAAACCTGTGTGAAATTGGCCTCAAGACTATTGATGCTACGATAGTGGTCTTGACTTTTCTGGACAACCTTCAGAGCCAAAATATCTGTTTCTGCGAGCCCATAATTCCAATCAAATCCACATCCAAACACTAGGAATAGATTAGCTACTATCCAACGACAGCAAATCGATGTAAATCTTTGTACTAAGGTGTGATGAAAACTACAAAATACTTCGCCACCTTTGAAGATATCCCTATTCATTCGCTGACAGTATTGTGATCTTTTTCTGATTTGTCCAAACTTCCCACTACATTACTAGTCATAATCAAAATAACACCTGTTGTTATGGCCGAATCTGCAACGTTAAAAGTAGGCCAGGCCCACTCTCCACGCCAATGCAATTTGATGAAGTCAACTACGAATCCATGGAATAGGCGATCAAAAAAATTGCCCAATATGCCTCCTAGTACTAGGCCAAAAGCTGCCAAGACTAGCAACTCACTAGTCGGAGTTGTCCAGATATAATACAAGACCATACCAATAGCAAAAAGAGCTAACATCGCTAAAACAGGACTTTTCCACTCTGAATGAAATTCATTAAAAAAGCCAAAGACAATTCCCCTGTTTTCAACATAATGGACTGTAAAAAAACCTTCAATTACAGGATAGTAGTGTAAGGATAGAGTACTTTTCACCCACCATTTTGTTAGCAAATCAGTGCACACCACAATCAGAGCCAATGCTATTGATATTGTCTTCATATTTTTCAAGCCAGTAAGTAAAAAAAGATATTGCATGTTAATGAATAGAACGATAGTGACAGGAACATCACACCGTTTAGCGCAGGTTGAATGTCACCTCAATAGTCGCCCAAACATCCACAGCCTCACCATTGCGGATGCCAGGGCGAAACTTCCAATTAGTTGCAATCTCTCGAATGGCATTCTCTTCCAAACCATACCCAAGGCCACGAACAATGCTAAGAGTATCAACTTGACCATTACTTCTTACAACCCCACGCAGCAAAATGACTCCCTGGACTTTGGCTTTAATCGCATCATCTGTATAAGCAGGTGTTGTCTTAACCAATAAGACCGGCATGCTGACATCTCCACCTACTTGGAAAATACCATCTCCGTTTCCAGCACCTTCCCCTATTCCTTGTCTTCCAACTCCACTACCACGCTGATTGCCAAGACCTTGACCTCCAAGAGAAAAGGGACCTGGAGGAGCTTTAATTTCACCAATACTCAAATCTAAAGTTAGTTCCTCCAAAATTTTAGGAATCTCAACAGCTACCTGATGAACTGGCTCAGGTGCGTTAGGAGTAGGATCAGGAATAGGAACAAACTTCGGTTTCGGTTTGGAGACAGAGGGTTTAGGTTTGGGAGGTAAGGTGGCTGGGCGGCCAGAAGCACCTTCTAACTGAGCAGGCCTTGCCAACTGTTTGATTACAAACTTCTCAGAAGTAAGCGGGAGTTTTGTCTTCCCAAGACTGGGCCAGATTATGAATAATAGAAGAAGATGGAACAGAAATCCGAGAACTGCAGCCACTACAAGAGGGCGCCGTCTCGATACATCGTCAGTGAAAATATTACAAGGATCACCCGCTAAACCAAGTCGTTCTCTCTCATCAATTTTCAGAGCGAAAAGCCACTCAAAAAAATTCCTAAAATCAGCTCTCTGACGTTCCAACATATTTTTAAAAACTATCTAAATCTCAGTTGTTACAAAGAAAAACCATTAAGACACTACTCTAAAATTAGACCTCTCAGCACATCAAGAGTTTCAATATTAATACGCCACCCAGTATTATTTAATAAATTACTATCTATTATGACGTATCGAGCTGCCTTCGGGTTTCATGTACCGCTTAAAGGGGCCTGATTTTAGAAGGTTGGCGGTCCTTGGTGGTACTGAATCACTAATAGAAAGGTCCGTGATTAAACTCTTTAGACCCGCTAAATCATCTACGTCATACCACTGAGGCAATTCATAGTAATCTTTTCCTCTAAGTTTTTCACGCGTCTCGCTTAAAACTCTTGATGTACCCCAAGAAATACCCCTAAATATATTTGGCAAGGGCTTAGAAAGACCCAGTAAACAGTATCCTCCATCTACAGCTGGTGCCCAAACAACTGCATATTGATTTAACTTTTTGTATGCTTTGCCAAAAAAATAGAGAGGAAGATTAGGAGAATCCGCTCCAACGAACAGAATTTTACCTCTATTGACACTTAATTCTCCATAGGCATTCCACATACGTTGTCCTAAATCAGAACCTCGCTGAGAATAAATTTTTAGGCTTTCAGGAAGAGCATGGAACTCTGCAAACGCCATATTCTCGTTCTCGGTAGAATCGGCCAGGAATAGTGCCACATCGGATGGTAAACTCATCAAACGCTCGATGGTATCAAGAAGGAACGCCTCGTAGAGTTCCAAAGCCCTTTTCGCTCCTAAAAAAGCAGCTAACCGAGTCTTTACCTCACCAAGACGAGGAAACCGAGCAAAGATAACAATTACTTCACTCAATCCCAACTTCCAAATCCCAGAAAATAAAATCTTTCCAGCTCTCTGGTGGAACACACTGATTCAACTGAAGACGAATCTTATAATGAAAACCATTTGGAGCCTTAGGTTTTTTAGAGAGCCTGAGATCAGCCTCACCAGGTGTACGGTTTCCTTTCCGGTGATTACAGGACACACAGCAGGTAACGATATTTTCCCAGGTTTTTTCACCGCCTCGAGCCACAGGAACTATATGATCGTAGGTGAGTTGTTCTGTCTTTAAACGATGAGAACAATATTGACAGGTATGATTATCACGAGCATAGACATTAGCTCTTGAAAAACGGATCCTACTATAATCTGGTCTGAGTCTCACATAGAACAAAAGTCTTAGAACCGAAGGCATTTGGATGGTTAGGGAAACACTCCGAAGCTCCCTTTTGTATTCCGCAACAACCTCAACTTTGCTCTGAAACAGCATTCTAACAGCTCGTTGCCAGGAGATGATTTGAATAGGTTCATATGTGGCATTGAGAACAAGGGTTGAATTCATATGTTTTTTTCGCTTTGTTACTCCAAGTTTTATACTCTCTCTTTAACAAAAAATTTAGCACAACTATTCTCAGGTAGCTCGTATTCTATAGACTTAAGTTGCAATCCGGGGAAGACTAGTACTTAATTACCTAAACCCTATTATGGTTGTGAATTGGCTAAGAACGGCTCAATATCTCAAAATAAACTAGAGGGGCTGGCGAAATACAACTGTGAATACATGCAAAAATTAAAAATGAGATTACATTCTATTCCCTTGGTAGTTATGAGTTCGTTTGCCCAAAATTTAGATTCTTGTTTTCCCGGACAACATCCTCTGATTTCTGTCACTTCAGATTAACTGGGGGAAAATACAATAAGGAAGGATACAAAAACACTTGAGATCTTTTCGATCCTTTTTTTCAGACTTGCTGAATGAAACAAACAAACATCCTGATTACCAAGTGGCAGCATTAAAGGGATTGTGGATTCATTTGGCTGGACAGAAGATTGCGGCTCAGAGCCAACCTGTCTGTCTCCACAATTTTATTCTCACGGTTGAAGCAACTTCTCCGCGATGGGCCCAAGAATTATCTTTATTAGAAGATCTTCTTATCGAAAAGATAAATCAGTTCTGGGGAAACAAATTAATTGATCAAATTGAATTCAAAACACATCTAAAAAATTCATAGAATCAATTAGAAGAAGTTAGACCAAAGCTAGATCTCAATTTTTTTATATAAACTGATCGAGTTGTTTCCAGGCATCCTGACCACTTATAATTTAAGATTCTTATGCTCATGCGAATAGTACTTGCCTTGATACTAGTCTGTTGCGCTGGTCAATCAGTTGAGGGACAGCGTTTCTTGAGAACACTGCATCCACCAGAGCGTCCCGAAGGTGAAGAACTGAAATTTGATACCAATCTACTGCCGTTGACAAATTCTACAATAAGTATTAGTGGAACCTCAGATGCTAACTATGCTCCAAATCTTGTATTTACCCCAGACTCTAATCGAGTTTTTGCTATTTTCCCAGGTTCTGACCGGCTAGTTGGCTGGAACGTAGTAACTGGGGAAATCATCGCTGACATTGAAGTCCTTGGTAATCCAGCCTCCGTGACAATAGCTCCAAATGAAACAAAGATTGGAGTGGTTTCCCTCTTTATTAACGAGAACTTCGGAGACGCCTCCAACAATTTTCAGGGTGAAAACATTGGTGCTATTAACATTATTGATCTTGAAACACTTGAGATAAGTACACTCAATCTCACAGAGGTCTTCTTTTCCTTTTTTAATAATCTAGTCTTTACTGCGGATGGAACCCGGGCATTTGTTGCTTCATCCCTTACAGATGAACTACTTCAGATTGATATTTCATCCATGAGTGAGGCAGGACCTCGAATCAAGTTTGAAGGGGGTACGAGGCCCACTCCAATCTCAATATCCCCTGATTCTAGTCGACTGGCCGTTACCCTGATTGGATCTTCTCTACTTCCACGAAACGAAGTATCTGATTCGGTTCAAATCATTGATACGGAAACTTTTAGCATAATTGGAAATATTGATCCGGAGCCCTATGAGGTCCCATATCAAGGCGAGATTGTAAAAGTTCTGCACGATTTCATCGGCACTAACAATCTTACCTTTTCAGCTGATGGCCAATGGGGCATCATCGCTGAACAATCGCGTTCTGCAACAGCTGGTTTCCGGGAATTCGTTGATGACAGAGTACTCCTGATTAATATGGAGACAAAAGAAGTCATTGAGGTTTTCGACTCAGGAGGAGTTGCCGGGAGCTCAATACTTGTCCCAGGGTCAGAGCTTTTTGCCGTTACCTCGGCAACAGATATAACCTTTGTAGATTATAATCTCCTTCATTCTTGGAGAACACAGAATCCTGTGTCTCAATTTCGAACATCGAGCAACCCCGCCTTCCATGGGGATCAGATATTCATTGGATCACCCATTCGGGATGCTGTTGTGCGATTCAAGTTGAAATACGGTGACCTACGAAACGTCGTCGATGTAGGACGAGAATTCGAATCTGAAAATTCTAGTATTCCTGCTGGGGCCCTAAATGTCTCAGTGTCTCCAGATGGTCAAACCATTGCAGCACTTGTATTTAATGACAACAGTGTTGATCTTTTCCAACCAACCAAACGCTTTGTTATGCCTCAATTTGTTCAGGACTCCCAATGGCTAACGGGAATTGCCCTAACCAACATCTCTGAGAATGAGTTAGAAATCATCGGTAAGGGCTATAACTATGTGGGATATCCTCTTGAGGATGCTAACGAATGTGAAGATCCAGAGAACACAAATGAAGATTGTGAGAATGTGATAGATCTTGTAAACCCCCAAACGTTCAAGATGCAACCAGGAGAGCAGGTATCCTTTACACCATTAGGATTTCTAGATGCAGTTCAGGGAACAACGTTAGATAATCATTGGCTTGATTTGGATGTAGACAACACTAAACTGAGCGGCCTTTTTCTTGCTTTGGATCAAAAGGTAACACGGATGGATGGGGGAAGCCTTGCCTCTATCGAAGAAGGCTCACAGAGACAAATTCTAACTCATTTTCGGGTTGATGATCCCTACGTGTCCGAGCTCGTAATCTTAAACTCTTCTAGGGCGCTTTCCGATGTAGATATTTCTCTGATTGATTCTGACGGACTTATAGTCAGGACTACTACTGTCACCATTGCACCAGTTGGCAGGATTGCGAGACCTATTCGTGATTATTTTCCGGGATCAAACGGGATTTTTTTTACCCCTGAATTTGAGGAAGGCAAATCGCATTATCTACTGCTCGATTCGAAGGAAAGTCTGATTTCATTTATCCGTTATTACAACGACACCACGATGGCCGTTCTTGAAGGTACAAGTTTGGGTGAACCCGAAACACAGTTAGTCAACTATCAAATTGCGCCCCAGATAATTGCATTCAGCAACAATACGTCTATTTTAACGGTAATTAACCGAAGTTCAGAGGAAAGTACAATCACTCTTACTCTACACCCTACTAACAATAACTTACTGGTAAATCCAGTGGAAATTACACTGCAACCCGGTGCACTTTTGAAACAAGATGTTGCAGAACTTTTCAATCTAGAATATGAAGATAATATCGTTTCTGGGTGGGTTGAGCTACAAAGTGACCAAGTTGGAATTTTTGGAAGTGTTGAATTTCAACTATTCAATGGCAAGGCAATGAGCACCCTTCCCTTTTTCCCAAAAGGAAGTAAAAATCTTGTTTTCCCACATGTAGCTCAGGGAACTGGCTTTGCAACAGGTGTAATTGCACTCAATCCCGGAGATAGCACAGCGACAATCGACATAATATTGCGAACAGAGAACGCAAGTGAGGTGGCTACAAAACAATTGGTTATGTCGCCTAAAACCAGAAAATCCGTTTTGGTAGAGGAGCTTTTTGGCCAGCCTATTGAACAAATTGGAGGCTGGATTGACTTAAAGTCGAATCTTCCAGTAATTGCTGTGGAGATGTTCTTTTCAGAAAATGGGGAAATACTTTCTGCTGTACCCGGAAACGTCTTGCCCGACTGAACCAAAAAACCAAACTCCAAACAAGGCTGCTATATCGTTCTAATCTCTAGCTTAGTTTTTTTGTCATAATAGGCGGACATGCTTTCTCTCCTTGTCTTAGTAATTTCAACGGTGAGTCCAACACACACATCAGTCAACCTTGATCTACTATCAGAAAAGACCTTGGCATATTATCACTTCAGTCTCTCTCAGATTCTCCGCTTCGAAGGTGATGATCAAAGTGCAGTCCAGCAACTACGCAAGGCTCTCAATCATGATCCTGAGAGTTCTAATCTGCATTTTTCTCTTGCTCAATCCCTAGCCGATACTGCCTTTTTGGATGAATCGGTAAAATTATGCAAACGCTCCATTGAATTAAATCCCGACAACGCTGCTCCTCATTTTCTACTTGGAGTTCTCTACCGGCATTTCTTTCAGAATGGCCGTTCTGAAATGTTAGGCCCTGCTATTGCAATGCTAGCTCGAGGAGTTGAATTAGAACCACACAATGTTGAAGCATTGTTCAATTTGGGACAACTCTACTTGATTAGGCAGAACTGGAAACATGCTGCTCAAACCTATGCCCAAATAAACACGATTCGACCCAACCTCCCAAGAGTAAATCTATATCAGGCTCAGGCTCTAGCCAACATGGGTAAAACCGAAGAGGCTATTAAAGCTATCCTACTCACCTCTCAGGACCCCGCTGTCGAAAAAGATCGGCTAGCGTTACTCGCCCAGCTTTACAGTCGAACAGAGCGTTATACAGAAGCAATTAATTCCTATAAAAAAGCACTGGCCCTAACTCCTGAAGGGGAAAACAGATCAAATCTAGAGTTTGGAATGGCGCGTCTGCTAATTCAGCAGTCCCTTTTTCTTGAGGCAGAAGAGATACTAGAGGATCTAATCAAACGTGGATTAACCGATCCCCAACTCTGGTTAGAGCTTGGAAAAGCCCAAGAAGGATCCCGCCACTATTCCAAAGCAGTGGCTAGCCTTCAGAACATCTTGGACCAAGAACCAGATAATATGGAGGCAAATTATTATCTTGCTTCCTCGCTCCGCAACCTAGGTCGGAAAGAGGAGGCAATTGACCGGATGAACAAAATCTTAGTCCTAAGCAAAACCGTCTCAGAGTTTTCTTCATCTGATATGCAACACTATCGAGGCCGTTTCATACAGTTTCTAGGAGTTTTGTATCAGGAGACTGGCCAACACCAGAAGGCCATTGATTTACTACAAAGGCTTTGCGTTGACCAACCAGATAACCTACTAGCAAAGCTTAGCCTCCTTTATGCATTAAAGGATGGAGAGAAATTGGAAGATGCCAAGCTACTGAGCTTAGCTTTGCTGAAAGCTGCTCCTAAAGATTCTCGTGTCATCATCACTCACGCTAAAATTCTTGCCTACTTAGGTGAACTTGACAAAGCGGTTGAGTTCCTACGTACAGAACTCCAAAATGAACCAAACGACAAGTCTGAGAATAAAAAAAGTGAAAATTTTTATCTCTCCGTGGGACAACTTTACAGCAGGTATTGGAAATACGAACAAGCCAGAAATATCTTGCAAAGAGGCCTTAGTCACTACCCAACCAGCCAAAGCCTTATTTTTCATTTAGGCTCGGTTTTTGAGCGACTGAATGAAATAGAAGCCGCTGAAAAAGAGTTCAGGAAGATTCTAGACTATAACCCTCAACATGCCGCATCTCTTAATTATTTAGGATACATGCTTGCTGATCGGGAACTTCGATTAGAGGAAGCCCTGAACTATATTGAGCGCGCCCTAGACCAAGACCCTCATAACGGTGCTTACTTGGATAGCCTAGGTTGGGTCTATTTCAAACTGGAAAGATTAGACCTAGCTGAAAAAAATCTGGGTTTAGCCAACCAAGTTAATAGAGAAGATTCCACTATCCTTGAACACTTGGGAGATCTTTATCTAAAACTAGGAGACCCAGCTCTTGCTTTGGATTACTATCGTAAATCTGTAACAATGGCAGAGAATCCAGCGGATGTAAAAAAAATTGAGGAAAAGTTAACCGCACTGGAGAAAAAATCCCACAGCTCTAGAAACCATCAAGAAAAGAACCATTAGTGTGCTTTGAAAGAAAAATAAAGATCCCCTCCTTCGCGAAAATCAACTGGGTATTGAAGGTGTTAGGAAGCAGATCAGACTCTTTCCACGAAGTTAGAACCATTTTGCAAAGTATTGACCTTGCCGATTGGATAACGATCAAAGTAACACATTCGGACAATATTCAATTAGAGATCTCTGGCCGCAAGGTTGCAAAAGGGAAAAATAATATCATTTGGAAAGCAGCAGAACTGCTCAAGAAAAGAGCTCCAACTGGAAGTGGGGCTGACATTTTTCTTGAAAAAAGGATCCCTGTAGGAGCTGGTCTAGGCGGAGGATCATCTAATGCTGCAGTAACATTACTTGCACTAAATCAAGTCTGGAGTTGTGGCCTAAAATTAACTCAACTCTTAGAACTTAGTAGAAAATTAGGTTCAGACGTCCCTTTTTTCCTGCTCGGTGGAACTGCTTTAGGAAAGGGTCACGGCGATTTCATGACACCATTGCCAGACCCTCCGGAGGAAAACATCTTACTTGGCTACCCAGGATTTTCTCTTTCTACCCAAAAAGCCTATGCAATGGGTGACTGGCCCCGACTAAATACTACTTCGGGTGATTTGACAAAGAGAAGAGTGGATACTAAAATCCGCACTTTCTGTGAATATGCAGAGAGTAACCGACGGGTCCATTTGCTCATTGAAAACGACTTTGACAAACCTCTTCTAAAAAACTTCCCTCGCCTTGCAGAAATTCGCTGGGCACTTGAGAAGTCAGGTTGTGAAGCTGTCTCGATTTGCGGAAGTGGCTCAACGGTCCTTGGTGTCTCCGTTACTTCGCAGCCAGTAATGCTTAGAAAGGACCTCTCATCTACTGGCATTGTAGAAATTTTTAAGGTCTTGACTCTTTCTCGAGACAAGTATAGAGCGGCCTTTAGAGAAGCAGGAATAAAACTTTGAGATTTCTATTGAGATGCTAAAAATTTTTTCAGGTAGTTCAAATCAAAAATTGTCTAAGGAAATCTGTGACCATCTCTCTGTTCCTTTAGGCAAACAACAACTAAAACGTTTTAGCGATGGTGAGGTTGCCTATCAGATTCAAGAAAATGTTAGGGGAACAGATGTGTTTGTGATTCAGCCAAACTGCCCACCGGTAAATGAAAGCATTATGGAAATGCTTATCATGATCGATGCCTTCAAGCGTGCCTCGGCACGGCGGATTACAGCGGTGATGCCTTATTATGGATATGCACGTCAAGACCGAAAGGACAAACCACGAGTACCCATTTCAGCAAAGATCGTAGGAGATCTCCTAACAGCAGTGGGTGCTAGTCGACTTCTCACAATGGACCTCCATGCAGGACAGATTCAGGGGTTCTTTAATATTCCAGTAGATCACCTTTTTGCTGCTCCAGTAATGCTTGACTACCTTAAGAAATTAGACCTAAATAATCTGGTTATAGTTTCTCCCGATGCTGGTGGTGTAAAAAGAGCACGTTTTTACGCTGATCGTCTCAAGTGTAATCTTGCTATTCTGGACAAACGTCGAACCAATACTAACGAAGCTCAGATTATGAACATCATAGGGAATATTAAAAAAAAGGAAGTCGTGATTGTTTATGATATGATTGACACAGCTGGTACTCTA
>CAZMUJ010000017.1:0-16714 GCA_964569605.1 uncultured Acidobacteriota bacterium
GACGTATCTCAGCTACGGTTATCCAGACTCGACCAGGACAATTTGCCACTATGCCCGTAGCAAATAAACCTCTCGATTAAGCTGCAAAAAGAGGAAATAAGAAAAGCTATGGTGAGAGGATGAAACCCTTCATTGAAAAAAATCTACTAGGGGTTAGTATTATTCTTTTTGGCATTCTATATTTTTCTGCAGCCATTTTTTTAAAGTTGTTTTGATATATCCACGGTTCCTCAGCTTTACCTTTTTCAAAAGAATATAAATCTATCACGACAATACCCTCTCCAAAATGACGGAAATGAGCTACTTGTCATCTGGAATCAACTCACAACATTTACGAAATGATTACAATAGCCAAAAAGATAACCTTGCAAGAACGGTTTAGGAAAAGTCGTTTTGCGCCTAAGATATTCTCGACAGTCTTGGTCATCCTAGGATTGGAATTCTACAGTGCCTGTCAGCTGAACGATGTCCATGATTTAGCAGAAAATAAAATTCCACAAGATCATCGATTAATGCCCGATCTTGACCTGGGTCGTCGGGAGAGACTGCAAGATATAGCTGGCCGTTTTGTAACACCTGAAGGCTTTAGGGTCGAGCAGGTTGCCAATCACAGCCAGGTAGGATCAGTTGTAAACCTGACCTTCGACCATGAAGGTCGCCCAACTATCGCTGTTCAAGATGGAGGCATCCTAATATTAGAAGATAGAGATAAAGACGGCATTTACGAGGAAAAAACTGTTTTCTCGAATCAAATTGAAACAGCACACGGGATGGAGTTTTTAGAACCTGGCGAGTTGCTTGTGCATGCCAATGGTCCTGAGGGAACTGGACTCTATTTACTCAGAGATACCAATGGAGACGATCAAAGTGATGCCATCGAACTGATAACTCCCTCCGCAGGAAAAATCTCCGAACATGGACCCCATGAGATTGAGTTGGGGCCGGATGGTTTCCTCTATGTTCTTTTTGGAAACCACTCCTCTCCCGATGTCGATTTGGATACGCTCTCCGCCTCTCGAGGACTTCGAGAGGATCATCTGCTTCCACGCTACCTAGATCCAAGAGGACATGCAAATCATATCCAGGCGCCAGGAGGAACTTTACATCGTTTTGATTTGTCCAAGCGCGATTGGGAACAGATTGCCGGAGGATTTCGAAATCCATTTGATTTAGCCATTGATAGCTCGGGGGAAATCCTCACCTTTGAATCGGATATGGAGTGGGATTTTGGGCTCCCATGGTACAGGGAAATCCGTGTTCTGCATGTAATTCCGGGAGGGGATTACGGTTGGAGAACTGGTTCTAGTAAATTTCCTTCCTACTACATGGATACTCTTCCTAGCATCGACGAAACCGGACGAGGTTCTCCGGTTGGTATCGCTTTCTATCAGCATCATGTCTACCCTAAAAAATATAGAGGAGCTCTTTTTATGGGGGACTGGTCCCGAGGCCGTATAAGAGTGCTATTCCCACATTCCGATGGTGCCAGTTTGACCGGTCCAACTGTTGATTTCGTTCATGGTGAACCTCTCAATGTTACCGATCTGGATGTTGGGCCGGATGGTTTCCTCTACTTTGCCACGGGTGGGCGGAGCACTACCGGAGGAATTTATCGAGTAATCTTTGATGGGACCCCCTTCTCAGAAAACCTAGAACTGGAGAAGACTCTTAACCAACCAATGCCTCGTTCTGCCTGGGGACGTTTTCAAATCAGAAATTTCAAAGAAACCATAGGTGCAGAATGGGAAACTCTGCTCCGGGAAGTAATCCAAAATCCAAAAAGATCTGTAGAAATTCGCTTACAGGCGCTAGAGATTCTTCAAATCCACGGACCAAAACCGGATGAAAAGTTTTTGGCCGGTCTAGTAAAAAATAGGAACTCCCAGATCAGGGCTGCTGCTATTTTCCTTTTGGGAACGTTTTCCTGGGATGACGTTTCTACGCTTTTAACAGAGGTACTGATTGACTCGGATCCAGTTGTAATACGTCGTGCTGCTGAATCTCTTATAAGAGCCGGATTATCCCCAGGCATCTTGTTGGAGAACAAACCTGATTTGATGACCGGTCTCAGAGCTTGCCTCCAAAATAAAGACCGATTCGTCCGATATAGCTGCAGACAGGTTTTGCGTAGAATTTCATCCGAAGATTTGGAAGAAAATTTAGTTAACAATCCAAATGAAAATGTACGTTTAGCAATGGAGTTTCTTCTAGCTTATACCCAGGAAATGAAGAGTTCCCATCAGGCCGAGATTCTTTTCAGTCAATTGGAGGAAATCCATCTCGAAAGACTAAATTCGGATGACCTATTGGACTATCTTCGCCTTCTACAGCTAGGTTTGATCAGGGACCCACGTGACCGATCCGGTGGACAATCTGCCTCCGACATAGGCAAGCGCCTACTTATTCAGTTTCCTCACTCCGATTTGAGAGTTAACCGGGAGATACTAGTTTTGCTGTCCTTTCTCGAAACAAAAGGCATAACTAAGAAGGGCCTGTCCTACCTCGAACAAGACCTCTCCCAAGAGGATCAGATCCATGTCGTCTATTGCCTGAGAACAGTTTATAGAGGATGGAGTGCTTCCGAACGACTACGCCTCCTGGACTGGTTCCAACGTGCCTGGAACTTTCGGGGATCAGCCAGCATGGAAGGATTTCTTCAAAACCTGTGGGATGCCACCCTTAAGCTACTCACACCCTCAGAACTACACCAGGCTCAGCAAATGAGGGAAACGTTTCTAGATACTCGGACATCTCTACTCGCCTCCTACCTGGAGGAGGATGAGGACTACGACCCTGAAACAACTGGGAACAACGATATCAGACTCGCAAACATGAGTTTTGAAGAACTCAGCAACTATCTCGAATATGACCCTATGGGTTATGAACAAGTTGCTGAATTCTTCGACGGATTGGGACTTTTGAGAGCTAATGTGGAGCGCGGACGTAAGGTGTTTTATCTTTCAAAATGTGTCAACTGTCATGTTTTTGGGACCGAAGGTCGCGGTGGCGGTCCTGATCTTTCTACGGTTGTCAGCCGTTTTCGACGGCGCGAAATATTGGAATCTATAATGTTCCCTTCGAGGGTGATCTCCGATCAATACACAGCATTAAGTGTCCAAATGCTAGATGGAGTTACAGTAACAGGAATGTTGGCGGGAGAAAATAATACAACTTTGACCCTGATCACTGCTTCCGGGGAGTTACTTAACCTACCCAAAAACAAAATTAAGGGAAGACAACCGTCAACTGAGTCTCTTATGCCTGAAGGTCTGTTAGATCCTATGACAAGAAGGGATCTAGTAAGTCTTATGTTGTTCTTGGAAGCAGGACCCTCTAGGGAAAAGTAAGCGGGGCTCTAGAGAGTCAACCCTAAGTGATTTGAAAACCGCCTTTGATTAGATAGCCTTTTTATGCTGTCTTTTGGCTCAATATTCCTAAGCGGTATGGCCCTATATGGCACTATATTGAGATATGGAGATGATTATGCCCAATTTGTGAGGAGGCAAGATTCCTTTGGTGGTCCGAAGGTTAATCCGCTGGAGATTATGGTTAAGCCGCAAGATATTCGGTGATAGACTTGTTGACTGGAAGTTGTCAGTTCTACGAAGAATTTTAGGTGATAGATTTTCGAATTGGATTGCAGAAATCGAATCATCCTCAGAAACGGACAAGATTCTTTAACAGCGAGGTGCCAGGGTGTCCCGTTTGTTTTCGGTAAAAAACGGGTTGACAAGCATCTTTTGGACTTGCCCGATAACAATTCTCGTCGCTCCTTTGATTGTAACCAGTAGCTTTTCTTGTGTGAACAATTTACTCTTTTGTCGGGCGTTTTTTGTGGGTCAAGACGTCTATGTTAATTTCAATGGTCCACGGTAGAATGTATCCGAAAGCCGGTCCGCGTTGAGGCCGGTAGCTTAAGAGTGAAAGCGTTCTCCGAAAAATGGAAGTACCGATGGAACGGTCATTTGTGTCGATGGTTATGTTTCTTGCACTCTTGATGTTTCCTGTATCAGGAAATGCAGGAGGAGGTGCGGTGGAAAACACATGGATACTCGGTGATCCCGTTCTGTCTTCCGGTCCGACCGGCACCTTCAGCGAGATAGCGGTTAAGGATCCGTCGATCGTGTACTTCGAGGATATGTGGCACGTGTTCTTCACCGCGCGGAGCACAGAGAACTCTACAACCGGTTACGTGTCCGCAAAGAGCCTGTTGGGTCTACAATCGGCACCGAGACACGAACTGAAGATGATCAGGGGAAATAATAGCCGGTACGGCTGCGCGCCACAGGTTCTATACTATCGACCTCAGGGCAAATGGTACTTGATTTTTCAAAACCTCGACTCGAAAAAAAGTGGCCTCCACAGGTACCAACCGGCCGATTCCCCCACGACTACGATCTCAAATCCAGAATCCTGGACCAAGGCAAGACCGCTCATCCAAAAGGAAACGAAGTGGAAGTGGATAGACTTTTGGATCATCTGTGACAATACAAAGGCTTATTGTTTCTATACGCAGAACCAAAGCGTCATCATGGTGAGGACGACAAGTCTTGACGAATTCCCAGGTGGTTGGAGCGAGGCCAAGAACGTGTTTAGTGGTGTTACCGAAGCTACACACATATACAAAGTAAAAGGTCGGAATGAATACCACATGATCTACGAACTGAACCGGGAAGGGATGCGTTCGTTTGGGCTTGCGACAGCAGAGAACCTTGTTGGCCCTTGGGAAAATGTAACCGATAGCTACGCAACCGGAAAACAGCTCAGATACCTTGTCGACAAGCAAAAGTGGACGGAAATGGTTTCTCACGGCGAGGCAATACGTACAGGCTACGACGAAAAAATGGAATACGATCCGAAAGGGGGTAGTTGGCTTATCCAGGGCATCCTGAAGGCCGATATAAATCGTGGGTATTCCTGGTTGCCCTGGAAGCTCGGTATCATCAGCAAGAGCAAACCCGGTCGAAGCCAATGAATTACTCGAATCCTACCTAGAAAAAATTGGCCAAAATAACCGCTCCAAAGTGATGGAAAGAAAATCCGTCATATCTTAAACTAGGGCTAAGTTTTTGAGGGTAAGGAAAAGTTCCAGGACTCCAAATTATCGAAAGGGTTATTGCACGATTTGTGGTCATCAATTTTTTTCTGAAAAGGGTATTAACTTTTTACCCTTTTACAAAAATCATGTTTTAATACACTCACATGTTAGCAAATAACAAGGAAGATAATATCGGTTCATCTGGACAGCCACTTAGTATTGCGATTCTGGGTTTTGGGACGGTGGGACAGGCAGCTGCACGCATACTGGTGTCCTCTGCGCACTCTCAGTTGAGGCTCACGCATATTTACAACCGAGACATAGCTCGCAAGAAAGCTGATTGGATTTCATCTGAAGTCGTTTGGACCCAAGAGATAGAGGAAGTTCTTGCCTCGGATGTCGATGTAGTTGTCGAACTGATTGGAGGCCTCACCCCTGCCAAGCAGTGGATTCAGCGTGCATTAGAAGCCGGGAAATCAGTCGTTACCGCGAATAAGCAGGTTATTTCCGAGTACGGAATAGATCTTATTCAAGTGGCTCATAGATCTGGGCAGCAACTCCTTTTTGAGGCGGCTGTCGCAGGAGGTATTCCAGTGATTAGAGGTCTCAAGGAGGGTATTTCCGGAGATCGCTTGTATCAAATCCTTGGAATCTTAAATGGTACGTGCAATTACATCCTCACCCAAATAGAGTCCAAAGGGGTTTCATTCAATACAGCTCTTGGCAAAGCTCAGCAGCTTGGTTTTGCTGAGGTAGATCCATCTGCTGATGTTGAGGGCTGGGACTCCCAGGCTAAGCTGGCTATTTTATCCTGGGTTGGCTTTGGACGCCAGCTCTCAGTTAGTGAGATACCCGTCAGGAGTATTGCCCCAATTGAACCGATTGACTTTACATACTCCAATCGTCTCGGATGCACTATTCGTCAAGTCTCTCGGGCTAAGATTGTTGGGAGAAAAGTGGAGGCCTCAGTTCTACCAGCTCTAGTTCCACTATCGTCTACATTGGCTCGGATTCAGAACAACCAGAATCTTGTGGTGGCGGCGGGAGAGTTTTCGGGAGAAACCGCTTTTTCCGGTTTTGGAGCTGGCGGAGAACCCACAGCTGTGGCGGTAGTGTCCGATCTCTTATCTATCTTTCGAGTTCCAGTGCTGCCAGCCAGCCAGATCCCATTAGCTACATTTTGCGAGACAATACCTTACTTCTTATCACCTCACTATGTTCGTTTTTTCGTCAAGGACCAACCGGGCATCATTGCACAGCTTGCAAACATTTTCGTCCAGAACAAGGTAAACATTGATGCGGTACTGCAAGAATCGGGATTGTCAAAGTCGGAACTCCCTTTTGTTGTTTCTCTGAATACTTGTCGATCGGATGTAGTACTCAAGGCAATTCAGGAAATTCAGAAATTTGATTTCCTGGTTAAGGAGCCGCTGTGGCTCCCAATTCTGAATTAATTACCGGGTTTTAACTTCAGTGGCAGGTTCAAAGGATTAGGAGGACGGCAAAAGGACTGAGGAAAGTCCTTTTAACATCTCTCACGATTAGAATCTCTTGGTGCCGCATATCCATTTAGTTTTCGACAATCTCTACTAGATCCATTACGTCGCCCTGCTGAATGGAATTTACAATTTCATGTCCTTTTACGACCTTGCCAAATACAGTATGTTTTCCATCAAGGTGGGGCTGGGGAGAATGAGTGATGAAGAATTGGCTTCCATTGGTGTTAGGACCGGCATTTGCCATTGAGATCACACATCGCTCGTGAGTGAGCGGATTGCCTTCTAATTCATCTTCAAACTGGTATCCTGGGCCACCAGTACCAGTTCCGGTAGGATCTCCGCCTTGAATCATGAAATTGTTGATAACGCGATGGAAACAAATACCATTGTAGAACTGCTCTCGGGCCAAGAAAATAAAATTATTAACGGTTCGAGGAGCATGTTCTTGGTAAAGCTCTAGTTCAATATTCCCTCGGGTGGTTGTTATGGTCACCTGGTAGTTTTTATTGACATCAATTTGCATATCTGGGGGGGTGTCCCAACGTTTTTCTTCCATCAGTTGTCCTCATCCAAAGTGGGTTTCTGTTTATACGTTAAGTTCTGAACTATTTTCAAGCATTCGGAACGGTTTGTCATCCTAAAAACTGACCGAATCTGAAATAACCATGTTTGACACGCTTCTGTAACATGTCGTGTCATGACACTATAATTCACTCACAAATATGGCTTAGAGTAGTAAAATATTTGCATGCAACTGAATTTTTGTAGGTCACTTGTTTTAATTTGTTTTGTCATGTCAACAAATGGATTTAGTCAGTCTGGTAGGGGTGACCGAGTTACTGGAGCATCTTTTGCTACACGTAGTCCAGTTTTAGCTCGGCAGGGAATCGCAGCCACTAGTCATCCGTTAGCGTCACAAGTAGCTATTGACATTCTAAAGCAAGGCGGAACGGCTGTTGATGCTGCCATTGCAGCCAATTCCACGCTCGGGCTAATGGAACCCACTGGCTGTGGTATTGGGGGAGATTTGTTCGCCTTAGTTTGGAGTCCGGCTGATAGAAAGCTGTTTGGACTTAATGCCAGTGGGCCAGCTCCGAAAGGATTAACCTTCCGAGACATGCTAACTGAATTGAACAAAATAGGACTTTCGAATGTCCCCTCCTACGGACCATTTTCCGTAACAGTTCCCGGTGCCGTTGCGGGCTGGTACAAGCTCCACGAACGTTTTGGAAAGCTTTCCATGGACACTCTGCTTCAGCCCGCTATTGAATACGCTGAGTCTGGGTTTGCTGTGACTCAGGTGGTCGCACGTGATATGGCATTTAATTTGAGGAAGTATAAAGAAGAGATTCATTTGATTCCCGAGTTTGAAAACTTCCAGAAGACATTCCTACACAATGGTCGCATGCCCCTGGAAGGCGAGGTTTTCAGGAATCAAGACTTGGCCCAAACCCTGCGTACCATAGCTGCGGGTGGGAGAGATGCCTTCTATCGAGGAGCTATTGCCCAAACGATTGATACCTACGCTCGAAAGGTAGGATTGAGGCTAAGGATCAGTGATTTAAACAGCTTTGAAGCAGAGTGGGTCGAGCCTCTTTCGACAGACTATCGAGGCTATAGGGTTTACGAATTGCCACCCAACAGCCAGGGTTTGGCTGCTCTGCAGATGCTTAATATTCTAGAAGGTTTTGATCTCCAGAGTCTTGGGCACAACAGTGTGGATTTTCTTCACCTTCAGGTTGAAGCTAAAAAATTGGCTTTCGAAGATCGGGCCCGCTACTACGCAGATCCCAGGTTTTCCGATATTCCAGTGGAGTGGCTGATCTCGAAAGAATATGCAAAGACACGTCGAATCAAGATCGATCATGAGAGGGCAAAGGTCTATAGTCCTGGCACGCTCCCAGAGTTAGGAGACACAGTTTATTTGACGGTGGCTGACTCATCCGGGTTAATGGTATCGCTTATTCAAAGTAACTATCTGGGAATGGGAAGTGGTTTAGTGGCAGACGGCACTGGTTTTGTTCTTCAAAACCGAGGTGCGTTGTTTAGCTTAGATCCGGAACACCCAAATGCATATGTCCGGGGAAAGCGTCCATTCCATACAATTATCCCAGCTTTCGTTACGAAAGATGGACAGCCGTTTCTTAGTTTTGGAGTGATGGGAGGAGCTTTTCAGCCTCAAGGGCACGTCCAAATTCTCTGTAATATTATTGACTTCAAGATGAATGTTCAAGAAGCAGGGGATGCTGCTCGCTATCGGCACGCTGGAAATAGCCAGCCAACAAGTAGCCTTACTGGAGTTAAAACCAGTCTTGGTGTAATTCTTGTGGAAAGTGGCGTTTCTCAGAAAGTTCGGGAAGGTCTTCAGGCCCGTGGACACGAAGTTCAAGTCGTATCTGGTGCATATGGTGGTTATCAGGCTATTAGGTGGGACCCCGTGCAGGGTGTGTATCATGGTGGGTCGGAGATGCGAAAAGACGGCGCTGTGATTGGCTACTAGTAGGCCTCTTATCGACAGAACGGCCCTACCAAGCCTTCTCCCCCTGGCCTTGTCGACACTCAGACCGGGATAGTGGCTCATACCCCTCCGAAGTGTGGGGTTCCGTTCCATTTCTCCAGATATCTCCTGAGAGACAGACGAGTTGTCTTTCCAATTTTTTCGATCTGTAATTATTTTGGTAGTTCTTGAATTCTCCTATCATGGCTGTTCTTCAGCCAGTTGAGCCAGATAGCCGATGAAATGAGGTGCCACACGAGTGTACTGAGTGAATTCCTTTCCCACGATACCTGGAGCGGGTTCTTTTCCGTCATCGGACACCACGATGGCCCCAATAGTTGCCATCTCCTGAATTGCACCCGGAGTACCTTCTAGCAAAACACGTCGGATTGTCGGATCGTTGGATAGCTGGTGGGCGTACACGATACCATCGAAGAGCAAAAAGTTAGACCTGGAAGGGCTAACCCCACCAGATACACTCTTGGGACAAGACGTATATCGGAATCCTTTCACCTCCGGAACCCACATGTCGTGAATCACAAAACGGGCACCCCTCACTATCGAATCGGCCACGCTCCTGTCGCCGGTGATCTGGTGGTAGTTCTTCAGTCCGGTCAACAACACCGCCACCATGAAACCAGCGTTACCGTGGTGTTTGGGTTTGCAGTAACAGTGATCACCCACCATTTGTCGTTTCCAGCCACCGTCAGTAGTCTGACGCTCTAGCACTCGTTCGACGATGATTTTGGCAGCATTTAGGTAGAAACGATCTAGAGTTGCGTTATACGCTGCCAGGGTCAAGATCAGATTCCAACCAGCATCGCGACAGTTTGTGAAATCGTAGTTCCTCATCTGGTGGCCATTGGTCCAGTCTGATATTTTCATCGCTGTCTCGAAAGAGGACCGATCACCAGTTAGAAAGTAATAGTCCAGGTGACCTTCCACGAAAGCATGGCTGACAGACATGCGGCCTGACGGGGTTCCCTTTTCCGGTACCGGACTTTCCGAGTAATAGTGGCCTGTGTGGCCGATACAGTGTTGGTAGACTCCCCCGATTCGAGACCTATCGGCGTGGTAGTTGACGGTGTCTATGTCACGGTTGTGCCATTCCATTTCCTCGGCCGCTTGGAAGTAGCGAGGATCGCCTTTACGCAGGAACTGGAGCAGAAACGCGTGTTGAGTGTCGTACTCGCTGTTGCCCCAGTTAATTCCTCGTTCTCCCCACCAATCCCCAAAATTCAACATGCCATACTCGCGGTTGGTCTCTCGGTTGTTCAAGTAACGCTTGAAGCTGCGTTCGAACGAGGTGTCATATTGTCCCAAGATGCCAGTTTGTTTCGGAACTGCCAGAACATTGAAAGCGTTACTCGCCGCGTACCACTCTGCTGATGCCGAAGCGATGAACGGGGAATGTTGAGAAAGAACCGTTGCCGCTTTTCCACTTCCTGACTCTTGAACCTCGAGCCAGATGTCGTGTGTTTTTGTGACACCTTGCCGAAACTTATAGAAGCCATCCTGAAGGTAGTAATAGAGACGGTGCTCATCGACGGTTCCTTGGGCTTCCGCATATTCGTTTTTCTTTAGCGTTGGGCAAATGCCAAGCTCGATTCCTTGAGAGCTCACTACTAGGTCCTTCGGGTAGTTTTGCCAAAAGTTCCTCAGAACTAAGGTAACGTCATGGGCTCCGTCGCTCCATTTTGCCCATCCAGAAGCTCGCCTCCCCGAAGCCGAGGCAGGGATTAGTGAGTAGTAGTTATCGGTGTGTTGATGCAACTCGGCCTTCTCGCCGTCACGCAGTTTTCCAGATCGTCCTTCCATTGACCATTGCGGTTGGCCCACCGCTGCTAAAGACAGTCGCATAGTTAGATTTTTAATCAGCGTAAATTCGTTTTTTCCCTCGTCGTTTCCAAAAGAGTGCTGCACGCGGAGGTACGGTTGCCCAGCGTAGGCGTGTACCCTCATTGTGTAGGAGAATAGAGTGCGGCCATCTGGTGCATGATGTTTTCCGCTCACCCTTATCACAGCTCGTAACGGTCCGTTCTCTTCAACCACCAGTTTCTCAGGTGGCGCGAGGGTATCGTAAACCGTTCCGTCAGTTCCTGTTAAGTAGATGGCCGCAGGTTTCTCGGGAGTCATAAGTTCCTTTTCTTTAAACCATAAGGCCTCAAACAATCCGGAGTTCTCCCTTGAAAACCGGAGCTTGAGAGGACCTGTATTTACCGTCACGCCACTGGAGTTCTCAGTGATCTCTAGCTTAGTTTTAGGATCGCTTCGTTTGATATTCGTTCCAAACTCCAGGGTATAGGGAACCACGTGCGCACTCGTAACTTGAGTGTCCAGTAAAGCCCACTTGATGCTGCCGTCCTCCCAGCGGGCCTTCACGATTACCTGGAGAGGCATTTCAGCTCCGACTCCGTCCACCAATCGAAGCTGCTCACTTGAGCCAAGTGCTCCTCTGGGAAATGGAACCCCGGTCGTTACCAACGTCCCTTTGCCTATCTGTAATTCGAGGGAGTCTTTTATTGACGTTCCACTGATAGGATCAATGGGATGTGTGTTGAAGCTCTGCCAGTCAGTGACAAGAATTTTCTCTTCCCGAGTGTTTGCCACAATCCGAAATTGGTAGTCCTGTTGCGGCTCGAGATCC
This sequence comes from uncultured Acidobacteriota bacterium, assembly GCA_964569605.1. GTDB lineage: Bacteria > Acidobacteriota > UBA6911 > RPQK01 > CBDAPI01 > CBDAPI01. The sequence continues at coordinate 11,682 of CAZMUJ010000017.1, forward strand.
GGCAGGATAACGCGATGATTGTTTGTGGGTGAGACTTCCACCAATTGGTGCTGACCCAAGTTCGAGCCGCCACGCCATTCCACCTTGCAGGCTACAGGCCAGCTGGTGATCCATGTCAGAGTTGCGCTTACGCTGTTGGCGAATATCTCCGGCTGTGCGTGAACCTCGTCGACTATGTAGTCGATCCGCCTTGGCAAAGGTTTCTCTTTCAACAGCAGGATATCCTCAGTGCGATAAGCGCCTGTATTTGTCAACGCGAGCAGTTCAATCTGTTCACCGCCGCGGAAAGTTACCGGTTGATCCAGAAAGAAGAGATATTGTCGATTATTATCGGTTTTTGCTACCGCTACGCCCTTCCGCGATCCATCCAATGAGACTTCAATTTGCTCGTTTCCATCGCTATCGTAGAAAATAAATCCAGGGTAGTACGTACCTGCGTTGGGAACAGTTGCGATAATCCGGCCTTTTGGCTCAGTACGCAGTGCGGAGGACGCGCGATATTCGCTCCTGAGGTCGGGAGCGAAACCGTCAAAACGGCACTCCATAATGGGGATCACCACGTTTTGACTGTGAGCGATGACATCTCGGAGGTTATTCAAGCCCCAGATTGCCTGAACACCTGTCCCATATTCACCTCTGGAGCTGCAATTGGCAGTCACCACAAGTGCCAAGATTAGGGCAGATGTTTTCAAATACACCGCTACATCTAATCACATTAGACCGCTAATCTGACAGAGACAACTCAGGTAATGCGGGGAAATAAACTCTTTTTTTGCAATCTAGAGAACCCTAAATATGCGTAATTCTTTTAATTAGTTAATTTATGAAGACTTAGGTTCTTCCTAGCAAAAAGGATCAAGTCCTCCTGAATCCTTTCAGTTTACCCTGATTGTTGTTCCGTGGTCCCTCTCGCAAACCAATAGCCACCACCTCCAGTATTTTCCCGATCAAAATCCAGCTCTGATACATTTCCATAACATGTCGTGTCATAACACTATAATCTCTCTCACAAATATGGATCAGAAATGTACTGTTTGTATTCACGAAAACAAAGAATCGATCGAGGAATTAGACCAACCAAGGTAGAAGCATGAAAAAAACTCTGTTGTGGATAACACTGCTACTGTGGGGAACCAGTTTCTCGTCTTTTGTATTAGCGAACAATCCGCCACAAAAATCTCTTAAAATCTGGGATGGGGCTGTTGGCGCTGGCCTGTCAATGATTACTGGGAACACCAACACTACAAATCTCAACTTCTCCTTTGATTTGGTGCGCGACCCCCAAAAAAGGAGTTTGATCAAATTAGGGGCACTCTACATTCGAGCTAAAGTAAACGATGTAGTCAACAAGGACAGAGTTAGGTTCTACTTTCGGGATGACTATAAGTTGTCCCAAAAGGTTTTTCTTTTTGGATCCTTTGATTATCAAAGAGATCCGATCAAAGCAATCACCTATCTCCTTAACCCAAGTGCTGGTGTGGGCTACAGGGCTTTGTCAACGGATCGGTTCCAGTTCAACATTGGCAGCGGAGGCGGTGCGATCTGGGAAAAGAACATGGGATTAGAGGTTGATGCTATCCCATCTCTAAATGTCAATCAGGAGTTGGAGTTCCAGATCTCTGAAACGGCCCGACTGACTGAAAAAATTAGCGGTCTCTGGAGAACTACGGATCTGGATAATGCGTTGTACCATTTTGTTACCGCCATATCAGTCAATATAATTGAGGGAGTGAACTTGAAGGTCGAATTCCATTTTGATCATAAGTCCAAACCAACGGCTATCGACATTCTCAGAAACGATACAGCAACGCTCCTGAGTTTAGTTTATAAGTTCTAGGTTCATTTCCTCAGTCATTTCATCTGTATATAGATACAGGCGATGAAACCTTGGAAATCCTCATACGTACATCACCACCCAACCCTTGAATTAGAGGACCCTTTTCTTAGGGGTACTTTTTCAATGTAAACGACTGTTACTTGGAAGCCGATTCGTCCTGTACGTATTCCTTGGGAATATAGAACTTCAAGACAAGAAGGAATAGAACCGCAGTGACCGCAATTGCCGCTGTGAAAAACCAATAGTAATTTGCACCTGAAAGAGTGACTGTACCATCATCGTTTTGGATTACAATATTGACACCTGCAGTAAACAAGTTGCCAAGCGTTACTGATGCAAGAAAACAGCCCATCACGATCGACTTCATTGTTTTGGGTGCTTGCGTGTATGCAAACTCAAGGCAAGTAATCGAAATCAAAATTTCCGCTGCAGTCATGATGAGATATGAAAGGAACTGCCACGAAATATGGGGAGTCATGCCTGCTGCGATTTTTGTTTCGATTAATGATGGGACTGCGAACGCGGGGATGCAAATGAAGAAACCAATTGCCATACGTCGCAGTGGTGTCATCTCAAAGAGATTACGTTTCATCCAAGGATAGATCCCGTAGTAGAACAGTGGAATCATCGTCAAAACAAGGATTGGATTCACTGCTTGTATTTGGGAAGGGAGCAGTTCATAGCCAAAGACAACACGATCCATATGTAGTGATTGCAAAACCCATGCAGAACCTGTCTGATCAAAGAGTGCCCAGAACATCGCGACGAAACAGAAGATGATTCCCAGTTTTGCGAGAATGGAGATCCCCTCATGGCTGAACGTTTCTCGCACCCATTTGATCCCACCGGGAGGAATATGTACAAACTTCCAACGACCCATCCAGAAAACGATGGTTGCAAGAACCATCAATCCGCCGGGTACACCAAATGCCCAACCGGGACCGTAATGTTTCAGAAGAATTGGAGTAAGAATCGTTGATATTGCAGCACCAAGATTGATTGCAAAGTAGAACCAACTAAACGCTTTCTCAAGTAGGGGCTGGTTAGTCTTTCCAAACTGATCACCAACATGTGCTGAAACACACGGCTTGATCCCCCCCGCCCCAACTGCAATCCACCCCAACCCAATGCCCAAGCCAAATCTTGTGTCATCGATCGCAAGCATGAAGTGGCCAAGGCAATATACCAAGGACAACAAGATGATCGTGCGATACTTTCCAAGGAATATGTCAGAGAGTAATCCACCCAGTAGTGGTGTGAAGTAGACAGCAGAGGTAAATAAATGAAACCACACTTTCGCTTCTGCTTCGGACATGTGATCCGCTTGGCCTTGGGAATTAAGCAGATGCGCTGTCATAAACACTACAAGGATGCCTTTCATTCCATAGAAACTGAATCGTTCGGCTGCTTCATTTCCAATGATGTATGAAATCCCTGCTGGCCATTTTTTGGAAGGGACTGGGGCGGTTGTGTAGTTGTTAGGCATTGAATGAGGCTCGTTTTGTTAGAAATAGCTTCGACTTTTAGTCTAGCTAATAGAGTACTTCAGTTAAAGTTTTGGAAGAACAGAAAAACTCTGAGTAAAAGGTTAACGTTTTTTAGGGGCATTGGCCACCCGTTTTTGTTGTTGGTATTGAAAATTAGAGTGTGTTGGAGTGCAATTCTAATTTGGCAATAATGTTTTTGAGGTGATCTACTATTGCGGGAAGTATATGGAGCTGAGTAATCTAACATTTAAGGTGCTGAAATGATGTGCTATAAGCGTAATAATTAGGATAATCATGGACTATCTGATTTGGTTTAATGGTGAATTCATACCTCGAAGTGATGCAAAGATAAGTATGATGGACCGTGGCTTACGATATGGTGACTCTGTATTTGATACAGAACGAACATTTAATGGAAAAATTTTTCGCCTACAGGATCATTTAGATAGATTATATAGGTCACTAAAGTACACTCGAATCAATCCATGTATTTCTATTGATGAGATGTATGGATTGACTAAAGAATTAGTCAGGCGCAATGAAGGAATTAGGAAAATTAGTGGTGACTATACCGTTACCCAATTCATCACTCGTGGTGAAGGTCCTGGAATCAGAGTAAAGGATGACTTAATACCAAACGTTATCATTTGGATAGATCCAATACCATTCTCCAGTTACGCCGACGCATTCACTACAGGTGTCCATGTTGTTATTACCAAAACACGTAGCTTTACACCAGACACACTAGATCCAAGGATTAAACATTATAATCGACTCGCATTTGTATTAGCAGACATGGAAGCTGCTGATGTTGATCCTGATTCATACGCATTATGGCTCGATAGTCAAGGCTTACTTGCTGAGGGAGTTGGGTATAATTTTTTCATAGTCAGCGATGGGATACTGAAAACACCTGGAGATAAATCAATCTTACAGGGTGTATCACGTGCAACTGTCATCGAATTGGCAAAAAACATGGAAATCCCATTTTCTAGAGAAGATATTCATCCATATGATTTATATACTGCTGACGAAGCTTTTTTGGTAAGTACCCCCTTCTCAATGGTACCAGTCACTAAAGCAGACAGCAGGTTAATCGGTGACGGCCAACCTGGGAAAATTACAAATCAATTACTGGCTGCATGGAGTGATTTGGTTGGAGTTGATATTGCAGAACAAATGCGTAGCCTCAGTGATTAAAATTCATAGTTTGTAAAGCTGTTTTCTAAGTGAATTACCGAGCTTAAATATTTGCTATTGAGGTGGATTTTTATCTTGGTAGAGGCGGCGAAAGCATCCATCGCCTTCTTTACTTAGACCGGTTTGTCCTTCATATTCCTGGCTGCTAGGATTAATTTTCGCTATAAACGCCTAAAAGGAATTCTCAAACATTTGACTGCTTTGTTTATAGTTGTATTTAAAAACAAACCTATAATGTGATCGGGTTTTTTAAAAAATAGTTGTGCCCATTTTTTATAGGTTGAAAATGAAACGTACTCAAAGAAATCGACTCTCATTTTCTCTAGTACTGCTAACCTTCCTGTTGAAAAGTCCGGCTGGCAATGACTAGAATAGAACTCACTTGTCAGCCATGAACATGTTCAGGAGCCTTCTTCATGAAACCAGCCTCGAAAAAATCTAGCACCCTTCACCGCCGCCAGTTTCATCGCCGCGTGGCACTTTCTGCAGGTTCGTTGATTGCTGCTGCT
>CAZMUJ010000018.1:0-2832 GCA_964569605.1 uncultured Acidobacteriota bacterium
CGCTTTCGCTTCGATCAGCTGATGCAATATGGTTGGAAGATTTTTCTTCCAATTGCCTTAGCCAATATTATGGTGACGGCGAGTTTGGTCCTTCTATGGATTTGAGTATGATAATAGACGATTAGAGAAGGGGATTATGCAGTTACTTAAAAAAATCCTATTTTTCGATCTTTTAAAGGGCTTATGGCTCACGTTTCGATACACATACAAGCCTGTTTATACAGAGCAATATCCAACAGAAAAAGCGAAATTAGCAGAGCGATACAAAGGAGCTCCTCGTTTAAATAATGATCCTGAGACAGGAGAAACACTATGTATCGCTTGTGACCTTTGTGCTCAAATATGTCCCGAGGATTTAATCGTTGTTGGAGCCCAAAGGGATCCTGAGAGCAAGAAAAAAGTTCTTACTACCTATACTTTTGATACATCCCGATGTCTTTTTTGCGGTCTTTGTCAGGAAGTTTGCCCAACCAATGCGGTTGAGTTGACGCAGGACTTCGAATTAGCTACCTATGACCGAAAAAGTATGCTCTGGGACCGCACACGACTGGAAAAAGGTTGGGAGCGAACAGCTTCTGGAGAGGGTAGAAACTACTGGTAGACAATCCAACATGGAAACATTTCTTTTCTATTCCTTAGCCGTAGTCTTAGTCGGGTTTTCTGTTCTAACAGTGACCGCTCGGAATCCTGTTCGAAGCGCTGTTTATTTGATTTCGGCTCTGCTCTCGATAGCGGGACTTTTTTTCCTGATGAGAGCTGAGTTTGTTGGAGCAGTGCAAGTTCTTGTCTACGTTGGTGGAATCATGGTCCTGTTTCTCTTTGTGATTCTTCTCGTTAATGTCGAGCGAGTGGAAAAGGAAAGGAAGGCTAGCCGCCAGTGGAAAGCGGGAGTAGTGTTAGGCGTTGTTCTGACTGTTGAGTTGGTGTACATAATACTGCGTGGGCGGATGATCTTCGATACTTTACCTTCTTCTGCTTTGATTGAAGGTCGTTCTCAAAATACAGAATCTGTTGGAGTACTCTTGTATACCGAATACTTGCTTCCTTTTGAGATTGTCTCGGTTTTGCTCTTGGTTGCGATGATTGGTGCTGTTGTTATGGCAAGGAAAGAACTGCGTTAGGTTACCAAGTATGATTGCCACAAGCCATTATCTGGTTCTGAGTGCTCTGGTTTTCACAATTGGTGTTATAGGGGTTTTGACCCGCCGTAATATCATAATTATTTTCATGTCTATTGAGTTGATGTTGAATGCAGTTACACTCAATCTGGTTGCATTCTCGGAACAGCATCAGGCCCTGGACGGTCAGGTTTTCGCTTTGTTTGTGATAACAATTGCAGTTGCTGAGGCCGCGGTGGGACTGGGGATTGTCATAGCACTCTTTAGAAATAAGGAGACGATCAACATCGACGAAGTCGATCAGATGAAGTGGTGATCTGATCCCGTCAGAATCGGCAGATTTTCTCATGCTTTCAAATTTCTGGATTATCCCAATTCTTCCTCTAGCAGGGTTTATGGTGATCGGAATCATGGGCCTTTGGCGCCAATGTCATTCCGGACAGGTGTTGTCCCGTTCAGTGGTTTACTGGGTCGCTTGTGGTGCAGTAGGACTCGCCTTTTTGGCTTCTGCATGGTGTTTCCTTGAGCTTGTGGGCTTGGACCATGAGCATCGTGTATTTGAAGTGGATCTATTTAATTGGATAAACGGAAATGTGATCCAAACGTCAGCAGGAGAATCGATTGCTCTTAATGTTAGTTGGGGATATCAGCTAGACCCCCTTTCTTCCATTTTCATTCTGTTTATCACTGGCATTGGGTTTCTTATTCACATTTATTCCATTGGATATATGTGGGACGATGAGGCTGGCTTCTGGCGCTTTTTCTCCTATTTGAATCTATTCATGTTTATGATGTTGACTCTGGTCCTCTCAAACAATTATTTAGGCCTTTTTGTAGGGTGGGAGGGTGTAGGTCTCTGTTCATATCTTCTTATTGGCTACTATAGCCATAAGAAAAGCGCTGGTGATGCGGCGAAGAAAGCTTTTGTGGTTAACCGTATTGGTGATTTCGGATTCATATTGGGGATTTTCTTACTTTTCTCAGTTTTTGGGACCCTCGATTTCACAGAGTTATTCGAAAAGCTAGAGACAATGTTTCCTGATCCAGAGTTGGCCTGGGGAGTATTAAGCTGGATCTCGTTACTTCTTTTCGTTGGTGCTTGTGGGAAAAGTGCCCAGGCACCACTTTATGTTTGGCTTCCGGATGCTATGGAAGGTCCTACACCAGTAAGCGCTCTCATTCATGCAGCTACTATGGTAACTGCAGGCGTCTACATGGTGGCGAGGTCAGCAGCTATATACAGTCGTGCACCAGATGTTATGTTCATTATCGCCATGGTCGGTATTTTCACCGCCTTTTTGGCTGCTTCGATTGGACTCTTTCAAACTGATATAAAACGAGTCCTAGCTTATTCCACAGTCAGTCAGCTAGGCTATATGTTTGCTGCTCTTGGTGTGGGAGCCTTTTTTGCCGCTATCTTTCATGTTTTTACTCATGCGTTTTTCAAAGCCCTCCTTTTTCTAGGTGCAGGTTCAGTTATTTATTCGATGCATCATGAACAGAATATGGAAAAGATGGGGGGATTACGAAAACACATACCGGTAACTTTCTGGACTATGGCTATAGGAACCTTAGCCATAGCTGGATTGCCTCCTTTGGCAGGCTTTTTTTCCAAGGATGAAATTCTTTGGAAGGTCTTTGAAAGTCAAAATTATCTGATTTGGGTAGTAGGCTTGGTGGTTGCTGGTATGACAGCTGTTTATATGGCTCGCCT
>CAZMUJ010000019.1:0-2764 GCA_964569605.1 uncultured Acidobacteriota bacterium
GAAAGTGCAAACACCCGCTCCCCATCCAGAGCCCAGCCCTCCCTGTGCTAGAGTCTGAAAATAGTTAAATGTTTGGGAGCGAAACGGGAAATTCTCTCGCGTTCCCTCGAGAAGATACTGCCGGGGGGGGGTCATCTGGGCAGCAAGCCGTGTTCCCCAATCCTTGAGAGCTTCTAATTTGTCACCTAGGAAAAACCGCCGTTGGAGTCTACAACTTCGACGGATCTCAGAAAAATTCTTATCTGGAATCAGTTTAGAATATTGGGTTTCCACCTTGCCAGGATCAATCAGACCTAAGAGAAGTCGCTTCCCCGCAAAACCAGCCAACGTCTGAACTCCTGCCGGTCCCGAACCTATCACAAGGACATCAAATATCATGACATTCAGCCATCCCCTTTTAACAATCGAATAACTGCTCGAACTGGGGAGATCATCACCCCCACTAAACCTATCCCTGCCAATATTAAAAACCCAACTACAGGACCATTGTTAAGGGGTTGGAATCGATTGAATTGTTTCCAATCTGTCTCCCTTAGGGAATATTTAAGCAGGTCTTTCTCACATGGCCTCAAAATGTCCAAGAATCCTAATTTTCTATAATTTTGCTTGGGAATCCATTCCTCAATAACTCCGCTTTCCAAGAGAGCATCAAGGGATCGAACATGAAACCCAATCTTCTCCATATCACTATCAAGGTTTAAACATCTAGCACCACGCAGTCCAAGAATGTTTTCGGTTGTGAAGGGAAGCTTAATGCTCATTTGCTCAGTAAGCTTTAAAAGTGGGTAAAGGAGCCAAAAAGGAATAGTAAAAAAGTAGACTCTTCTTCGCAAAGATTTTGCCAATGATCGGTTCAACTCGGCCATAGAGAGTCTTTGAGAATGGCCAACCTGCAACATGCCATATCTTTTCTTCCGCAACAAAGACACCACAACACCACACAAATCTTCAACGTGAATTATCCAAACCGGTTGACATCCACCATCCATTAATGGAACCACTCGAGTCTTGCTCAAAAGGGTCTGTATTTTTTTGGCAATCCCTCCCGGCCCAAGCACTAGTCCCAACCTCAAGATCACATCTCGGTCCTTATCTAGGAAACCTTCTACCATCAACTTAGATTTGGCATAATGGGATCGAATATGAGGTTGGGCAGATAGAGACGAAAGAAAAATGATCTGATCTATACCATTTTTACGTGCTGTCTCAAAAAGCCTTTTTGATCCCTCAATATTTAGCTCATCAGCATTTGGGCACTGCGGTGAATATGGGGCGTTGGCACAATGGATCAAAGTCTTACATTGCTGAAATACTTCTCCTCGGGGACAGCTTCCCAAGGCCCAAGAAACAGATTTAATTAGTGGATCTCTAATTGATACAGGTGGTCGTCTGCCCAGGGCCACCACTTTGCAACCCTGAGACACAAAATACCGTAGAAGATGCCCTCCTATAAACCCCGTAGCCCCTGTTAAGATAATGCTTTCGGATTCTTGAAAAAATCTTTTAGATTTCAGGGCCTCTTCTCCTAGAAACCAATTAATGTAGTAGTCTTAAGACGAGTGCTAGCTAGTTAATCTATTGAACAACAACAGTTTTCTATTCCTAAATACTTACCAAACTTGAAAAATAAAACACTTCCCCTAAATAATTTCTCTCAGTGAGCGGACTGCAGAGACCATTGTCTTTAGCTTTGCAAAAGCAATGCGAGAACTATTTATGGGGCGGTTAGAAAAAGTGCCAAAACCACAATCGGGGTTTACGAACAAAGATTGTGGGACATACCACTCTAAGGCACCTCTAATTAATCTTGCGATCTCCTCTTCACTCTCAACACGAGATGTTCTCGGGTTGACAACTCCGAGCCCTAATTCCTTGTCTTGAAAAGGCACTAAATCTCCCGCTCTCTCTGTTGCATACTCCAATACCAACTGGCGCACGTTCACTTTTTTAAGATAAGAAGTCAAAGGGTAATAATTTCCCCGCAGTAGAGTCCTTTCATTTCTACTCCAATTTCCACGACAAATGTGCAAACCTAGACGAACATTTTTAAAACCTTCCGTAACACGATTAACAAGAGCGAGAGCAAATTCCAACTCGTGGGCAGGATCTCTACTCGCTGCCAAAGCAGCACACATAAAGGTACGAGTTTGCCCTTGAGTGAACACCAGTTCGGTCAAAACTGGTTCATCTAACTGTATGAAGTCCGCTCCAGCTTGAATCAGTTCTTTAATTTCTGTCCTCAAAATTTGGACTACATCCTCAGCTAAATCTTCCTTTGATGAATAAAACTCTTGCGTTAAGCCCTCAACAAACATAGACCGAGTCAAGAGATAGGGACCCGGCAATGGTATTTTGATGAAACGCCCCGTGTGTTTTTTTAAAAATTGCAGCTCCATAACTGCCAAAGGAACTCGACGAGAGATTTTACCCACACAGGTCGGATTACTGATTGCATAGGCGGGCACATCGAGATGTTGAAGAATTCGTTCAAATCCTGCTCTATCTTCAACTAGATCGAGCATCTCTGACAATGTGATCAAGCGAACTCCATGCAATTTCTCGGCTACGAAAGAATAAAAATTATCCCTTCTTTGTTCACCATCTGTCACAATGTCCAGACCTGCCTTCTCCTGCAGTGAAAGCACCTCCAAAACAGCCTGGTCAGCGATTAAATCGAATTCGTTTTCTGAAAGATGACCCCTTTGTTTAAGGGACAGAGCATGTAATACTGACTCCGGTCTCGGCCAGCTTCCCACCATAGTTA
>CAZMUJ010000020.1:0-1830 GCA_964569605.1 uncultured Acidobacteriota bacterium
CATATGGTCTTTTTTCTCATTAAATTCAATCGTCGTAATTTGCTCAAAGGGGACAAGGTCAAATTTTAATGGTTCGATTGGCAAGCCCTTCTTTAATACAATTTTTCTACCTGCCCTGATATCATTATGTGGTACCTTATCAACAAAAACTGCTTTTAAATTTGATCTTGCTTCATTTTTTATTATATCTATCTCTTGATTCCTTTCGTTCTCCAACTCGACAACTTCAGGAGAACCAGATCTGGATTTATCTTGCTTATCTCCAATTCGTGATACCAACGTTTTAATGTCTAAAACTATGCCATTTACTCCGGGGGGGACCCTTAAGGATGTATCCTTAACATCTCCTGCTTTATCGCCAAAGATTGCCCTCAGAAGTCTTTCTTCTGGTGACAATTGAGTTTCTCCTTTTGGAGAGATTTTTCCGACTAAAATATCGTTAGATTGAACTTCTGCTCCAATACGTATTACTCCGTCCTTGTCTAAATCCCCTAAGTGATCCTCGTTCACGTTTGGTATATCTCTCGTTATTTCCTCTTTGCCCAGCTTTGTTTCTCGTGAAATACATTCAAATTCTTCTATATGCAATGAAGTAAAGGTGTCCTTCTTCGACAACTTCTCGCTAATCAAAATTGCATCTTCGAAGTTATATCCACCCCAAGGCATAAAGGCTACTGTAACGTTCTTGCCCAATGCCAACTCTCCATATTCAGTAGAAGGGCCATCGGCAATTATGTCTCCCGGACTAACGCTTTTTCCTTTTTTTACTATAGGTTTTTGGTTCCAACAAGTGTTCTGGTTAGATCTTTCAAATTTAACTAAATCATAGATATCAGAGAGTTCTCCATCCTGGGAAGGCTTGTCTCTCTTTATAACAATCTTGGCAGAATCCACATAATCAACTACACCAGAATTCCTTGCCACAACGTTGACACCCGAATCTCGTGAAATATTTTTCTCAAAACCTGTTCCAACCAAGGGGGATGAGGCTCTTAAAAGTGGTACAGCCTGTCTTTGCATATTAGACCCCATCAATGCTCTATTCGCATCGTCATGTTCAAGGAAAGGTATTAAGGACGCCGATACAGAAACCAACTGTGCCGGGGAAACATCCATCAATTGAATCTCGTCCCGTGGAACAACTGCAAAATCGCCCTCCTTCCTCGCCGAAACCAAATCGTTTGTAAATGAATTGTCTTCATTTAAGACAGCACTTGCTTGAGCAATTACAAAGTCTTCCTCTTCTAGAGCATTTAGAAACTTAATCTTGTTCGTTACAATGCCGTTAGATACCTCTCGATATGGCGTCAAAATAAACCCATGGTCGCTAATTTTAGCATAAGTACTTAAGCTGGAAATCAATCCAATATTTGGCCCCTCTGGGGTTTCTATAGGACAAATTCTTCCATAGTGGGAAGAATGGACATCTCTTACTTCGAAACCAGCCCTTTCTCTTGTTAGACCTCCGGGTCCCAAAGCACTTAATCGTCTTTTATGTGTAATTTCAGACAAAGGATTCGTTTGGTCCATGAATTGGGACAGTTGGCCAGTAGCAAAGAATTCCTTAACAACAGAAGTAACACTTTTTGGAATGACCACGTCAACTGGCTTCAAATCATCAACCACATTGTAGTTCATCTTTTCTTTAATTGTCCTTGATAATCTTTCAACGCCTACAAAAAAGCGTTCCTCGATAAGCTCACCAACAGTTCTTACTCGTCTATTTCCAAGGTGGTCTATATCATCAGTCATGCCTCTGCCAGATTTTAATAATAATAAGTATTTAAATGTTTCACTGATATCTTTCGGGTCCAATGACAATTTGGAATT
>CAZMUJ010000021.1:0-9394 GCA_964569605.1 uncultured Acidobacteriota bacterium
TTAAAATCGTAATCACTAAATCGAAAAGACATACGCCCGTAATGGTTGGTCCGTCCACCTAATACTCTGGAGCGAAACCATCTGAACTGGCTTCCGTCAGCCACTGTGTAGGGTTCACCTTCTAGCTCCCAGTCTCCAAAAGTAGCTGAGAAATACCCAAAGGGCTGTCCGCCACCAAAATATTTCTCTGCTCTCTCCCCGGCCCCGCGGTGCGGAACATCGTAGGGCCAAGCATGCACTTTAAAGTCACGGAGTGGATTTAACATAGGACCAGCCTCTAGAAGAGCTACATCTATTCCCTTCCCTGTGAGAACCCGAACAGCAGTTCCGCCACCTGCACCTGATCCAATTACAATAACGTCGTATTTTTTGGGAGAACTATGGATAAAAGCCATATTTTAATTCTCTCAATTTCAAGCCCTAGATTCCAGAATGAAAAAATCCATTTGAAAAATATTGATATCCTTAGAAACAAATTCAAAAACTTTTTAACTGTCTGTTGTCTTTCTAAATTTGAATCAAATGGATAAGATTTTAAGTTAAATAATAGAGATAGTTTGTCTATTCTAACTACCTTTTACCTATTCGGCTTTCCAGTTAAAATAGGCTAGCCAATATCATCGCTTTATGGAAACGGTGATCTACGATAATTTTTACTAATCGATCCCAAAGTAGTTCACATAAAAAGTAAATCTTAATTGAAGCGCGCATCATTGACATTTTAAAAATGGCACAATAGATAGAACTCATAGGGAAGATATGGATTTTGTCAGGCAACATCTTTCGCAAGTAAACCGAATAGTGGTCAAAGTTGGAACCCACCTCTTAGAAGGGATGGATCAGGGTCTAAATCTAAAACTGATAGATCATCTTGCATACCAATTTGGACAGGCAAAAAAACAGAAAAAGGAATTAATTCTCGTTTCATCTGGTGCTGTTGGAGCAGGGGCCTTCATGCTGGGTTTACGTGAGCCACCAGAAGAATTAAGCAAAAGACAGGGTTTGGCTGCAATCGGCCAGTCACGCCTTATGCATCAATATGAACAGGCGTTTGGACGTCATGACCAGACAGTAGCTCAAATGCTTCTAACAAGAGATACTTTTGACAGCCGCGATCTGTACCTGAACACACGAAACACGCTTGAAACCCTTTTGCGTTGGGATGTGGTTCCTATTATCAATGAAAATGATACTGTCTCTGTAGATGAGCTAAAGTTTGGAGATAACGATGAACTATCAGCTTTAGTTGCTGGTAAAATTGGTGCTGATCTACTCATTCTTATGACTGACGTGGATGGGCTATATGATCGTCCACCCGATGAGCCTGGTGCCCAAAGAATCCCCCTTGTCCCCAAAAATAAGAATCTTGATTTAAAAGTTGATGAAGAAACAGGAAGTCGATTTGGACTGGGTGGAATGACAAGCAAACTTCGTGCTATTTCATTGGCTTCTGAAACCGGAATTCTAACCCATATATGCAATGGCAATAATGAAAACATCATTCTTCGTATTCTTTCTGGAAAAGCCAACGGAACATGGTTCCAACCACGGGGGAAAAAACTCTCTGCAAGAAAACGGTGGATTGCCGCCAGAAAAACCCTAGCTGATGGAGAAATTTCCATTGATACGGGAGCCGAAGAAGCTCTCTGCAATGGAGGAAACAGTCTACTCCCTTCTGGGGTAACAAAGGTTAGCGGGGATTTTGAAAAAGGAGATGTAATCCATGTCATAGGGATACACTCAGAGCCTATTGCGCGAGGATTAGTTCGTTTTTCTGCGAAGGAATTAAGATCAATTCAAGGAAAAAAGAGCTCAGAAATTTCTCAAATCCTTGGTCATAGGCAGGGATATGCAGTCATTCACCGCGACGACATGCTAGTCTTCAGTGGGAAAAAAGAACTATGAAAAGAAAAAACTTAGATGTCCGTTCCCATGTTCTAGATATCGCTATCCGAGCACGTTCTGCTGCTTGTAAGATACGTTGTCTCAAACCTGAAATCAAAACAAATGCATTGCTTCAACTTGCTGGCGTTTTACACGATACATCTGCCTTTATAAGAAAGGAAAACAAGAAAGACCTGAAATCTGGAAAACAAAATGGTCTGACGATGCCTATGTTGGATCGACTTGAACTAACTAAAGAACGAGTCGATTCAATGGTAAAAAGTATCACAAAGATTGCAGATGCAAATGATCCAATTGGTGAAGTTGTGTCACAGTGGACTCGCCCAGGAGGATTAGAAGTCGGACAGATGAGAATTCCCTTGGGCGTCATCGGGATCATCTACGAATCGAGACCAAATGTGACCGCAGATGCCTCAGCATTGTGCTTCAAGGCGGGAAATGCAGCAATATTAAGAGGCGGTTCAGAAGCGCTCTTTTCAAACTTGGCTATCGAAAAGTGTATTCGAAAAGCTTTTACCCAAGCCAAGGTCCCTTCAGATTCTATACAATTGATTCAAACCAGAGATCGCAAAGCAGTTGGAGAGCTTTTGCGTATGGATGATTTTGTCGATGTCATCATTCCCCGAGGCGGGAAAAAACTTATTCAGCGTGTAGCCAAAGAATCCAGAATCCCAGTAATCAAACACTTCGAAGGAATTTGTCACACCTTTGTTCATCGGGATGCAAATCTTGAAATGGCGTTAGAGATTATTTTAAATGCTAAAGTTCAACGACCTGGTACCTGCAATGCTATGGAAACGCTACTTATTGATTCCCAAATCGCTAAAAACTTTATCCCAATGGTTGTATCTATGCTGAAGAAAAAAGGAGTCCGTATTAGAGGATGCTCTCACACTTCTTCCGTATACAAGGTCGATCAATTAGCTTCTGAAAAAGACTACCGAAAAGAATATCTAGGTCTAGAATGTAATATTTGCGTAGTTAAAGATCTGGAGTCTGCAATCCATCACATATGGAACTATGGATCAAAACACACTGATGTAATTGTCACAGAATCCTACAAAGCTGCGCGAGATTTTATCCAACAGGTTGATTCCTCATCCGTAATGGTAAACGCTAGTGCCAGGTTAGCTGATGGAGGGATATTTGGACTGGGGGCTGAAATCGGCATTAGTACTGACAAATTGCACGCCTTCGGTCCCATGGGAGTAAATGAACTCACTAGTAAAAAATTTGTGGTCTACGGAAATGGATCTCTGCGGAAATAACCAAATATATGAAATTATCTATATTCAAGTCCCTAATTGTTCTCAGTGACTTTGAGCCATTGACAAAGGAACAGGGTTCAGTTCTTTAATTAACTGCTTAGCCCAAGCTCGATTGGTGTGTTGTGGAAATTTTTCCAGAAAATTCTCTAATACCTTCCGAGCCTGTTGAGGGCGCTTATTGAAGGCATGAATTTGACTCTCAAGGATGAGAGCCTCTGGCAATATGGGACTATCTGGGAAATGATTGTACAGTGATTCCAACTGATTTAAGGCCTCATCTGGATGCCCGCCAGAAACCAACGTGTTAGCTAACAAATAATAACTTTTGTCCGTCTTGTCTTTCAGGTTCTCTGGATCTTCTACAATCACCCGGATTAAATGTTTTGCCGCCGGAAAAAATTGACTTCGTTCGATGTATTTCTTGGCCAGTGAGAAATGTGTCAATAAAGATCCTCCATCTTTCTTAAGTCTTTCCTGTAGCCCCTTGAAAGTGTCTTCTCCCTCTAAGAATCCCTCGATTCGTTGTTTGAATTTTGATGCCGTGATGTAGCCACTGAGGCGATCTATTTCAGAACCGTCGTAGTCAGTTAGCAAAATAACTGGGTAGCTGAAAACCGAAAACTTCTCACGCAGCTTGGAGCCTATCGGATCCGTCTCAGCATTTAATTTCACCCACAAATAATCTTCACCCATCTCTTTGAATAAAAGTGGGTCTTGAAAAGTAGTAGCTTCCATTTCTTTACAATAAGTACAACTATCCGTATAGAGATAGGTGAGAATTGGTTTTCCAGACTGACGTCCATCGATTAGTACCTGATCGAAGTCAACTCGCCAAGAAATAAACTGTTCAGTTGTCGTGCTACAACCAGGGGAAAATGTGCTCAGAAACATTCCCAAAATAAAAACAGGGGTTATTAATTGGAGGTCTATTATTCTTCGATTCAATACTGTTTCTCCAGCGATATATCGTCAGAGGTTCCTTCAATTCCATCTGCGCCTACAGAAATCAAACGATATTCCCTAATAGAGAGAGCTTTGTATATTAAGGGATTTGACCAAGCATCCAAGCAAACCAAGTTGTCTACAAATTCGGGATAGAGAGAATCAACAAGCTCCCTAGATGTTCTGACCGAAGGAACTTTTCCTTCTGAGTCTATGTAACGATGCACCCCCTGATTAAGCTCCTCAAGACGAATTCTAGTCACCTCCATCCTTTGTTTTGCAAGCAACATAAGAATGTGGTCAGCATTTTCCCATTTTCGATCAGCCAGTCGAATTTCAGCTATCCGCCACTTACCTTTTTCTTTCACGAGTCTAACTGCCGTATTTACCCGAATCTCAGCCACAAGAGTATCCCCTAATTCACGTGTCTCGAGGATCTCAATTTGTTCCTTTTTCAGAGAAATCCCATCAAAAGCTTGAATGGCTTTAACCACTTGACTATCTATTTTTTTGGCACAATTCGTCATACTTAGAAAAAGGGATCCAAAAAACAAGCAAGAGGTCCAGTTTTTCATTTAACACAATATAACATCGTTTCGAATTGGAGGTCTCTCCACACTACGTCTAATCAAATCAAGACCCCAAATTTGTCACTGAGTGACCCAACTAGTTATAATAAGGTGAAATAAAGGTGAAAATTAAGTGCTGCCCAATTTAACTTGTGCCAACGCAGCCATTATTTTTAGATTAAACTCAAAGATGAAATCCTACTCCTCAATGCTTCTAACCACGCCAATTCGATTTGTAAGGGGTGTAGGTGAGCAACGTGCTTTACTTTTAGGAAAGTCTGGAATTCAAACTACCTCAGATTTACTTCGTTACAAGCCCTTTCGGTACGAGGATCGAACAAGTTTTCTGCCTATCTCAGAGGTCCTTCCCAGTTCTCCACTCCTTATAAAAGGAATTATTCTCAAATTTTCCGAGCGAAAAACTCGACACAAACAGATGAAAATTTTAGAACTTCTGATTTCCGATGATAGTGGAACAATCCTCGTCAAGTTTTTCAATCAACCCTATCTTTTACGACTATTTCACAAGGGACAAAAACTTATTATTTTTGGTGTTCCTCGACTTGATGGATACAGCCATAGAGTCTCAATGATTAATCCCCACTTTGAAATCATAACTGAGGAACATGAGGACTCTATTCACATTGGAAGAATTGTTCCTATTTATCGACGAACTGGAACTATGACAACCCGACAAATTCGAACTATTGTCTCTCTGGTTCTGCAAGGACTAAAAGGGGTGTTAGAAGACGATCTACCAGAATGGCTACAATCCAGATATGGATTCCCAACCTTTGAAGAATCTCTTAACCAGCTCCACTTCCCAGATCTACCTGTGTCTTCAGACAAGTCCTTATTCATGAAGAAACTTGAAGCTGGGAAGACTCCCTCTCAACAAAGGTTAGCCTATGAAGAGTTTTTTGATTTCCAGAGAGGACTTAATATTCTCCGAAGTAATCGTAGCCAGATGCAAAAAAAAAGAAAACTGAAGATTACTCCTCACATTCGCGATGTCATTAAATCTATACTTCCTTTCCATCCCACCTCTGCCCAAAAGAAAGTTTTAAAGGAAATTGCAGAAGATTTGGGAAGCAATAGAGTGATGAGCCGACTACTACAAGGAGATGTGGGGTCGGGAAAAACTATTGTGGCAGTCCAAGCCATAATCATTGCAATTGAAAATAAATTGCAGGCCGTATTAATGGCTCCAACGGAAATTCTAGCTGAACAACATTATGAAACATTGACACAATATCTTACTGATTTGGGCTACTCAATTGCTTTACTAACTCGCAGAGTCAAAGGTCAAAAAAGACAACAAGTATTAAAGAAAATTGAAAAAGGAGAAATTCAAATTGTTATTGGGACTCACTCAGTCTTTCAAAAAGGGGTTTTTTTTAAAAAACTAGGTTTAGTTATCATTGACGAACAACATCGATTCGGCGTCTACCAGCGCTCCCAACTACAGAAAAAAGGTCAAAATCCAGACACTTTGGTTATGACGGCAACTCCAATTCCTAGAAGTCTAGCTCTAACACTATATGGAGATCTAGACTTGTCAATCATCGATGAACTACCTCCTGGGCGCCAACCTATTCAAACAGTTATAAGGACTGAGTCTCATCGTCGCCACGTGTACGAAGTACTTAAGAAAAAAATCATCAATGGTCAGCAGTGCTACATAGTGTTTCCTTTAGTAGAAGAGTCCGATAAGCTAGAACTACGTTCAGCCACAGAAATGGCCAAAAAACTTCGTCAAACCCTATTCTGTAATCTTAAAGTCGCCTTGCTTCACGGGAGGCTTTCAGGAGAAGAAAAAGACAACATTATGTGTCGTTTCAAAAATGGTGAAGTGGATGTGTTGGTCTCCACAACTGTGATAGAGGTCGGAATAGACGTACCGAATGCAAGCCTTATGGTGATTGAACATGCTAATAGATTTGGACTTGCCCAACTTCACCAATTGCGTGGACGAATTGGAAGGGGACAAAAACATAGTTACTGTGTACTGTTAACAGAATCAGGGATTTCTAGTGAGGCCCGCGAAAGACTTAGAATCCTCCAAAAAACAAATGACGGTTTCCAGATCGCTGAAAAAGACTTAGAGCTGCGAGGACCAGGAGATTTTGTGGGCACTAAACAATCAGGACTTCCACAATTCCATTTTGCTAATCTGGTAAGGGATCAGATTTGGTTAGAACGGGCACAGGTCGATGCAGACGAATGGTTAACCCGCGAGTTTTCAAATAATCCGACAAAAAATCTTGCACAGTTTTCAAAAAAATGGAAAAAACGTTTTGGATTGTTTCATGTTGGTTGAGTCCGACCTCCCATTGAAAAAGCAACAGTGATTTTTGGACTTTTAATACTATGCAAAAAACAAGAATCCTCGTTAAAAAGAGCCCTTATTGAGAATCATTGGAGGGAAATACAGAGGACGAAAACTAGCTAAGATCACTAGAGAAGTGCGTCCTACTACTAGCCAGCTTAGAGAAGCTCTTTTCAATGTTCTGGATCGAAAGGTTGAGAGATCACACTGGGTAGATGCTTTTTCTGGATCTGGAGCAATAGGAATAGAAGCCTTGAGTAGAGGAGCAAAACTTGTTGTATTTAACGACCATAACCCTAAGGCTCTGAATACGGTGAGATCTAATCTTCAGAAGTGCCAAATTGAAACTGGTTATGAAATCTTTAACACAGATATATTCCGACTCTTCCGGAGGCTTTACGGACACCACATAGACTTTGTTTTTCTCGACCCTCCATACGATTTTATGCCTTATAGAGAAATGCTCCGGACGATATCAAAAAATTTGGCAAAACCTTGCCCGGAACATTTAGTGTTGCTAGAAGTCTACAAGAAAGTAGGCAACGAAGTTGCAGGGACTCAGTATACAGTGATCCGACGCCTTCGGGCAGGTGACAGTCACCTTCTCTTCTTAAAGCTTGCTCAAGAAAAGATTCGCCACGAGTAACAGGAAATGGTCTTGATTTTTAGTTTCTCCAGCTCACCTTATCTTCCTTTCTATTGTTCGATGTTTGGTTACAGCTAAAACATAAACTCATTATCTGAGATAATAAACCTTAAGGATGAGCCCTTAAAAACAGACTCAAGAAAAACTTAAGATGCCTCAAAATAAAAAGATGAGCCCCGTGACCGTTTTATATCCAGGTTCCTTTGACCCACTCACCAATGGTCACTTAGACATAATTCAGCGTGCATCAAGAATCTTTGAGCGAGTAATAGTCTCTGTTCTTTCCAATGCTGGGAAAAATCCTCTTTTTAGTACTAAGGAACGAATTGAAATGATAAGAGACGTCACAATCTCTCTCAAAAATGTCAAAGTACAAACATTCGATGGACTATTAGTTGATTTTGCATTAGTCCAGAACGTAAAAGTTATACTTCGCGGAATTCGTGCCATTACAGACTACGATTACGAGTTTCAGATGGCACTGATGAACCGCCATTTGAGCAACGACATTGAGACCGTATTCATGGTTCCTTCCCTGGAGTATTCCTACTTAAGCTCAAGCCTTATCAAGGAAGTGTGCCTTCTTAAGGGGACTGTGGCTGGACTTGTGCCTGCCTCAATTGAAAAGCAATTACTGGCTAAAATCCGCACCCAAAATAAAAATGTCACGTAAGTACTTCTGGATTGCTTTAGTTATTGGTCCCATCGGACTTCTGATGATATTGAAAGCAATTCTATATTTTCCTGATTCGACAACAACAAGTTCGCAAAATCCACGCTCTAAAATTACATCTAATTCCAAGGCTAAAATCCACTCTGTCCAACCGGCAGCTAGAATAGTTAAGGGAACCGTTCCACGGAACTCAAACCTCCAAAATCTTCTACTCGGTCAAAATCTCACCACTCAGGTAGTGCATGAATTAATCCAACAGTCTAGAAATATCTACAATCTTAACCGTATTCGAACTGGAAACAATTATACAATTGAAATTAGTAACACCGGGAAGTTGGAGAGTTTCCGCTACGAAATCAACGATGAAGAATATCTGTTGTCTAAACGGAATGGTGATCGATTTGACGTTGATCGTTACAAATATGAATTTGAGGTCAAAACGGAAAAAATTTCTACACAGATTCAGGAATCTCTCTGGGCAACTCTTCTAAAGTTAGGGGAAAAAACAAAGCTCGTCATGGAATTATCTTGGATTTTACAGTGGGATGTAGACTTCACAACTATTCAGTCAGGGGATCGCTTAAGGCTGATAGTCGATAAGAAATACCGAAATGGAAAGCTAATAAAATATGGCGATATCCATGCTATTCAGTTCACAACCGGCAAAAAAAACTTCTTTGCATTTCGCTTTGTTTCACCTAAAAGTAAAAAGGTGAAATATTACGATGCGATGGGAAATTCAGTTAAAAAAGCCTTTTTGAAGGTCCCATTTCGATTTAGTCCTCGTGTTAGCTCCGGTTTTAGCTACAGTCGATATCATCCTATTCTCAAACGAAGACGTCCTCACCTAGGCATTGATTTTGCTGCCCCTACAGGAACGCCTGTTCTGGCATCAGCAAGTGGTAGAGTTTCATATTCTGGCAAGAAAGGTGGATTCGGAAACACTGAAGAGTTGCGTCATCCTAATGGATATCGTACCAGATAAGGTCATCTCTCTAAAATCATGGAGAAATCTGGACAAAAAGTAGCTCAAGGAGATGTAAATGGCCGCGTAGGATCCAC
>CAZMUJ010000022.1:0-32697 GCA_964569605.1 uncultured Acidobacteriota bacterium
GTTGTAAAGCGCAATTTGCCATGCTCTAATTCCTACAAGAGAACCTGCAACAAATTCATCTGTATGGACATCCTTCCAGAAACCGTTTTTGATGCGGTTGGGACGCGCTTAGCTCTTACAACCCGTACTTGAATGAGGAAAAATGACTTGACTGTACAGCGGATTCGTGTCCCGGCAGGATTTCTCTTCGGGCTGATCTTTCTACTCTACAGCCGCCCTCTCCCCTACAGTTTGGTGGCAGGACTCCTGGTAGCAGTGGTGGGTATAGGGCTAAGAATTTGGGCAGCAGGACATCTTGAAAAGTGGAAAAGATTAGCAGTAGGAGGTCCTTACCAATTCACTCGAAATCCCCTCTACCTAGGATCTTTTTTAATAGGAGTAGGATTTACCTTAGCTTCCTCAAGATTAGGACTATGTGTCTGTTTCCTCTTTTTATTCTTTCTCGTTTACAGACCGGTTATGAAACTTGAAGAAAAAGAGCTTCTCACACTCTACGGGGAAGACTACCAGCGCTATAAGGAAAGAGTTCCTCTTTTTTTCCCAGGAAGCCCCTTTCCTACATCTGAAAGTCCTGGAAATTCCTCATTCACATGGAAACGTGTCTGGAGGAATCGAGAGTACAATCCCATACTCGGCTATTTAAGCTTAAGTCTTTTCCTTTATTGGAGACTAATTTAATTTGTCTAGATTTTGAGTGGACACATAGATCTGTCAGCTGTTTTGACCTGACTACACGATTAACACAGTTAGTGACTCGAATATTTCCTACAACCAGGGTCGCATGACAAGTTTAAAATCTCTCCTTTTATTCCACTGTAAAAAAGGTAACCTTTCAAGAAAAAGGAGACTCTTCTCTTGACCCTGTCTGAAGTCAATTAATATCAATTGTGGAGATCAAGAAAAAATAACTATAGATTTTATCCTACCGGAACTCGAATCATTCCTAATCTAGAATTGAGATGACTGGTACTTTTTTGTTCAATAAATCAGTAGATGAGATGCACAAGACTCTGTACATGTTAAAATGTCTTTGGGCAAGTAGAGAGGGTGATCGCCGCCCGGACCTGACTCCGGGGGGAGGAAAGTCCGAACACCACAGGGCAGTGTGCTTCCTAACGGGAAGGAGGGGAAACTCTACGGAAAGTGCCACAGAAAAGATACCGCCATAATAAAGATGGTAAGGGTGAAAAGGCGAGGTAAGAGCTCACCGCCCTGGTGGTGACACCAGGGGCAGGGTAAACCCCACACGGTGCAAGGCCAAATAGGCTCCAACGAGTGTGCCCGGCTCATCCGTCTTAGACGGAAGTGGAGCGGGTAGGCCGCTCGAGAGTCGGGGCAACTCGGCTCCTAGATGAATGATCACCCGCGCCTAAGGCGCGACAGAATTCGGCTTATATCTCCACTTGCCCATTTCGATAGAGCAATACTGTCTATAAATCGCTTCTATAGAAAAATTCGGTCGGGAGTATTTAGATTGAAACTTAAAACCTCCAGCTTCAGCATACTTTTTGTTCTTATATATCATCTGTTTTCGGTTGATGATCAGATCGAAAAACAGAGGACCCTATTTGATTTTAAATAGGAGAAATCAATGCAATCCAGAACACTTCTTTTCAAATTGAACCGACGTGAATTTAATCGACTTGGACTACTATCCCCATTTCTATTCATTGACCCGAACTGCTCCTCACTTGATTACGAGGGTGGATTGACTTCTATCTCTGGCATCCAGGTCGGCCACGATACATTGCAAGGAACGGGCTGTACCGTGGTTTTGGCAGAAAATGGTGCTACAGCTGGAGTGGAGGTCCGTGGCTCTGCCCCTGGAACTAGGGAGACGGATTTGCTGAAGCCAGTGAACAGTGTAGAAAGGGTCCAGGCCATTTTATTGTCGGGAGGTAGTGCCTTTGGGTTAGATGCGGCTAGTGGAGTAGTTCGTTATTTGGAGGAAAAGAATCTCGGCTATAGTACTCCCCATGGACCTGTACCCATAGTTCCCGCAGCAATTCTATACGACCTTGGAATTGGAAATCCTAAAATTCGTCCAGATCAGGCTTCCGGTTATCGTGCCTGTAAAGCAGCATCTTCTGGCCCTATCAAAGAGGGAAACATTGGTGCTGGAACTGGCGCGACAGTTGGTAAAATTATGGGAATGAAATATGCCATGAAGGCAGGCATCGGCTCTGCCTCTATAGAAGTTGGAGAACTGATCGTCGCGGCTCTTGTTGCTGTGAATGCAGCAGGAGACATCAAGGATCCCCAAACCGGAAAACTTCTAGCAGGAGCAAGGACCCCAGACGGACTTAGACTAGCCAACACCATGAGACTACTGCTAGAAGGCAGAGAAAATCCAAAGAAACATGGAATCCAGAACACTACCCTAGGGGTAGTTGCTACCAATGCTGCATTGAACAAGACTCAGCTCACCAAGGTGGCACAGATGAGTCATGATGGATTTGCTCGTGCCATTAATCCAGTTCATACCCCTGGAGATGGCGACACTATATTCACACTCTCAACAGGTAAAGCTATAGAGGCTAATGTCGGACTAGTTGGGGCACTTGCAGCCGAAGTTACTGCTCGCGCAATAATACGGGCTGCCATTAAGGCACGTGGGGCTTTTGGGATTCCAGCTGCTTGTGATTTATAAATCACAAGCAGCTGGAATCCCAACTTTTAGATTTGATATCCTGGAGACAGGAATTGTTATCCAACATTCTTAAAACCCCAACCTTAAACCAACCATTACCCTCCTTCCAGGTGAGGCAAATCCTGCTACTTCCTCATATTCCTCATTGAGAATATTTTCTCCCCGTACGGTAACTGCTAAATCTCTATGAGAGTTCCATCGAAGAATCGAGAATCTCAATCCAAAATCAATCTTGAGGTAACCAGGGAGCTCAACCCTAGCACTAGTAAAATCGGGAAAAAACTTTCGATCTTCCCGATTTCCCTTAAATTTAAAATCCATTCGTCCAGATAGTCGATTACCAGACCGAGACAAGTACACAAATCCCATTTGACGGGGACGTCGAAGGAGCTTCTCACCCTCTATGAAATTGTCACCAGCTGCAGAACCTGAATCTGTTACTTTCGTATCCGTAAAGGTATATCCCCCTCCCAGTTTAAACCCAGCCCATATCCCATGAAATGCTTCAAATTCCACGCCTTGACTCCTCGCCTTCTCGATATTCAAATAGTTTGGGCTTCCGATTGGAACCGCAAAAGAAAACTCAATTAGGTCAGAAAAATGATTAAGAAAAACGGAGACAGAAACCCCACTCGGACGGAGTGGAAAATAGAAATCTACCCCTGCATCCACGCCAACATTTTGTTCTGGTTTTAGCTGCGTATTTCCCTTAATCTCAAAGTTAGGAAATCCCAAGATTTCATCAAACGAAGGAGATCTAAAGCCATTTCCAACACTCGCCTTCAAACGCGCATAAGGATGAATTCTGAAAGATGCTGAAAAATTAGCCGCAATAAAATCCTTAAACCGATCATTTTTGTCAAAGCGAAATCCAGTCGTAAAAAAAAATCTCTCTTTCACAGAAAACTGGTCCTGAGCATAGAAACCTACACTATGGCGTTCCTCCAAATGTGTCCCAGATTCCTCTTTGTCATAGGACAAACCCATTGTTAACAGATGACGATCTCCCAAAATCAGATCATTTTGCCAATCAAAATAATTACGAGCATTCTGTCGCTCAAACGTAAAGTCAAAATCATCCCTAACTCCATCCGCTATAGTGAAATCCGTCGCTTTCATGAAATGGTGTCCGTACTGGATTGTAGAAGTGTAACGGGAGTTAAAAACCTGGTTAAACCGCATTGAATAAATCGTGTCTTGCCCTACTCGAAAATCATTTGGATCAACAACATCTCCTGAAGAGTCAGTAGGGAAATGCTGTTCTGAGTCTCTATGCCTAATCATTGTATTGATCCCCGCACCAGTCCAGAGCTTTAAATCGAGTCGACCCGAAAATTCACTGTGCTCATAGCCACTGTTGAATGGAAGAAATCCATCTGTGTCAGAATAAAATCCACTCAACGAATAACCCACATTTTCTGTACCTCCTGAAAGACCACCACTAGAACGATAGGTATCGAAGCTTCCTCCTTCAACCCTCACATTTGCTCCGAGATTGCCCTCACCACGAGTAGTGACAATGTTAATTATTGAACTGACAGCCTCAGCTCCATAAAGAACCGAGCCAGGTCCTCGAACAATCTCAATACGTTCCACATTGGTCGTTGATAGGTTAGAAAAATCAAGAGAACCACCTGGCTGATTAATTTGTACTCCATCTATCATAACCAGGTTAAAATCACTCTCTCCTCCCCGCACAAAGACTGATGTAGGCCCTCCATACGATCCAGAACGAACAACATTGAAACCAGGAACTGTTTCTAAGACCTGGGCAAGTGTGTGAGCACCCTGAGACTCTATAGTTTCCCGTTCAATGACCTTAATCGAAAAACCGATATTGCTAATAGGAACAGCCTTTCTGGTTGCCGTCACCGTAGTGCCGAATTCAAGCGGCTCAAATATCTTGGAGACTTGCTCTTCCGAGCTCCCCATTTCTTTTTCCTTAGAATTCTGATTTTCAGGTTTTTTATTTTGACGACTGCCCTCTTCAGACACAGCAGTGAGCTTTCCAGCTCCGGTTAGAAAAAATAGCAAGAAAAAGAGAATTTTAGTCTTCACGAAAATCGATCACTTGATGGCTTAGTTTAAGAATTTAGATGCTCCAGAGCATCCAGGAAAAGAGTAAAGACAGATACACTAACCCGTCTCTGAATCAGCCGGTCAGATCGAGATTTCCCAGTGAAATCAAAGTATCACTTTGGTGGGTCATTCACCCTCCTTTCGCTTCCCCTTCGGAAGCAAAGAGGCACAACCGGATCGGTCTCCTGGCTCTCAGGCCTAAACAGTCCACCTAAATAATCACCGTACGCACAGTGATAAAGGTCAAACTGTCTTGAACTAATTACAGTTGCGAGGGCAGCGTCGGATTTCCACCGACTTCCCACACATCCAGGTCGTGACAATTTTAAGTTTTTAAAAGTTGAGTTTAGGGAGACAACAATCACTTGTCAACACTAATATCAAGCTTCAGCAGAGTGGCTATTCCCAGAGGGGAATGTATACTTAGATCTTAATAATAGTTAACGAAAAACTAATCGGACCTTCATTTCTTCCACCGAAAAGTAAATTCCATCGCTAAGTCTCTCATAGTTTCCTGCAGATTGGAGCTGAGGGGATACCGAAAGCCTAAGGTCACCAGAAGAATCCACCTGTAAATCCCTAGAACCGATGATATTGACATCTCGCGTACGTGGATCGAGAATAACCCTCTTTCCGAGTTTCGAGAAAAGTACCACGAAACTGGCTCTAGTCTCTGAAAGATATACCTTCGCATCACTATCCTCTTCTTGGTTTAAAAACACTGAAGCCGGTACCGAGACAAGAGCCACATCCCTGTCACCTTCCTGTGCAAATCGCAAAGCATCTCCAGCCGCTAACAGAGAAGGTGACCGCGCCATGAGCAAAGCAACCGCTAATGAACCCACAACAGCGATAATTGAACGCCACAGTGGAAAAGTGAAGTCCCGAGGCAAAAGGCGAATTGCTATTAGTATGGGTAACCCCAGCAAAACTAGATCTTGCCAAAAGGCCTCCGCAGCCGTTCGCTCGATGAGACTCCCAAAACAACCACAGGAAGAATCTGGATCACGAAAACCTCGAGTAACTAACCAATAATTCCGTCCCGTCAAATAAAGAAAGAAGGTAATTAGCAGGGCAGACCCTGTCAGAACAAAGCGGTTTGTTACTCCAAGCAGAAGAAAAACTCCTAGAATCGTTTCCAGAAATATCACAGCAACTGCTATGAGGGTTGCTGGCACCCAAAAATCCAGCTTCTCTAAATGAATCTGTTCGACGAAATTTCCTGGTTCAAACAGCTTTGCATAAGAGGCAAAAAGGAAAATCCCACCCAGTATCAAACAGGCGATCTGCCCAAGAACATGATCACGGCTAAATCTCGGGTTTGACATAGGAATGAAAAGGGTATCATGATCACATTTGAGACCCCTAGATTAGAATGTGATGGTCTCTGTAAATATTTGACAACAGATAAGAGGGACTCCACTACCCTGTCCAACAGTATTTTGACCCAATTTTACACCAGTTGTCGAACACCACTTTAAGTGGTTCAGTTTGGTTTAACTTATTACAATGTTAAAAACCAGAGACAATAACCGACTTCTTGACTGCTCCCAGATAGTACGGGATTATCACTGAATTTGTCATGCATAGACTTTGGAAATACCTGGCTATAATTGCAATCACATTAGTTGTCCTCGTCTTTCCTCAGTTTTTCCGGTCACAACATGTGGCCAGTATCCCAAACAATGCAGGGATGAAAATCATTTCTCTGGCGCCACATATCACCACTATTATCTTCGCCCTCGGTCTGGGAGATAACGTGGTAGGAGTCACAACCTATTGTGATGACCCACCTTCTGCGACCTTGAAAACACAAGTAGGAGACTTCATACAACCAAACCTTGAGATGATACTTAAACTGGATCCGGACTTGATTTTAACCCAACGATCAGATTCTTCCCATAGTAGCCAAAAACTTCGAGATTTAGGCCAAACCGTTGTTGAATTTAGCTCTCCGTTCTCTATCGAAGAGATTTATCTACTAATTGAATCGGTGGGAAGAAGTCTGAAAAAAACTGACAAAGCACTCTCTCTAGTTAGTTCCATGAAACATAAGGTTGCAAAGGTCAGAAAAAGAGCAAAAAGACTTCCTAGAAGACCCACCATCTATATTGAAAATGATGTTCCTTCTTGGACTATAGGAGGCCCTACTTTTACCAACGAAGCCATTTCGATCAGTGGCGCCGACAACATTTTTGGGGATTTAGATCTTCGAGCTCCTAGAGTCTCTGAAGAAATGATCATTCGCAACAACCCCAAAATCATACTTTCATTTGTTTCTCCGTCCGAAGACATTTTATCGCGACCTGGGTGGGATAGTATCGATGCCATAAAAAATCATCGAATTATTGACCAATTTGAACACCGTTTGCTTGTCCGAGCAAATCACAGACTGGCAGATGGAATGCAATCCTTCCAAAATTTGATTTTTCGACAGTTTGGAATTTCGGAAGATGACTAAATGCTAACTTGGAAAATATAGCTGTTATCATGCTATGAACTAGAAACTAAAAAAGTTATGAAGAGCCTCCACATCAGAGAAAAAATTCTGCTACTAACCTTATTACTAGTGGTCTGTTCGGGTATCAGTATTTTTCTTGGTCCAGTTGGTGAAGTGGACTGGAACATCATTCAAAAAATTAGGCTTCCAAGAGTTTTTCTAGCCATTATAGTCGGATTTGGACTAGCCACAGCGGGTGCAGTACTACAAGGCGTCCTTAGGAATCCCCTTGCCGATCCTTTCATTCTTGGTACTTCTAGTGCCGCAACTGCCGGGGTAATGCTCGCCGGACTCGTAGGACTACGTTCTCGTCCCTACGCTGTCTATTTTTTTGCTCTTGCTTTTGCATTGTTCTCTATTCTTCTGGTATACAAAATTGCTCAGACTCAGGGGAAGACTCCTGTGCAAACACTGATTCTAGCTGGTGTTGTTGTGAGTCTGTTTTTCAACGCCTGGGTTTTTGTTTTCTTTTCCGTCTTTCACAGGGAAAATCACAACGTACTTTTCTTCCTCCTTGGCACACTTACAGAAGGTAACAACCTAAAAATTTGGATATCTTCTTTTCTCATCGTAGCTGGAATTATCGTGTCCTGGATTCTGTCAAGGGATTTGAATTTGCTGACACAAGGAGACACTGCTGCGTTTCATCTCGGTCTACCTGTAGAAGTCTCAAAAAAGGTTCTGTTTGTAACTGCTTCCACAATGGTAGCTGCATCGGTTGCAGTGGCAGGAATGATTGGTTTTGTGGGCCTGATCACTCCACACTTAATGCGAATGATTATCGGACCGGACCACAAAAAGTTAATCCCAGCATCTGCTTTAGCTGGTGCTATTTTTCTGGTTCTAGCCGACGCTTTGGCGCGTACTGTATATATACCCCTTGAAATTCCTGTTGGGGCAGTCACAGCCTTAGTTGGATCGCCCTACTTTGTTTATTTACTTCGTACCCGTAATCGAGCCGGAGAATTCTAAAACTACCCCTAAAACTTAATTAATATTTCCAGATCGATATCTTAAAAAAAGGAAACTAAGTAGGATAAGTCATTACTAACAAAAAATGGGATCCTAAGGTTCCAACTCTCCATCAAGGATGATTAAACTCCATAAGAAAGACCTAGTAAAAAACTAAGCAAATAAATGAGACTTTTGTAATGAAACATTTAGAACTTTGCCAGGTGAACTTTTCTTACCCTTCTGGATTCTCTTTAGATGGAATCAACCTAGAAATCAACAAAGGAGAAATATTAGGTGTCCTGGGACCCAATGGCAGTGGGAAAAGCACCTTGGTACAACTGCTGAGTCGGTTGTATTCTCCAACCACCGGGTCTATCCGACTCAACGGCATAGACTTGTCTGAATATACAACTCGAGAGTTCTCCCGCCAAGTAGCAGTCATCCCCGCTGATAATTACTTTACTTTCCCGTTTAGTGTTTCCGAAGTGGTTCAAATGGGTCGCTATCCTTATCTAGGAAGACTGCAACGTCTCCGCGGTAGAGACCTAGAGTGGACCTTAAGAGCCCGTAAGCTCACGAATATTTCAGCATTATGGGATAGATCAATTTCGGCACTTTCTAGCGGAGAACGCCAACGAGTTTTGATTGCGCGGGCATTAGCCCAAAACCCCTCTGTTCTGATTTTTGATGAGCCTAGCTCTCATCTTGACATTAATCATCAGATTGAAATCTTTAGAATGTTGAAGAAGTTTAGTGAAAAATACGGGACCACTATTCTTGTTGTCCTGCATGATCTGACACTGGCCGATGCCTTCTGTGAGGAAGTGGCAATCTTGAAAAGTGGTAAGCTTGTCAAATCAGGTCCCCCAAAAAACGTGATCACAACTAAAATACTGAGATCTGTCTTCCAGGCAGATGTACAGTTACACAGAGGTCCAGATGGAGCAGCTAGTCTTAATTTTCAACTTGATATACTCGACTAGCTCAAGAACGTAGACAAAACCGATTACTGAAAACTAAAATACTTACTTTTCTCTCATTAGTTCCTCATCATTTTCATTTTTCATTCTTTTTGGCCGTGGCAAAAGCCACTCTTTCTAAGAAAAAGGTCTATCAACCGGAAATATCTAACTCCTTCTGGAACTGCAGTTCCAGTGCAGACCGTTTTCCGTCCTGCGCTTCCTGTAGATAGTCCGAAAAAGCTTGAATTAGTGGTTGTCTTACCTGGCCCAAACTCTTCGGATTACCCCCTTCCAGCAACAAAGATGTAGGTGGAATCTTTGGGCGATCTAGCCCTGAAAACTCTTCCTGGAATATGTTGATTCCTATGCCCACAATTGCCCACTTAATCTTAACTCCCAGTGTACTCAGTTCAACCAGGACTCCTGAAACTTTTTTCCCGCCAATCAGGACATCGTTTGGACGTTTCGCATATACAGATGTGCCAGACGGAACCAAAGAACGAAGACTTTTGAGAACGGCTAAAACACCGACTGCATTTAAAATTGGTGAAAGTCCTGAAAACCACTGTGGATAAAAAAGAAAAGAAATATAGCGCCCTTGATTCCTGGGCGAAAGCCACTGACGATTCTGTCTTCCCCTGCCTGCTCTTTGTTCACCGGCCTGCGCAATTAGTGGCTTTCCTTGTTCTACGAACTGCTTTAGATAATCGTTTGTAGAATCAGTCACTTCCAGGAAGTGAACTTTTTGAAACATTCCATCAGGCAGGTTTTCAATTCGCATTGCCTTCTATAATCTTCAGCTCGATACTGACATCACAGGATCGAACTGAGTGTGTTAGGGAACCAATTGATATAAAGTCAACACCTGTTTCAGCATAAGCAACTACATTATCCTCTGTAATTCCACCAGAAGCTTCCAGTTGGCATCGAGAGGAAGCTCTTTGAACGGCATATCGAGCCTCCTTTGGAGACATGTTATCCAACAAGACTACTTCGGCTCCTGCTACTATGGCTTCTTCAAGTTGGTCTAAGGAGGAAACCTCCACCTCAACACGGCATAAATGAGGCGCGGTAAAACGACAGGCCTCAATCGCTGCTTTTACACTTCCAGCAATCGCAATATGATTGTCTTTAATGAGGATCGCATCATCTAGGCCATATCTATGATTTTTCCCCCCGCCAATGCGAACGGCGTACTTCTCTATATCTCTCCAAAGCGGGGTTGTCTTGCGTGTATCCAATAATTGTACCCCAGTGTGCTCGACCATTTTCACCAGTCTTGCAGTGGTTGTTGCAATTCCACATGTTTTCTGAAATAAATTTAGGGCAACTCGCTCACCTTTGAGCAAAAGAAAAGGATCCGCCTGTAGCCTTCCAACTTCCCCTGAAGGAAAATAACAGCCCTCCTCAGGAGTTGAAATCACGTCCACCAAACCAAGGAGTTGAAACACCCGGACAAATACATTCCAACCAGCAACTACTATGGGTTCTTTACAGATAACCACAGCACAAAAATCACGCTGAACTGATTTAGAAGTGACCTTGCAAATGGCTTCTGTAGTTATATCACCGCGACCTATATCTTCTTTAAGTGCCCCTATAAGAAGGGGATCAAGACTGAGAAAATCCATTCAACTGCTCTTTAAGTTTAGTTAATTTGAGCTGCGCTTTCTGGAAACGTTCTTTAGTTACCCTCACTACTTCTGCAGGAGCCTTTTTGATAAAAGTCGGATTACTAAGACGGTGTTCTAGCCCATTGACCTCAGTTTTAATTTTTTCAATCTGACGCATGAGACGATTTCGCTCTTTCTTTATATCTATCACTTCATCTAATTGCAGCAAAAACTCACCCAGGGATGAGAGCCCTCGAACCTGAAAACCGCTGATCCGCAATTCATCGACAATGATGATTTTCTGTAATCTTGCTAAAGAGACTAATTTCTGTTGATGTTGCTCTAAGAGCTTCCGGTGTTCAGCATTAGTCCTAAGCTGGCATGGCAGTTCGTGTCGTGGATCAATTCGGTTTTCAGTCCGAATTCTTCGGATCTCTGAAATCAGGTCTTGGAGCATTCCCATTGCTGTTAGTGCCTCTCGATCGATCCAGTCCTCCCTCGCTTCTGGAAAAGTTGCCAGAGCAATG
Source organism: uncultured Acidobacteriota bacterium (assembly GCA_964569605.1). GTDB lineage: Bacteria > Acidobacteriota > UBA6911 > RPQK01 > CBDAPI01 > CBDAPI01. Next base: position 11,286 of record CAZMUJ010000022.1, read on the forward strand.
GTAGAACCCTCATGAGGTAGTTTTTGCCACAACTCTTCTGTTATGAACGGCATGAATGGATGCAGTAGACGAAGCGAAGCATCCAGAACACAAAGAGGCATACTGAAGATCTTCTTCCGATCCTCAAGATTTTCCTCGGTCATGCTAACTTTGATGAATTCAATGTACCAGTCACAAAGTTCATCCCAAAAAAAATGATAGAGGGTGTTACTAGCTTCATGAAATCTATACTTGCCCAGATTGTCTTCTACACTCTTAGTTACCTCTTGCAATCGACCTAAAATCCATCGATCTTCGAGCTTTAAATACTTTTTGTCGAGCAGGGGACCTATCTCGTCATCCCTATATGGTTTAGCGTTCTTCATATTGAGCAGAAAAAAACGTCCAGCATTCCAAATCTTGTTACAGAATGACCGATAGCCCGCCATGCGAGAGACGGAGAAAGGAATGTCGGTTCCTGGAGCTGCAGAAATACTGAGTGTAAACCGAACAGCATCAGCTCCATATTTCTCAATGATCTCAAGAGGGTCAATTACATTACCCTCTGTTTTGGACATCTTTCTTCCATCTGCATCCTTGACCAAACCTGTGATGTGGACTTCTTCAAACGGAACAGCTCTTTTGAATCGAAGTCCGAGCATCATCATCCGGGCAATCCAGAAAAAAATGATGTCAGCTCCCGTGACAAGAGTCTTAGTTGGATAGTAGATTTTTTGTTCGAAAGTCTTCTGGGGCCATCCCAACGTGGAAAACGGCCACAACCCAGAACTAAACCAAGTATCCAGAACATCTTCATCCTGTCGAAATTCAGACGGCCCACAATTATTGCAAGAAATTGGGGGCTTGCGCTCCACCCTAACTTGATCACATTTGAGGCAATACCATGCAGGGATCCGGTGACCCCACCATAACTGGCGGCTTACACACCAATCATGAATGCCATACATCCAATTCAGATAAATTTTCTTATATCTTTTCGGGAAAAAAACTGTTTGATTCTTCTCCACCACCTCTATAGCTGGTTTTACCAGAGGTTGAATTTTCACAAACCACTGTTTTGAAACCAAGGGCTCGACTATTGTTTCACAACGTTGACAGTGACCTACCTGATGCTCACAATCTTCAATCCCCTTTATGGAATCCATCCTTAGTAAATCTTTTACCACTTGTTGTCTTGCTTCAAATCTATCCAGACCTTCGTAGGAACCAGCTTTAGAGGTCATTCTTCCGTCCTCACCAATAACCTGTAGGATCGGAAGTTGATGGCGACGACCCACCTCAAAATCATTGGGGTCGTGTCCAGGTGTTACTTTAACAGCACCAGTGCCGAATTCACGATCTACAAAAGAATCGGCAACAACCGGTATTTGTCTATTTACAAGAGGCAAAACCACAAATTTCCCTACCAAATTTTTGTAGCGAACATCTTCAGGATGAACAGCAACCGCAGTGTCACCTAACATGGTTTCCGGTCGAGTCGTAGCAACCTCTATGAAATCCTTGCCTTCAACTAATGGATAGCATATATGCCACAGTTTTCCAGGCACAGAACGGTGAATTACTTCCAGGTCTGATATTGCTGTAGAACAACGCAGACACCAGTTTACAAGATATTCTCCTCTGTAGATAAGACCCGCTTCATAAAGTTGAACAAACACTTCACGAACAGCACTGGATAAACCTTCGTCCATGGTAAAGCGAGTCCGAGACCAATCACAAGAACAACCCAAACGACGAATTTGTCTAAGAATTCGGGCTTCGTATTCTTCCTTCCACTTCCAAACAATTTTTTCAAATTTATCGCGTCCTAAATCCTGGCGTCGAAGTCCTTCCGTGGCAATGTGGCGTTCTACCACATTCTGTGTGGCAATTCCGGCGTGATCGGTGCCAGGAACCCACAGAACATTGTATCCCTTCATACGGTTCCACCGGACCAAAATATCCTGGATCGTCATGTTCAACGCATGTCCCATGTGGAGTGCTCCTGTAACATTAGGAGGAGGCATCACAATAGAATAGGGTTGCCCTTTAGAAGCTGGGTCTGCTTTGAAAAAACGGTTTTCCAACCAATAACCTGACCACTTTTTTTCAACTTCAGGGCCATTATAGGTTTTAGGGATTCGGCTCTCTGAAGTCATAGCAACACTAAATTTCCACAAAAACCCATCATGAATCAACACTCTTGAGCAAAGGAATGGATTATAACAGTCTAGGCATTTCTAGGCTCGAGTGGACTTGGTTCACCAGACAGATATCACGTGAGGTCGCTATATGCCTTTTCAATTAGTTTCAGGATAAATTTAGATGGCTCTTTGAGCAATTTCCCATTGATTTCCTTAGTCATCTAATCCGTTTTGTTTCCAGCTCTATGTGAGCGTTCTCACTACTAAACGAGGACTTAAAGTATTCATGTTCTAAGACATTTTCTGAACTACAAAGCTGCTCCATTGACAAATAAAAAAGTGGCGCTTCTTCGGACTCATTGATGGGTATCTCGAAAAGATTTGAAACAAGTTCGGGTTTTTTAGAAACTTGTTTCCTGGCCTTCATAACTACATCGAGAAGTTGATGTGTTGAAAATGGCTTTCTAAGAACAGCTATGCTTCCACTCTCTAATGCTTTACTTTCTTGAATTTCATCAAGAGCACCCACGAGAAGTACTACCGGAACTTTAATGACACGAGTTTTATCTGCTAGTCGGGCACACAAGGAATAACCGTCCAAGCCAGGGACCGAAATATTTGCCAGGACTATATCAACCTCATTTTCCAGAATATATTCAAGGGCCTTTTTCCCATCCGCAAATGGTACAACCTCATAACCCTCTGGTTGAAGCGAAAGATCCAACATTTTCTGAGTTGTTGGATTATCATCAGCAAGCACCAAGCGAGACATAACTATTGGTTATTCTCTCCCGTTCTACCTTCAGAAATCTGTTCTTCTTCTCTTTCTTCAGCCCTTTGCCGAGCAACTTCGTAAATATCTTTACCTCCACTAAAAGTTTTCCAAACATTGCGAATTGGATCGAGGAATGAAAATCCTTCCTCAGGTCTAATATTAGATAAATGGCGCTTCGCAGCAACCTCATCAATTAGTGGTATTTCTCTCTCCAGAACCGTTAGTTTTTCTATTGCCTTTTTATGGTACGGGCTGAAGGGAAATTCCCTGGCAAGTCTTTCATAAATGCTAGCAGCTTGATCGACATTTCCTTTCTTTTCCAATGAATCCGCCCAAAAGTATAAAATGATATCGGTCTCGCTAAAGTTTTTGTAATCGCGAACAACTTCTTCGTATCTCTTGGAAGACGCCTCAAAACGTGACTTCTTGTAATAAAAATCACCTTTCATGCGAACACCTTTTGCCAAATTCTCTTCTACCTCCCACAATACCTCTCTTGCCGTAGGAGCAAGAGGACTATCCGGATAGTCCTTTAGAAACTTTCGGAGTTCAGCCAATGCTTTTCGGGAATAAGTTGGATCCCGATCAGGAGCATGCATTAGACGAAAATTTATGGCAGCAACCTTCAGTTGGGCATCGTCTGCCATTTCATGAGTAGGATAGAAGATGATGAAGTCTTTGTATTGCGATTCAGCTTGCAGGAGATTTGATGCTCTCCCTTCCCGATAAAAAGAATCAGCAATTGAAAGAAATGAGACAGGTGTATATTCACTGTCAGGATAAGTGTTGATCAGTGTCTGAAAGGCCAGACGACATTTAACAAAAGCACCCTTCTTCAAATACTTCATGCCATTCTCAAACAATTTTGTGTCTGGAGGGACCGCACCATCCTGGAGATCAGTACTTTTTTGTCCACAACCCAAAGAAAAGACTATAAGAGATAAAAGGAAAAGACTGAATTTCATCATGACATTTTTCAAGTAACTTGGGCTTTCTGTTGTAAAGCCTTAAATTTATTTAAAGGATTGCCCCCTTTAAATATAGAAGAACCCGCAACAACAAAGTTGGCACCCGCTTTAATGACCTGATCTACATTTTCTAAATTAATTCCACCGTCAACCTCAATTATAACCTCTCGTCCAAAAGTTTCTATCAGGGACTTTAGCTGACGAATTTTTTCATAACTTTCCTCTATAAATACCTGTCCCCCCCAACCAGGGTTAACAGACATTATCAGCACATGGTCACACTTTGGAAGGATATTCTCCAAAACAACCACCGGCGTATGTGGATTGAGGGCAACACCAGCCTTCACTCCTTTTTTTCTGACGGTTTCCAACAGCCCATCGAGATGAATTATGCTCTCATGATGTACTGTCAAATAGTTGATTCTTTCACCCTTCTTACCTATATAATCCAGAAAGTTCGCATCTGCATTTTGGATCATTAGATGGACATCCAACTCTACATTTGTAATTGCTCTGATACGTCTGATCACAGGAGGACCAAATGTTAAATTGGGCACAAAATGCCCATCCATTACATCCAGATGCAATACCTGCATGCCAGCTTCTTCTAGAATACGGATATCTCGTTCCAGATTCACAAAATCAGCTGCTAACAATGAAGGCACTATCACAGGTTTCAACGCGTCACCTCTAGAGAAATGGGATCCTTTGACTGTACCATGTGCCCAGGCCGAGGAAACTGTCCAATCAAAGTACCTTTAGGTAAACTTTGATGGAATCGATAGTGTACTTTGCCTAGTTTAAGCTCATGTTCCTCAAGAAAAGGTTTCACTCGATTGAGTTTCATCCCAAGAAAATTCGGCATTATATATTTTGATTCCTTTCCAGACACTATTAGAACATCGATTCGAGGAGTAACTGCCAAAGTGGATCCAGGAGCAGGAGATTGAGCTAAAACCAAATCTTTTTCAATGCCCGGAAACATAATGGTGCTGATCCTACCAATCACATAGTTATTTTTCTCCGACGTCATTTGAGCAACCCCCGCAGTGGAATTGATCAAATTGGGAACTGGGTGAGTTCGAGCACCTTTGCTCAGGACTGTCTGAACCTTACGACCTGACTTACTCCTGGAACCCTGAGGGGGAAGTTGGGAAAGGATTGTTCCTTGAGGAACTAATGAATCATACCGCTCTCCCGAAATGCGGAGGGTAAGATTTAGAGGGTGTAATAAATTATTTGCAGCCTTGACCGTCAAGCCTACCAGCTGTGGAACTTGAACATCAGATCGACTTACGGTCATGTTCATGCCCACAATAAAACCAAACAATCCCGCTGCAACAAGAACTGCCGAAAGCACTACAATCAAAGCTATTGCAAAGACTTTTTTTTGGACATAGGTTTGGAGTCTTATTCTTTTCCCTTGGGGAAAACCCTGCCTTCTACTCTGCATAATTTAACTATTTTCCCATCCTATTTGCGTCCAATTCTAGCCGCAAAGAAAACTTGTCCACCCTCCAAAAAAGGTGACGTTTTCTCGAAGGACATTAGAGTTTTGGCCTGAGGTTCCGTTTGTAAAAACTCCATGACCACTTCTTCATTCTCTTCTTCCTCAGTTGAACATGTTGAATAGATTAATTCTCTACCCCTCTTTAATAAAGGAAAAACCGAACGCAAAAGTTCTAACTGATAATCCTGCAAACGACTCAGTTCCTTTTTCTGAAACCGCCATTTAATATCCGGATTAGAAGAAAGAGTTCCAAGACCGCTGCAGGGTACATCAAGAAGCACAAAATCAAATATTTCTTCGATGAAACAGTTTTGATTCAAATCCACTACCTGCAGTGAAACATCTGGAATCCCTAATTTCAAGACACGTTGTCTCATAGATAATATTCTCGAAATACTAACATCAGAAGCTATAAGACGACTCCCAGATGGCAATCGTGAAGCCAAGATAAAAGATTTTCCTCCAGGAGCTGCACAAAGATCTCCCGCTCGACTACAGTTACTTAGATCAGGGAGATTGGCAACCCACTGACTTGAGATATCGATAAAAATTCCGCAACCGCGTTTATAAAGGGGATGCCCTGACACTGCCGCAGAAGTTCTCAAACAATTAGGCAATGAATTTACAGGCTGGCAAGGAAATCCATTGTCTTCAAGACTTCGACATAGGTCCCTTACATCAAACTGAAACGGATTCACCCATAAAAAATGTTCGGGTTCTTTATTATTATGCTTCATCATTTGTCTAGCAGTATCCAATCCATAACGTGAAAGATAGCGTTGAACTAGCCATTCTGGGTGACTATGACGAATAGCTAAACTGCTAGAGTCATTGTTCATTGGAAGCGTCACTGGACACCTCAGATATTCTCTTAGAACCCCATTTACAAAACTTGTCGCAGAAGATTTCCTAAAGTTCCGACACTGTCCAACCCACTCATGGACAACAGCCCTTGTAGGAGTGTTTGAATCGAGGAGTTCAAAAACTGCCCCCCGAAGTATCCACCAAACCTCGGAATCAAGTCTTCCCAAACGCTTATGGGAAGTTTTCTTGATTAAATAGTCAATTTCGCTAAGTCTCCTTAATACACCCAAAACCAGACGCTGAACAAATCGACGATCCTTCAATATTAGAGTTTCGGCGGACAGTTCGTTCCGGACCAATCCCAGATGGGGTTTTTCTGTCATAATACGAAGGAGAATTCGAACAACTACAGCTCTGGGATCCTGTTTCACCCAAAAACCTCGCCCTCACGGAGCCGAACTCCATTTGCAAATTCAGAAGCACTCATACGACGACTATTTGCAGGTTGAATTTGTACCAACTCAATCAGACTTCGATCTCCACAAGTCACTCGAACTCTTCTTTTCCCAAACTGAGTCGCACTTCCAATGGGCAAATGCTGATCTGTGTGAACTTCTGATACAATCCGAGTTTTCCAAAGCTTGATCAGGTTGCCACGCAATATTGTACGAGCACCGGGGTTTGGATTGAATGCACGCACCAAATTGTGGATCCGTGTAGACGGCCATTCCCAATTCACAGAAGAATCTGCTTTTAGAATCGCCGGAGCGCTTGTAGCCATACTTTCGTTCTGAGGTGCTGGAACAAGTGTGCCAGAAACATAAGGATGCAGTAACCTTAGAAACAAATCTGCTCCAAGCTTTGCTAAAGCATCCTCTAACTCCCCTGTATTTGCTTCAGGGGAAATAGAAAACTCTTCCATTCCTAAAATAGGACCCGAGTCCAGATAACCATTGATTTTCATCACTGAAACACCGGTTAGCCGATCTCCATTAAGTAAAGTATGGGCAATTGGAGCAGCCCCACGATAAAGAGGAAGCAATGAAGGATGAATATTTAGCGTTCCATACTTAGGAAATTCAAAGATTTGGCTTGGGAGAAATTGCCCAAAAGAAGCCACGATTGCAACATCCGGACCTATATCCTGCAGAAACTGAATAACATCAGGATCGTCACGAACAGACTTCGTTTGGATCAAGGGAATTCCATTTTCAATGGCTATTGATTTAACAGGTGGAGGGCAAATTTTCTGTCCCCTTCCAGCTGGACGATCGGGCTGTGTCACCACACCTACCAAAGTAGTTGTGTTGTCTTTCCAAATTGATTCTAGAGTAGGGATTGCAAAGCATGGAGTGCCGAACAAAACCACCCGTATCATCCCCATTTTCTAGCTTTAACCAATTTTCTTATTTTTCGTTTAATTAAGTCTCTCTTAAGACGAGATATTCTATCCAGATAAAGAATTCCGTCCAAATGATCGATTTCGTGACAAAGAGCCCGTGCTAGCAAACCTGTAGCCTCAATCTGAATCACATCGCCCCATAAACTCAATGCTTTCACACCTACTTGAATGGGGCGTTCCACAATTGCAGAAAAACCTGGAATACTTAGGCAACCCTCTTCGGATTTTTCCTTGCCTTCCTGGCTAATGACCTCAGGATTAACAAGGCAAAAACTTTTACCTTTCTCACCAGCCCCACTTACGTCACAGACAATTAGACGAAGGTTTACTCCAATCTGAGGAGCAGCAAGACCTACACCGCCTTCAGCATACATTGTTTCAAACAAATCTTTTCCCAGTCTCTCAAGTTCAGTATCAAAGGTCTCTACCACTCTACTACGTTCTCTTAACTGTGGAGCGCCATACTTTAAAACAGGTCGAATCATCTTAATGTCTAATCCTAACTTTTTATTTTTCGACTGCCATTATTCACCAAAAACTATTTTTTTACGCAAATCTTACAATTAACAGACCGGAGTGAAAGTTGTACTGCTTATTTTAGCTTAAACGTGGAAAATCTATTCAGTTCTCGATACTGGTTGATCAAGTCCTACTCCTAATACTATTGTTGGTGACACTTTCTGTAATATGTCATTTCTTTTACTCAGTGAGTTGAAAACATCTGAGTTGTCTTGTAATTAGTTTGAGAAAGCTAAAAATATTGGGATTTTGAATCAAGGACAAAGTTGCCAAAGTTAAGAGATTTAGTGTAACACTAACATAATATTCTTAAGTCACATCAAATCGTTTTGGAGTAACAAGACAGACATGGGCCTAATCATCAGACTAATTGAAGAAATTCAAGCCTTCACATTACTATCCTGTCAGGCTTTGATTAACATCTTTCGTCGGCCTCGTTACATTAAGGATACATTCCATCAAATGGATGAAGTCGGGGTTAAGTCCACTGCAATCATTCTACTCACAGGCTTTTTTACTGGAGGAGTTCTTGCTCTTCAATCCGCCAGCTCTCTAAAAGCATTTGGAGCAGTTAATCTGACTGGACAGCTTGTCTCTGTCTCACTAATCAAAGAGCTTGGACCTGTGTTCAGCGCATTGATGCTCTCTGGCAGAGTGGGTTCAGGCATTGCCTCACAATTGGGTTCTATGCTAGTTACAGAACAAATTGATGCTATGAGAGCTCTAGGGACAGACCCCACAAAGAAGCTAGTCACACCGAGGGTCATTGCCTGCACCACTATGCTGCCTTTATTGACAATTCTGGCTGATTTTGCGGGACTAGTCGGAGGTTGGCTGGTTTCCTTCAACATTCTCCAGTTAAATACTCAATTGTATTGGAACACCGCATTACGTTCTATTGACTATAGCAATGCCCTGGAAGGCCTGATCAAGCCAGTCGTCTTTGGTTTTATTATCGGAATGGTAGGATGTTATTTTGGCCTTCGAACTACGGGTGGCACTAGAGGGGTTGGCCAGAACACCACTCAGGCCGTAGTCACAGCCTCTATTTTCGTGATAGTGATGGACTTCTTCTTGAGTAAACTTATTCTCGAAATATAAAAGGATACTCAATGCCCGCAATTCGCTTTCACAATGTATCCAAATCCTATGCGGGTGAAGTCGTATTAAATGGCCTTTCGATGAAAGTTTCCGAGGCTGAAACAAAAATCATTATGGGGGGTAGTGGCTCTGGGAAAACTACTTTGCTTAAAATGGTACCGGGCCTTGTCAAGCCTGACTCAGGTAGGGTTTTTGTCGAAGATCAAGACATCACGACAATGGGAGAAAATGACCTAATGAAAATTCGATCCCGCATCGGTATTGTTTTTCAGGAAAGTGCTCTATTCGACGCTTTAACTGTGGGTGAAAATGTAGCCTATCGTTTAATGGAACATCCAACCTTAACATTCCCAACAATTAAAAAAATTACTCAAAGAACACTGGGATTTGTAGGCCTTGAGAATGCTATGTACAAGAAACCTTCACAACTTTCTGGGGGAATGAAGAGACGAGTCGCCATTGCTAGAGCTCTTATTGGAAATCCACGAATTCTACTCTACGATGAACCTACAGCTGGCCTTGACCCTATTACCAGTCGGACTATCTGTGACCTAATCATAAAGCTGAGGGATTTGGAGGGCATAGCGTCAATCTTGGTTACCCATGACTTACCTTCAGCACTCACTTTAGCTAACGAGATGTCAATTATGACTTCCGCCGGAAAAGTAACAAATCTAGCCCAAAAAGAAAATTTCTGTCTGGTCAATACCGATTTCGTAGTTATCAAAGATGGTTCTATAATTTTCGAAGGACGGGACAAAGAAATGTTTTCATCCACCGATCCCTACCTGGTCGAGTTTTTGAGCTAAGTCAATCTTAGGCAACTGGAGTAAACGACACTATGTCTTTTCAAATATTAGTCGGAAACAGAACACGAGATAGCTTGCAACAAGAAAATGTATTTTTTGAATTCTAATTCTCAAACACTAGCACAAATATATTTATTCCAGAGGTTGAAATTTCTGTTGCCATCCATAGGAAGAAAATCCAATCCAATTTTTCAAACTTCTGAGGAAACATAAATAAGTGGTACTGTATTCTATAAAAAGAAGTAGAGACGAGTAATGGAAGAGAGAAAACGAGTCAGCCTGTCAGAACTGCGAGTTGGAATTTTTGTCCTCCTCGGAGCGGGGATTCTAGCTCTTGCAATTTTCCAGATTGGTTCCACAGTGGGCCTTTTTCAGGAAACCTTCTACGCTCGAACCTACTTGAACAATGTTTCCGGATTAAAGCCCGGGGACATTGTCCTGCTAGGTGGTGTCGAAATTGGAAATGTCACTGAGGTAGAGATCACAACTCCTGACCGTATACCTGATACGGAAGAAAACCTCCGAACAAAAAACCAGATCATAGATCTTCAGGACCAGTATTCCATTCTTACTGAAAATTTGATTAAAGTAACTCAGAGAACCAATGCACTCCATCTCCGCCACCAATCCGAGTCCCAGAAATGGGGATCCTCTTCTAAGCAAGCTAACCGGCTGCGCACTGAATTAGAAAACCTCAATAATCTCAGAAAACAATCCACCGAGAAACTGGATAAAGTCAAGAGATCCTTACAATCAGTCAGAGAAGATTTACAAAATATCGTAGTTAGAATGGAAATTCAGGCCCGTTATCGTGACTGGATAAGGCAAGACAGCTATATTTCTCTTGGATCCGTAGGATTGTTAGGTGACAAGTACATTCAGATCTCTCTTGGTCGTAGTGTCGATCCTCCCAAGAGTGTAGTTGAACCGATTATGGATAATTGGTGGGGCAAGGAAAAAGTTGAGTTTATCGAGATTACAGGAAAACCCCAAACAGACTTTGCAGAGCTCATCACTGGCGCAAATGATATTCTAGTAAACTTTCGTACCCTTTCAGAGAAAATCCAAGACGTCACTAACCGATTCGAATCGGGGGAGGGAACGGTAGGCAAGTTCCTAAGTGATCCTTCCTTTTACAATACTCTGACTGAAACAGTTGTGTCTGCTAGCGTTACAATGAAAAACGCTAGCCAGATAATACAAGAAATCTCGAAAGGGCAAGGAACACTATCTAAACTGATCCATGAACAGGATCTTTACCAAAAACTTTCAGATTCAATGATCAATTTAGACAAAATTCTTGACAACTTAGAGACAGGCAAGGGAACTATTGGAAAATTATTCAAAGATCCTAAGCTCTACAATAGTGCAAGGGACACTATGGCCAGTATTAAATCAATGGCTGCAAGATTAGAGTCAGGACAGGGAACCCTGGGAAAACTTTCGACTGATGACACACTCTACCTTGAGATAAACAATACCATGAGAAAACTTACCGGATTTGTTAATGACATTGAAAAGGGAAGAGGGACTCTGGGTCAATTGGCAAAAGACGATCAACTTTATAAAAATCTCAACCAGCTGTCGGCAGAAATGGTCAAGCTAATCTATGATTTTCGACAAAATCCAAAGCGATTTTTAACTATTAAATTTAAGATATTTTGAACCCTTAAAAAATGATTTCTCAAAAAATTGGACAGGGGGCTCAATTCCTCCTACGTTCTATTGTAACTGGACTGATTTCTCTCGGGATAACTCCCAACCACCTTACAGTACTGGGAGTCATCATGAGTGTAATTACAGCATTCGCATTTGCACGTGGTCATTTCCCCTTAGCTGGTTGGTTACTTATTGTGGCGGGATTCTTTGACACGGTTGACGGAGAGGTCGCGCGATCTTCCAATTCCGTCACAAGCTTCGGTGCTTTTTTTGACTCGATTATGGATCGCTACTCAGATTTAATTGTTTATCTTGGCATTATGATCCATTACGGAATTCATGATCGTATGGGCTATGTTGTTCTGGTAGGAGTTGTCATGATGGGATCGGTTTTAACTAGCTATGCTCGAGCTAGGGCAGAATCTCTGATCCCATCATGCAAAGTCGGATTTCTGGAGCGACCAGAGAGAATTGTTCTCTTGATTATCGGCGCATTCTACAAATTGGATCCCGTCCTGTGGGTTCTTGCAATCTTGTCCAATTGGACAGTCGTACACCGAATCATCTATACACGCTCCCAGCTCCGCTCCTAAAGAGTTTTCCTTGTAAATGGACTCAAAGATTGTAGCTCGTAGACTCTTGAATTATTTAATTTAGACCCAAAAACCGAGTTCCTTTGGGGAATTTCAATTTAAAATCGCTTGTAGTGAGTCCCGTATTTAACTCAATGTTCCTGAACTGAACCAGAAGAAAATCATCGCTTGGCTCTACCAATTTCTGCTGGACAGGTATCCACCGTTTCTTATCAATCCAAAGAATGATCTTTGCGAAGTAGGCTTGTGCTGTTTTCATTTTGGGGGTCATTTCTAAAATGTAGGTTGGGGTTTTCTGCACATCCTCTGCCCCCATAATTTTCATCTGATATGCCTCTTCAAAAGATTTCCGGGTAGTACCAAAACCTAGGAGAAAAAATTCCGTCTTGTTTCTGTTTCTACCAAGGCGATACTTCTGTGCCTGCTTTATCACAGGCTGGAAAAAAATCACCTCACCATTACCGATTAGGAGCGAACTTGGTTGAGGCACCTCAATATCCTTGCGAATGAATACCTCGTCTTGTTTTCTCAGAAAAAAGAATTCTCCCGATTCTCCCTCATCGAACTCCTGGAGAATTTCAGTCCATTTTTTTTGCTCCAGTTGTGCCTTCATGGAATGAATCTTTGCACCGTTCTCTTCGATTCGGGTGAGGATAATCCCAAGGTCGGGTAACTTGGCTGCCTCCGGAGTGACTATAACCTTCGTCAGAAGAAGTATCAGGGTCGTTTTTAGAATTGATCGTGCCAGTAGCCTTCCCATATGGGTGTTGGCTCCCCTTTTTTCATCAGTCAAGACTCTGCCACTAGTCAGAGATTTATAGGATCAGACTTCTTAATAATTTAAAGTCTTACTCTTCCTCTTTTGCTTCCGGAAGTTCAATAACAAGATCAGTCTCCAAAAACTGATCAGACGACTCTTTAGGCTAGTCAAAAAACCAAAAGGGAGAAAGAAAAATGAAAATAATAATAATGATACAAAGCAAATCGTATTGCCAGGAACCCCTTGGGTAAGTCCAAAACAGTACTCTGGAAATCAATTTACCCATCTCTCTTAAACTTATTCAATAGAGCTGTTTTTGCTCTGTTGTGTAGTACAAATTTTCCACACGATTAAGAATTTTCCCATCACGCATCTCAATAATCCGGCCTGCCATAGCCGCGACATGAGGATCATGGGTAATTAACAAAATAGTTTGCTTATATCTAGTATTCAATTCTTGAAGCATGTCTAGAACGATCTCTGAATTTTTTGAGTCAAGACTCCCTGTAAGTTCATCTGCCAACAGAATCTTAGGCCGGTTTATGATAGCCCGGGCAATTGCTACTCTTTGTTGTTCTCCACCCGAGAGTTCAGTGGGCTTGTGGTGTCCTTTATTTTCCAAACCCAACAACTCCATAACCTGCCCAATCTTGAGGCCATCTAAATAGCTTTTTCCCCGGATTCGCCGAGCTAAATTAATGTTTTCCTCTGCTGTCAATGTCGGAAGTAGATTAAAGCGTTGAAATACAAACCCGACTTTTTTACGACGTATTCTGGTCCTCAAGCTTTGGGAAACCCTGTTCATTGCCACACCATCAATCGTGACCTGACCCCGCGTTGGAGTCAAAAGACCACCCATAAGGTGAAGGAGTGTTGACTTCCCACATCCACTGGGGCCCATCACAGCAACAAATTCACCCTCACGGATCGTCAGATCTACACCCTGCAATGCTGACACATTGACACGTCCAACCTGATAGACCATATAAACATCATCTGCCTCTATGATGTTTGTACGTTTTTTTAGTGCTACCGGATCATTCATAACCAAGCGCCTTAATCGGATCTAATTGGGCAGCCTTAAGAGCTGGGAAAAGTGCGCCAAGCATCCCTCCTGAAATCGCCATGATGGCCGCAGCCAACCTCCAAGAACCAGAGATGAACACAGGCAGATTGGGCGCCAAGCTTACTATCACGTGAATTGCCAGCCATGTCAATAGAAAACCCGCAACAACCCCAACTCCACATATAACCAAAGACTCTTTAAGGATCAATGTGACAATAAATCTTCTCGAAGCACCTAGGGATTTCAAAATCCCAATCTCGCGAGTCCTTTCCATAATTGTGCTATACATCGCCAACAAGATCATTAAAAAGCTTATAAGTGCCGATAGCGCTACCATAGCAGTGATGAAGGGCCTTAATACTGGAGTCGATGATGTCATTAGCTTATGTAATTCAGAAGTCCGAGTAATTTTATAGCCCTTAAACCGCTTCTTCAAGCGCTCCGCCACTTCCAAGTCCGTAGTTTCATCCGAAGCTCTAACAAAAAACATCGTCGCTTTACCAGGTGTCCCATTCAAGTTTTGTAAAGTTTGAAGTGGCATCATGACGCGTGCCCCAACACCGGCCTCAAAAATTCCTCCCACCCTAAATGAAGTCCCCAAAATTTCTAATCGATTTCCCAACTTCAATGCCTTGGAATCAGAGTATATCGTGTCAATTACAATTTCATCAGGATCACCAAACAATTGTCCTCTGATAATACGGAAATTCCAGCTGACATCCTGAAAGCTTCTTTTTTCTATTCCATAAACAAGATGAAACTTGTCGCCGAGAAACTTAGTTAGAACTGGAGTCACAGCTGCAACTCCTTCAACTTCAGCAATTTTTCCACCAATTCGCACCGGCACAGTCCCACTGTTAATCGCTGCCATCAATGCACCATCGGAGGGTTGCACCATAACATCGCCTAAACGCCTTGTGCGAGCTGAAAAATCATTAAGCTGACCATATGAAAGACCGACACTAACCAATATTAGGGCCACTCCTAAAGCCACGGCAAAAATACTAACAACCGTGCGAGTCGGTCTCTGTTTTAGGTTAGACATAATAAGTTTGAACATAATGATCTCAAAAAGAGACTTTCGACTATAACCCTGACTAATTATCCTCTAGGCTTATTCCCTTAACAATAACGGCTTCTGCTTTAGGAGGTTTAGCTATATGAAAGGAACTCTCCTCAATATTTGGGTTCAGACGAACTTTGTCATTTGGAAATCGTAACTGAATTTTGTAGTGCTCAGGAATTCTTTCCATTATTATAGAGCTTGTAAAAGCCCCCTGTTTCACAAGAATTTCATCACTATAGTAAATGTTGCTCAACAACTTCCCACAGTCGTAATAGTGTTGCCGGACCAATCCAAAATTCTGACGCTCTATCCACAACTTGCGTCTTAGACAACCTTGACCATTATGGGGATTAGCTACAACCTCATGAATTATATAGAACTTCATCTTCTGATCTTGCGCTTCTTCCAAAAGGTAAATCTGTCCAGATACGGACAGAGACAATGGCTCCACCATAATGGCTTGAAGCAAATGTTCCGGACGCACACTGTGTAATGGGTTCTTAGAACTGGTACGAACATCTGTCTTGCCCATCAAATATTTGTTTTCACGAGGAATCCAAATCTGAAAATTTTGGCTGTCAGACGCCATCGTCACCAAAGATGAACTTGTGACTGGGTTTAGAATATTGACATAGATCCAATGTGGTCTCTTGGTAATAAGATATCCCTTAGCAGAAGGATACTGTTTTAGATATCCAGCATCAATTGAACCGCCAGTGAATTTGACTTGAAAATGACTCACTGAGAAAGTCTCAATTTGGGCATAATGGCTGTTAACACGTTCAATCAGCTCATTCAAGTTTGCAGTTCTAGCAGCTGAATATCCTACCGGAATTCTTGCAACGTTTTTCTTGGGCGCACAACCTATCAAACCAAGAATGACAACTAAAAGAATGTATATCATTCCACTTTGGACAGTTAGCAAAGCACGTTTACTCATAAGGCATCTCTCTGCTCTAAGATCCAGGCTTCAATACCAAAAACCAGAGTACTAGAAGTGAAATTAGTACCACGACAACTAGGCCTACTATTTCAATATTTCCTATGAAAAAGTTCTTTGCCCATTCTCCGTAAAGAACTGCTAGCATTCCCCAGAAAAAATAACGTAGACTTCTTCCTAAGGCTACAGCAGCTAGAAACTGCGGGAAAGGAAGACCAAAGACACCAGCAGAAAGTACAAACACCTTAAATGGGGTAGGAGCTGGTAAAAGGGAAGGAATAATTATCGCCCAAACACCTTTCTTTTTGTAAAGTTCTTGAATACGCTTGATTCTTGGCCCAGTCATTCGTTTCGAGACATAGGTGCCACCCTTAGTCCCTACTATATAGAGGAAGGAACATCCAATGACCGAACCGGTTGTTGTCATGGAGGCGTAGTAGACCATATTTAGCCAAGTTCCTTCAGTAGACAAAATAATCATCAGGAAATCATTGCCCTCTGGAATCGAAAGAAACGAAGAATCGAGTAGAGCCAATACTAGGATACCAGGCCCGCCCCATCCCAGAACCAACTGATAAAACCATTTAATAAGATCCCCAAAGCCTAATAGAAACTCGCTTGAAGTAGTTAGAATAAATGGGCGCATATCGACTTACAATACGTAATACTAAAATCTAATTCTTTAGCCAATCTAAGTGTTTTCTTTCATGGATCCCAGTGATTCTAGTGGTTTGATCTTGCGTAACAATGAGGTAATGATAAGATTAGTTTTAACTCCTGGGCAGTCCAACGTCTTCAAAAAAGATGGTTTTTGGGGCTAAAAAAGAAAAAGATGACTGGATCAGAAAAAAAATGCCAGAATTCATCAATTCTCTGACTCTAACTGATCTGGCTCGATCATCTTTGACACAAACATCACTTTTTCCATTTCATTTAGTACTAAACAAGAAGAGCTCCGAAGTTAATCAATCGGACTGATATGACTGAGCTAAGAATCTAACCAACACCACCTTCAGTATTCAAGGTCATTGCCATCGGCAAAAATACATGCCTAACCATTAGATTTTTACCTATTTGTTTTATTTCCAGATAAAAATGTTTTGGCCCTCCGCAGCATCCCTCGCCGATGGGGTTATAATTGTGCGAGTATTTACCACAATTCGAGTCCCGTTACTAACTGCTAATCGGACATCGTCTTCACACACGAAGCCTTTGGCTGGTCCGTCCTCCCTCAGTAATGGGGAGGAAGCAACTGGAGATGATATAGGCCTTTTTTTTATAGGAACGGTTCGTTCCTGAACATATTCTTCAATAGTTGCCCGAACAACTTCACGAAGATTGCCTGATGATTTTGGGTTTACACTCTTTTCCTCCGACAATTGTGATCTTTCAACAGCTCCAACATCCTTAACCTTATCAAAAACAATTTCGTCTATTGGACGAGTCTCCCGCGCCAGCCTTTTTATATTAATCAGGTGTAGCGGAGTGATGTTGTCAGATGTGATATTTCCACCTGGGGTACCACAACCGAGTGTCATGGAAGGAGGTACTCCGGTAGTCATTCCAACAGATCCATGGGTTGAGGAAGTGTTAACACAGATTCTGTGGGCAGGCTTCTTTAGTCCAAACTCCATGATAATTTCCTCATCTTCAGAATGAATGGCAAGTGTGTGGCCAAGGCCCCCAAAGTTGAGAATCTCAATACATCTTTCACAACTTGCTTTCCATCCATCCTCAGCAAAAAAGGCTAGGATTGGCGACAACTTTTCCATTGAAAGAGGATACTCTGGCCCCACTCCTCTTGCTCGACCGACTAAGCAAACTACATCTTCCGGCACTGAAAAACCGGCCAAATCCGCTATGAACTGGGGAGATTTTCCAACGATATCTGTATTAAGACCACCCTGGGGAAGTTGAATAACTCTCTCGAGCATTATCCTATCCTGGTCGTCAAGAAGGTAGGCGTGGCTGTCTTTCAGTGCAGCTAGAACAGCCTCCTCAACTGGAAGGTCACAAACTATTGCTTGCTCTGAGGAACACAGTAACCCATTGTCAAAGGTCTTGCCTCCGAGAATATCCCTCACTGACTTCTTCACATTAGCAGTTCGCTCTATAAAGGCAGGAACGTTGCCCGGTCCTACCCCAAAAGCAGGTTTTCCGGAAGAATAGGCAGCTCTAACCAGCCCGGGCCCCCCTGTTGCAAGAATCATGTCCGTAACTTGATTCTGCATTAACTCTGTCGTTCCCTTAGAAGTCACATTTTCCAGACATCCAATACAGCCTTCAGGAGCACCTGCCTTGAGAGCAGCTTGGTACATTACACGGGCCGTTTTGGAAGTGCATTTTACAGCCTGAGGATGAGGACTAATGACAATAGTGTTTCGTCCTTTCAAAGCTGCAAGAATCTTGAAAATCGTTGTAGAAGTTGGATTTGTTGTAGGTATGATTGCAGCCACTACGCCCACAGGAACCGCAATGTCCAGAACTTTCTTTTCCTTGTTTTCAGCAATAATTCCACAAGTCTTCAAATGGCTTATATAGTTATAAATATCAACCGCAGCAAAGAGATTCTTGATCCTTTTGTCAGAAACTTTTCCACGACCGGTTTCTTGTACGGCAAGATGAGCAAGGTTGCCAGCCTCCTTTCGAACAGCTCTTGCCATTTCGTCAATGATTCTATCCACCTGCTCTTGCGTAAAATTGGACAGTGCCTCACCTGATCGAGCCGCTTGCTCAAGCAAGATTCGTGCTTCCTGTACCGATAGAAGGTCCAGATCCTTTAGTTCTGCCAAGATTATTTCTTGTCGCCGGTTGACGCAGCTTGGGAAAGAATTTTATCAACTCCCTGATGAGAACGAGGGATCACATGGACACTTACTAGTTCACCGACTCGCCGAGCAGCAGCGGCACCAGCTTCGGTAGCAGCTTGAACAGCTCCTACGTTACCACGGACCATGACGGTGACATAACCTGCACCAACATACTCTCGGCCCAATAATAGGACATTAGCTGCCTTCACCATTGCGTCAGCAGCTTCCACAGCACCCACAAACCCTCTGGTTTCAATCATGCCCAGGGCTTCTAAAGACATTTCAAACAATCTCCCCAGCTACTTTCTAATAAATTTGGGAAAAGCTTTACTGAATGCGGCGTACGCTATCATGGCCTACAAGTGCAGTCAACGCCTGACTGAGTCTAAACTCTACTAGTGATTGTGCCGTGTCAAGTGCAAGAGCTTTTCACAAACAATATTAAGTAGAACTTTCTATCAACCTGAAAAAATGTAATTGACTTGAAATCCTCTGCCCAAAACCAGCCTCGATTTTCTTACAAGAATAGCTTGGGCAAACCGAAGGCACCCTAGATTCCCTCGGTAGTGAGCTACAACTATCCCCATAAAAAGGTTGCCGACTCACTTTTTTTCTTCAACGTCCACATATTCCGCATCGATTACATTTTCATCCTCTTCCGACTTTTCAGTCGTTGACGATTCTGGCTCAGGAGAAGAGTCAGTCGCTGTAGTATCCTGCTGCGCCTGGTACATTACTTCAGCCAGCTTGTGGGAAGCCTGCGTCAAGTTCTCCATAGCAGAATTGATTTTGCTCACATCATCACTTTCAAGAACCTGCTTGGCCTCCGCCAGAGCTTTTTCAATGGCACTAGCATCCGAATCTTCAATCTTTTCTCGATTCTCACTGAGTAGCTTTTCAGTGCTATAAACCAATGTGTCAGCCCGATTTCTAGCTTCGATAAGGTCTTTCTTGTTCTGATCCTCATCAGCATGTGACTCAGCATCATTTACCATTCCCGAAATTTCCGAATCGCTTAGTCCACTAGATCCCGTAATGGTAATCTTCTGTTCTTTCCCTGTACCCTTGTCTTTGGCACTCACACTGAGTATCCCGTTGGCATCGATATCAAAAGTAACCTCTACTTGAGGGATCCCTCTAGGTGCTGCTGGAATCCCTACCAGATGAAACTTGCCAAGAGATTTATTATCACCGGCCATAGGTCTTTCCCCTTGAAGCACGTGAATTTCCACGGAAGTTTGATTGTCCGCTGCCGTCGAAAATGTCTCACTTTTTCGGGTTGGGATCGTTGTATTCCGTGTAATTAGATTGGTAGCCACTCCACCTAAAGTTTCAATTCCAAGCGAAAGAGGCGTCACATCTAGAAGCAAGACATCCTTTACATCGCCTCCCAAAACCCCGGCCTGGACAGCAGCTCCAATTGCCACAACCTCATCCGGATTAACACCTCTATGAGGATCCTTTCCGAAGAAATCTTTAACTAATTCCTGAATTTTAGGGATCCTGGTAGAACCACCTACGAGAACCACCTCGTCAATCTGGCTTGGCTTGAGTCCAGCGTCCTTCAGTGCCTTTTTACACGGATCCAGCGTTCGGATCAAAATCTCATCTACCAGCTGTTCAAACTTAGAACGGGTTAAATTCAGGGTCAAGTGCTTTGGACCGTTGGCATCAGCAGTAATGAACGGAAGGTTAATGTCCGTTTCCTGTGCTGAAGATAATTCCATCTTAGCTTTTTCAGAGGCTTCACGGAGCCGCTGAAGAGCCATCTTGTCTTGAGACAAATCTATTCCCTGGTCTCTATTAAACTCCTTGATAATCCAAGCAATTAGACATTGGTCTATATCGTCGCCCCCAAGATGAGTGTCACCATGAGTTGATTTAACCTCCACCACTCCTTCACCGACCTCAAGAATCGAGACGTCAAAAGTTCCCCCTCCAAAATCAAATACAGCAATGATCTCATCCTTTTTCTTATCTAGGCCGTAAGCAAGAGCAGCAGCAGTAGGCTCATTTACAAGTCTCTTAACCTCAAGCCCGGCAATCTTTCCAGCATCCTTAGTAGCTTGCCTCTGTGAATCATTGAAGTAAGCTGGTACAGTAAGAACTGCCTCAGTAATTGACTCACCTAAATACTCTTCTGCAGCCGCCTTTAATTTCTGCAAAATGTTAGCTGAGATTTCAGGAGGGGCATGCTTCTTACCATTTAACTCGACTCGGACATCGCCATTTGAGGCCTTCGAAATCTTGTAAGGAACCATCGAACTCTCCTCGGAGACTTCTTCATATTTTCGCCCCATGAAGCGCTTGATCGAATAAATAGTGTTCTCGGGATTGGTTACCGCTTGGCGCTTGGCAACTTGTCCTACCAGACGCTCCTCGTTTTTGGTTACTGCAACTACCGAAGGAGTTACTCTTGATCCCTCTGGATTGGTGATCCCCGTTGGTTCAGAACCTTCCATAACGGCAACCACCGAGTTGGTCGACCCCAGATCGATTCGATAAAT
>CAZMUJ010000023.1:0-48922 GCA_964569605.1 uncultured Acidobacteriota bacterium
AGGGTGGAGAGTAGGGAGATATCAGCCTTACAGAAGGGCCCCACTGCTTTATGGTTGATAACCTGCAATGCACCCAAAGTCTTACCCTGAGGACTAGTAATCGGGACGCATAGTAAATCTCGCGTGTGGAATTTTGAACCGGGAATGTCACCAAAAAATCGGGCATCCTGTGAGGCATTTTCCACTAATAAGGGCCGACGGTTTTGAACTACCCATCCCCCAAACCCTTTCCCCTGTGGAATTTTCACACCTGAGATTTCCGACTTGGCGGGACCTGTTGGAATAGCAATAACTAGTTCCCCAGAATTTTCGTCTAAAAGCATTAGAGAGCTCGCTTCTGGATCCATTATTTCTTGGGCTGCTCTCATAATAGCCCCAAGAAGCCTACTTGTTTCTCGGCTGGAGTTGATCTCGGCAACTAGGTCAACCAGATGAAGAAGCCGGTTTGTGGAATGGATCCAAGGTTGGAGAATATCTGTAGAATCCGAGCCTATCCCAGAAATAGAGGCAGAAAAATCTCGTCGATAATCAGGATCTACAAGTGGGGCAAACACAGAACCTGTAACCTGCTGATAGGCTATGGACAAAGATTCTACCCTTATCTCTCTTTCTGATTCGGGGTCAGTCTCTGCATTAGACGGTCGAGCTATACCACTCAAAAGTGTGATCTGATTAAAATCCAAGGAGAAACTGTATAGTTCCGATGTAAGGGGTTGGTTTAACTTTACCCAAAAAACATTTATTGTATTGGCAATCTGAGTAACTTTACCTTGTATCAAACAGGTTCGATCTTTTCCAGGCCAAAAACATACCTTCAGTCGACTCGATACTGGATATTTCACAATCACTCCAAATTCTTGCACAAAGTGTAAAGTAAAAGATTTTGCATCTGAGTATTAACTACTCGTAAGGTTATGATAAATAAATAGTATCTAACATCAGGAGAGCACAGAAAGATGAATCTGGAAAAACCTTTCCTCTATAAGAATATACCAGAATCTTGCAGATCTTTTGATTCCTCAAATGCCCTCGGAATCCGCTGGGACCTAAATGACCTGTACATCTCGATCCAGGATCCCAAACTTAAACATGACCAGAAAACTGCCAAAAAACTGGCAAATGAGTTTCGCCAACAGTTTGAAGGAAAGCTTAAACAGGAACGACTCTCAGCAGATTTTGTTTCTGAGTCTTTACAACTTTACGAGGAATTAATTGAATTAGCCTACAAGCCTGTAGCATACGCTCAACTTCTGCACGCAGCCAATTCTGGGAACCCTAAACACGGAGCTCTTTTGGCGGAAACACAAGAAACTTTCACAGAGATCCAAACAACTATTATGTTTTACGAACTTGATTGGATCAGTCTGTCTGATGAAGTAGCGGTATCCATCCTGCAGAGCCCAGCTTGTGAAAAATGGAAACACTTTTTAAAACGAATCAGAGTATTTAAGCAACATACTTTAACGGAAGCCCAAGAGATCATTCTCGCCGAGAGGGATGTAACTGGGATTTCTGCTTTCCGGAGGTTGTTTGAAGAAATTACTAGTTCATCAGAGTTTAAAATTGGGGGAGTAAGACAACGCAAAAAGATGACTCAAAGTGAAGCCCTATCGTTACTCTATCATCCTGACCGAAAAGTTCGAGTAGAGGCTCATAGAGGATTTACCCAAGGTTTGAAAAAAACCAGTCATTTAGCAACCTTTATACTCAACACCACGGTTAAGGATCACGCTGTAAATTGCAGACTTCGAAAATATTCAAACTCAGCCCAAGGGCGCCATCTTTCCAATGAAATTACGAAGGACAGCTTCGACAATCTACTTGCTGCAATTGAAAGACGCACAGGGATTGTTCGCGATTATTACCGCTTGAAACGAAAGCTATTAAAGCTTGAGAAACTGTATGACTACGATCGCTATGCCCCTATAGAAGTGAATGGGGTGGCTATTCCAGGCAGTAGCTGGAAGGAGGCTACTGATATAGTAAGAGAAGCTTTTCACAACTTTAGTTCTAGGTTGGGAGAAATTGTCGACCAGTTTCTTTCACGCCACTGGGTGGATGCAGAGATAAGATCAGGGAAAAGGGGCGGTGCTTTCTGCAGTGCTACTGTGCCTTCGGTACATCCTTATATCTTGATGAATTTCACAGGGAAACTTAGTGATGCGATGACCTTGGCCCACGAACTAGGCCATGGCATCCATCAGTTTCTTTCCAGGCCCAGGGGAATACTACAGTTGAGCACACCCTTGACACTCGCCGAAACAGCTAGTGTATTCGGAGAAATGCTGGTATTTGACAGTCTCCTAAAGAATCAGAATGATCCTCGCTTAAGATTGGCTCTCATGTGTCACAAGTTGGAAGATTCCTTTGCAACTATTTTTCGTCAGGTGGTTTTGACTCGATTCGAACAGAAGATCCACAAAGCACGAAGAGGATCTGAACTGACAACAGAGGATTTCGACGAACTCTGGATGGAAGCCAATGCATGCCTTCACGGAAACACCGTGGAATTGACACCCGAATACCGACGCTGGTGGACCTACATTGGCCATTTTGTCCATACACCTTTCTATTGCTATGCCTATTCTTTTGGGGAATTGTTGGTCCTTGCCCTTTGGAACCAATACAAACAAGAAGGAGTTAATTTCGTTCCGCGTTATCTAGAGCTCCTAAGTGCCGGTGGAACCGACACTCCTGAAAGACTGATCAAACGAATGGGATTGAACCTAAATGATCTAGACTTCTGGGACTCTGGCCTTAATATCCTTTCAGAAATTCTAGACCAAGCAAAAAAGACCGCTGACCAGATTGAGTTGTGATCCTAATCGAATACTATCGTCAGGAACTCCTTGATTTAAGAATAGGCTTAACTCGGGCTCTTGTTTTTTAAAAAAACCAAGGGAACCTTGATTGATCAAGACTTTTATCCATTCTCAACCCCGGGATTTTTCCAGACGACCAGCTACCAAAAGAGCAATTTCAAGGGCCTGCTCATAGTTTAGCCTCGGATCCACCTGTGTTCGATAGTCAATTCCTAAATCGTCCTCAGTAAGACCTCGGGCTCCCCCAACACACTCAGTAACATTCTCTCCTGTCAACTCAACGTGCAGCCCTCCTAATCGAGACCCGAGCCCTTCATGAATATCAAAAGATTGATCCACCTCTGACAGGATTCTTTTGAAATTGCGAGTCTTATAACCACTGGCAGCTAGTTCGGTATTTCCATGCATGGGATCACAAGCCCAAAGCACAATCTGGCCAGCTTGCTGCACAGACCGAATCAAGCTTGGAAGATACTTCTCGATTTCAGTATCCCCAAACCTATGTATTAAGGTGATACGACCAGGTTCGTTTTGAGGATTAAGTGCCTCGAGAAGAGCAACCAATTCATCAGGCTCTAAGCTGGATCCTATTTTAATCCCAATCGGATTTGACAACCCTCTAAAATATTCTACATGTGCACCATCAATCTGTCGTGTCCGATTGCCAATCCAAGGAAAATGAGTAGTCAAATTAAACCATTTTCCTACCCTCTCAATGAACCTAGTCTGAGCTTGTTCATATTGTAGGTGGAGACCCTCATGACTAGTATAAAAGTCCATTCTCCTAATTTTCCCAACTACTTTACCGGCCAAAGTTTCGAAAAAGCTTAAAGATTCACTCAGGGTTCTTACACGTTCCTGATACTGAGCTGCTTTAGGAAATTCCTTCACAAAATCTAACTCCCAGTACTCTGGATGATGTAGATCAGCAAATCCCCCATCGCTTAAAGAGCGGACAAAGTTCAGAGTGAGTGCTGCTTTCTCATATCCTCGCAGCAATAGCTCTGGATTGGGTTCACGATCTTCTTCCGTAAAAGGAAGACTATTGATTAGATCACCTCTATAGCTAGGCAAACTGACATCGTTTCGGGTCTCATGGTCTTTAGATCTAGGCTTAGCAAACTGCCCCGCAAAACGACCCATTCGAATAACCTGCTTCTGTGCACCGTGAATAAGAACCAAGCTCATCTGCAACAGAATTTTCAACTTGATGGCAATAATTGGAGATTTACAGTCCTCAAAGCTTTCAGAACAGTCACCTCCCTGTAAAAGAAACTGCTTTCCTTGAGCTGCCTCTGCCAGCTGCGTTTTGAGACTCTCAATTTCCCAACTCGTGACAAGGGGAGGCAAATTAGCTAGTTTCTCAACCGTCCTTGTTAATCTCTTCCTATCAGAATATTGAGGTTGCTGGGCAGCTAATTTAGTTTTCCAACTAGCAGGGGACCAATTCTCTTCACCTTTGTGTACTTTATTCAGTTTCGGCATTGAATCTCCATAAGGCACTCATCATATCAGACAATCTTGTTTAGTCCTTTTTGTTAGTTTTCGTGTAACACAAAAATAGAAGTTGAAATTCTAGGTTCTTGGGGCCACAAAACAATAAGACTTCAAGAAATTGATTCTTATAGAGAGTATTGTTTCACAAGAGACTACAACTGAGGTGAGGGTTTTATTACAATAAATTATAACCTAGGGAAGTTTTATTTCTGCCCTAGAAGTAGTTAGATTCCCAACCGAATCAACAACTCGGACCAATAGACTGTTCCGAGCCTGTGATAAACCCTCAAGCTTCAACTCATAGGTTTCATTCTTGCTGTCGGCAAGACCATCAATAGGATGGATAATCGACCACACAATTCCATCAACAGAATACTCGAGTTGATAAACATCACTACTTTGGGTGCGAACCTCAATGTTAATACTAACAAAGTTTCCCAAGACTTGGGGCTTCCCGATTTTCAATGCAGGCAAGTGATTTGCAACCGTGAACAGCTTACTAATCATGGAACTTTGCCGGGATTGATCCAGCGGATTACTTATGCGATCTGAAACAACAATTTTAAATCTGTAAAAACCGTCCGGCAAACTGGCCCCATCTAAAGTGTAGTAGCTTTCCTTACGGTTTGTTTCTAGTTCCTTCCAAGCCAATTCTCCTTTCGTCTGCAAATAGATGTCATAGACAAGGTCATCTCCGTTCAAGTCTGCAGCCTTCCATGAAACACTTTGGGAGGATGGAGTATAGATTCTTCGAGGAGACACTACTGAACCTTCATTAAGTCTGCGAATGCGAGGTGGCAGAGAATTCAAATGAGAATGGTTAGGCCCACCCAGTCCAGGGTTGAGCGGATTAGAGGGAGGCAAGGATAGAAAAGCACTGCCGGGAACATGAATTGAGACTTCAGTGATCTGGGGCGCTACATTCCTCTGCAAATAACTTACTTCTACTACATCGACTCCATTACGATTTGAAAGAAGTGTTGTGGAATCACTTGAGCTTGAAAAATCTATCTTCCATTGGAGATACCGGGCTGATGGGCTCTCTACAGAGCTCCCCATTGTATCTCCTTCCACTCGAGACCATTTACTCCAAGTTTCGTCAGGTTTTTCTGTGTTCCCAGACCGTGTAGAAAAGAGGATTCCCTCACCAGAGGGATTGGTAACTTGCCAACGTATTTTTCCCCATCTCGATGTCACTACGGCATCCAGGGGCTCTGACTCAAACGTTCCCGAACTCCCTGGACCCCGATCCAACCTATAAAGCTTACCTAAATTACTAGTAGCCAGAATGATCTTATTTTGGGTGGTTATCATTTGAGTAATTTGTTCGTCTGAAGTCCCCCCTAGTATTTTTTTTAAGCGGGCAGGGGTTAAGGAGAGCAACTGTCCCTGGCGACCAGTCCCCATTAATACTTCCCCATTTTGTCGAACTAATAAATCCAATGCCATCTGATCATCCTGGCTGTAAAGCAACTCAATTAGGCCATCTCTTGCAACCCGATAAAGCTCAAGCTGTGATCCCTTTTTTGTGCCTTCAATCCGAACTGTTTCTTCAATTGTTTTAGTCG
The DNA here is from genome assembly GCA_964569605.1 of uncultured Acidobacteriota bacterium. Taxonomy (GTDB): domain Bacteria; phylum Acidobacteriota; class UBA6911; order RPQK01; family CBDAPI01; genus CBDAPI01. The sequence continues at coordinate 5,888 of CAZMUJ010000023.1, forward strand.
TCATTACAGGATCAGAGGCCTTAGATTTAGTTTCAACCACCTTTCTTGGAACAAGAGAGCTATTTGAGATACCCAAGGCGTAGATATTTCCATAGCGGTCTATGTTGATCGCGCGAATTTCTTCGAGTTTAGAATCTAAAAGAACAAAAGGTTTCCCGCTGAGGTCTATCCTCATAAGAAGACCCCCTGGTGAAGATCCTGCTAAAAGGTTGCCCTCAGCATCCCAGGAAAGATCTACGATATGCTGTTCGCTACTGTCGTAGACAAGAGTATGGCGTCCCTCCATTCCCACCCTGTAGATCCGGCCTTTGGGACCAGTTGCAACAAAAAGGTTTCCTTTGACATCAAGGGTCAGATCCCAGATATACTTTTCTTTAGGATCGAAAAACGTTTTCAACTCACCACTTTCCCCAATCCTATATACTTTTCCATTGGGACCAGTTGCAGCCAAAATCTCTCCATTCGGTCGCACCACCAAACCATGCACACCTGGTTCCTCAAAATCGGCAATTTCTACACCCTTACCTCCAACGACCACACGAAACAATTTCCCTTCAGTACCCGTCCCAACCAATACGTTCCCATCATTATTGACTGTTAACGAATAGATGAAAGCCTGTCCGGTATCGAATATTAGTTTAATTTCAGGAGCCTGGACCAGACGACCATCACTGGTGAGTCCTACGCTTCTAAAGGTGCCCTTCAAAAAATCTTTTTGAGTTGAAGATCTCCAAAACAAAGGTTTGGATCCTAGTAATAGGGACGAAAAAACGACTAGTAAAAGAGGAAAATAAAACAGAATGCGCATGGAATCCCTAATCAGCCTTTCACCACCAGATGGATCGTTTTTGCTCCTTCTAAAACCAAATCAGTTTCATCGAATTCTGTTTCTAAATAAATGACATATTCGAGTGGACGAGACGCCCCACTAGTTCGTTCTGAACGATAGATCTCCAACATGGATGGAGGTAAAAGTGGCATACCTTCTCCCGCAACCACAGCTCCAGGCTCTTTCCTAAAAAGACGTATGTAAATTCGATCGTTTTTCTTTAAGTCGTTGATTGCACGAACTAACTGATCCACAGTCTGAGGAACAATTTGAGCTTCGTTTTTGGCTGCTAGAGTTCGAGTAAATGAAATTCCCTCCCCAACCAAGACCTCAAGTGGACCATCTCCAAGATCCTTTGGAACTTTGAAGGAATAGTTTTGCATTAGCATTTTACCGTTTTCTCGGCGCAGGACCAGTTTAAGTTTCACGTTTTCCCCAGGCTTCACTTTTTGTTTGTCTACCCAGACCTGTTCAAGCTTTGTTGCCTTTTGCTCTTCGACTGCCTGAATGTCTACTTGGACCTTTTCCACAGGGACATCACTGAAACCACTATTCATAAGGAGATCTAGAACTCCCCCAACTGTAAGAGCAGCTTCTGTTATCGTATCTGAATTCCTCGAATACCTAACGTCGGGTTGGCCATTAACTGAGATTTGAATAGCTGTTCGGATTGCTTGTGGGCCCCTAGATCTCTCCGAGCTGAGCAAACTATTAAAAACAACTAGGTTAGCGAGTAAAGGCGTCAGAAAAGGGCCCCTCACTAGCTCAACATTAATTTCTCGAACATTCTCCCGACTGGTCTTCAAGCGAATTGAAACAGGAAGCATCCTAGCCCTTTCTCCTAAAAAGCCCAAAACCCCTGTATCTCGATCCTGTTTAATGCTCCCCACCAAATCACCAACTGTGGTGACCTTAAAACCCGTAGAGAGGCTCGGAATCACTGTTAACACGGCACCCAAAGCCATGGGAATGTCAGTGAATCCTGCTCCTAAAAAGGGGTGTCCAAAAGCATAGACTCGCTTACCACTAACATGTGTAATAGTTCCAGCTGCACCAACCTGAAGATCCCCCCGAATGAGTTGAGCAACCAAGGTTGCTCCTGGAACTACAGAAGCATTCCAAAAATCATCACTGGAAGACAAAAGTCCCAATGCCGGTAGAAATCCCAAGGATCTGACATCTTTTTCGAAAAAACGGATAGTTACAGGATCAAATCCGGAGAGACTCAGCGGAGTCAGAATCGGCTCCAAATGACCTCTGACACCTGAATGACTGAATGCCACAGGTGTTTGTGGAAGCAAATTTGACATTTCCTGTTGTATTCCTAAGTTGTTCGAACGTTCAGAAAAACTCCTTGGAACAGACCATTGGGACCGAGTCGATCCCTTGTTAAATATCTCTACCATTTCGTGGATTGGGGTAATGCCTGCGATTGGCTCCTTTGAGAAGGGGAAGGAAAACGCAACGGCTCCAATTAGCTTTCCTCCGATGTAAACAGGACTGCCACTCATTCCCGAGAACACCCCCGTTTCCTTGAATTCCGAGCCCAAAAAACGGCACAAGATAAGGTTTCTGGCAGGCCGAATTTTCTCCATAACCCCCAGAATTTCAACTTGAAATTCCTCGATCGAAACTTCTTTTAAAGTAGTTTTACATGTTCCGATCATACCCGGCATTATCTGGTCAAGGGGAAGAAATCCTAATGTCTGTCCCGACACATTAACCGAGGTAAGCAATCCCGTTAGAAAAACGATCCGACAACTTCTTTTCGTTAAAAAACTCATTACTTTCAGTCCTTTGAATGACTCCCGTAAACTGCAACACTATACCTAAGAATTCGAGACTCGGGCAACTTATTAACAAACCTCTTTGTCAGTCTTAATTGTCATCATAATACTGGTAAACTGGAAAGAGCATTTCTCTATTAATTTACAATGAAATTTCATTCGTTGAATCTGGTTGGTTTTAAGTCATTTGCCAATAAAACCCAAATGGCTTTTGACGACCACATAACCGCAATTGTTGGCCCAAATGGATGCGGGAAATCCAACCTTTTTGACGCTCTGTCCTGGGTTCTAGGCGCCCAGAACGCTCGGGAGATGCGTGGGCAAAAAATGGAGGACTTCATCTTCGGTGGAACCAGAAAACGAAAACTTTCTGGCATGGCCCAGGCTAGTCTTAGTGTAAATCTTGATACAACTCTAGAACTAGAAATAAATGGCAAGACAATTACAGATGATCGATTAGAAATCTGTCGCAAATTGTACCGTTCTGGGGAAAGTGTTTATCTCGTCAATGGACAACGCTGTCGCCTAAAGGACATCCACCAACTCCTCGAGGAAATTGGGCTTGACTGCGCCTCCTATGCTTTGATTGCCCAAGGCAAGATTGCTTCCTTGATGACTGCTAAACCACTTGAACGAAGATTGATTATCGAGGAGGCAGCTCGAATTACTGGATATAAAAACCGTCGAAGACGTGCAGAATTAAAGCTAGAGATGGCCGAACAAAACCTTCTCAGAGTTAATGACATCATCCTAGAAGTTGAACGACGGTTACGATCACTAAAACGACAGGCTGCCAAGGCCAGACGCTATAAACGCTTGCGTGAGGAATTTCGAAACCTCCAAAAAATACGTTTTGTTGTAGACACGCGTGTGCTTCAACATGACCTCAAAGAACAGAATCGTCAATTAAATCAATTAAATCAAGAATTTAGTCGGATTGATAAAAAGTTGCAGGATCGTCTAGCCCTACAAAATAAACAGATAGACCTACGGAATAACCTAGAGACCAATCTTTCCATACTCAGCGAGCAAAGCTCTAGATTGCTTCTTGAAATCGATCGCACTAAAAACACAATCTCTAATGATCAAGAGCAGATTGAGACAAAAACAAAGTACCTGGAGCAACTGGATGCAGAAAAAGTTTCAATTGAAGAGTCCATTAACCATGTTACGGCAGAGAAGCAGCGGTTCCAGAAGGAGATCGAAAACCTCTATAAGGAAACCGTACAGAACGTAAAAATTATAGATCAGAACTGGAGCCTTGTTGAAAAGAGCTCCCTCCAAGTTTTGGAAGTAGAATCATCTGTCGAAGATAGTCGAAATAAAATTATGGGTCTTTCTTCCCAAATGGCATCACTGAATGGATTACTCAAACAAACTGACAGTAAAATTCAGGAACTTCAAGACCGGAAAAACCGGCTGACAAAAGATCATGTCCAGACAAATCAAAAAACCAAGAATTGGGAAGAAGAACACAAAAGAAACAAGAAAAACGTTAAGAATTTGAATAGCCAGTGCAGGAACCTCGGGAAACAATTATCTAAGTTGACATCAGAAAAGGAAATACTCGGAAAATCAGTGGAAGAATTACAAAACTCTGAAGCCAACATTAACAATCAACTGATTGCGCTGAGAGAGCGCCTCCAATCGTTACAAGAAATTGATATCAGTCATTCCCAATACAGTGGAGGGGTTCAGAAACTTCTTAATTCTCTCACAGACAATGGTTCATCGGTAGTAACCGAAGGAACCTTAGCAGACCAAATTGAAACAACCCCAGAGTTTGAGCAGTTGGTTGAAGACTTCTTGGATAGCAAATTGGAATATGTACTTGTCAACTCAATGGATGAGGCCAAAGAAGGATTAGACAAAGCCCTAAAACTAAAAGGTGGAAAATGCTCTTTTTTAGCTCTCCAGTCTAACAACGGCTTTGGGGAAAATGCTCCATTCCCAAAACTACCACAGCCTGCTTCTAGCGGGGTAGTGGGAACGGTTTCTGGGTTGTTGAAAATGGATGAAAATGTTAAGTCCGCTTTTCAAAGAGTCTTGCCGAAAACAGCAAATGCCGTTGTGGTCTCTAACTTAGAAAAAGCTTTTGAGTTGGCCCACTACTATCCTGACTCTACATTTCTTTCTTTGGACGGTACTACCCTTGCACCACGAGGCTTACTAACAGCCAATCTTGCCGCTACTCAAAAGCTTGGACCCCTTTCTCTAAAAAGGAGGACTAAAGATGCTGAAGTAAAATCTCAGCAGGTCCAACGTCAAAACAAACGTTTAAAAATCCAGCTTGCTTCCGAAATTGGAAAATTTGAGGAACATAAATTAAAAATACAAGATGCCAAAATGAATCTCGACGACATGGAGCGTAAGGCCTGGCAGTCTGAAATAAAACAGGAACAGATTCAATCAAATCTGGACCGCAAAAAGAAAAGTCTATTAAGTTTAAATCAGAAGCTCACGATCAATCGGGACGACATCACATCTCTAAAAAAGCAGAAAAATCAGATCCAAAAAGAGTTAACAAATGTGATCACAGACAAATTGCAGTATGAGCACTGTCTCAATGAAGCCACAGACCAGCTTGCAGAATTACGTACCGAACTAAATCGTGTTCAGCAACAACATAGCTCCAGTTCTTTCAACCAAAAGGTTCTTCTGGAACGTAAAAAGGCACTGGAAGATACCCTTGTTAGAATTAGCAAACAAAAAGAAGGTTTTGAGACGCGACAGTATTCAATTCAGGAGACCATGCAAAAAAACAAGGAGCAAATTGCAGAGATGTCTAGCAACACAAAAATCATGTCAACCAACCTTTTGGATCTCAGCCTTGAAGAAAAGAAAACACACTCCGAACTGTCAAAAAAACAATCTCAATATCAACACTGGAAATCCGAAGATCTTCTTACCAACAAGAACCTGGACAAACTACGGAAAACGAAAGAGGAAACTCAGCAGTCAAGGACCGAAGTAAAGGTAGAAACTGCCAGGATCAAAACAAAACTTCAGGTTATTGAAGATCAATGCCAGGAGCAGCTCCAAAAATCAATCCCAGATCTTCTCGACACTGTCTCAAGCACTAGCATCGACTCAGCCGCAACTCAGGAACATTACGCCTCCTTACAAAACTCCCTCGACAGATTCGGACCGGTCAATATGACCGCCCTAGAGGAATATCAAGAAAACGAGGAAAGATCCAACTTTTTAATCGATCAGAAAAATGACTTGGAAACTTCGATTTCTGACACTAAAAAAGCCATTAAGGACCTCAACAAGAGAAGCCGTGAGCAGTTCAAGAAAGCTTTTATAGCTGTGAATCAAAACTTTAAGAAGGTCTTTCAAGCACTATTTGGAGGGGGAGACTGTGGCATGAGACTGCTGGATGAAGAGGACCTGTTGGAAAGTGGCCTGGAAATTTTTGCCCAACCGCCCGGAAAACGCCTTCAAAATGTAATGCTACTTTCTGGAGGAGAAAAGGCATTGACAGTATTGGCTCTTCTAGTTGGCCTATTCGAGTATCGGCCTAGTCAATTCTGTGTGTTGGATGAAGTCGATGCACCTCTAGATGATGCAAATGTTCATAGATTCACAAAATTGCTTCGTAAGATGAGTACAAAGACCCAGATTATCGTAGTTACACACAACAAACAGACAATGGAAGTGGCTGACAGCCTCTTTGGAGTGACTATGGAAGAGCCAGGCATATCAGAAATTGTCTCGTTGAAAATCTAGTATCTTTGTTTAAAATCAAATCTGTGTATCCCGACCGCATGTTGTAAATCAATCTAGCAGGTTGAGTATTGCTCCACTGTTCTATTATCAATTGTCTTGTCCTTATGAGACCTCATCTTTCCTAAAATAATTACAAGACAAGAGAACTTATATTTTGTCCTCAAAGACTCAAACAATCGCACACTAACAACTCAAGCTAAAACAAAGCTTTACAAGCTATTGTTTTCCTTTCAGTTGAAGCGTTTGGATAAGAGCTTGGGCTTGGATTGGCGCTGTAGAGCCATGCTTGAAGTACACAAACACATCTGATTTTTGAATCCGGATCCAGGTTGCCCATTTTTCAATTTGCTGGATGCAGTAGTCTGACTTTCTTAACCGAACGTAGACAAAAGGCCCTGTTTCCAACGTAACAGCCTGAAGTTTGTCTGACTCCACAATTACCAAACTAACATTGTGGTTTCGCAATAGTTCAGCCACTTCCGGTGAAAACCACGATACATGTCGGAACTCGAACGCCAAAGAAACCCTTTGAGAAAATTTGCACAAAAAGCCATCTAGCACTTGCAGATCCTTCTTAAACCAGGGAGGGAGTTGAACCAAGACACATCCCAAAAGGGGGCCCAAAGGATTGATCCCACGAAGAAACCACCCCATTTCTTCATTACAGTGCAAAAGCTTTTTGTGGTGAGTGATTCGGCGATTTAATTTTAGAGAAAACCGGAAATGTGACGGGACTTGACTTGCCCACTTGGCACTTGTTTGTTTTGAGGGAAAACGATAAAAAGTATAATTGATTTCAGTGGCAGGAAATAGATTTGAGTAAACCCTTAGATACTCCCCTTTAGATAGCCCTTTAGGGTAAACACTTCCCTTCCATTCTTCATAAGAAAATCCAGACACCCCAATGTAAATCATGCAAGAAAAGGGCTTAGGAGACTTTCATGTCACTAGCAACTAACTTACTGACTTTTCTTCTGAACGAGATCACTTTTCTTTAGATGCACCTTTTCAAAGCTGCTAGAGGAAATAACATAATACCATTTCGCAAACCTCTGCCTGAGCAATGTAGATTTTTTTTGTCCTTTCTCTACTTGCTTTTTCCATCCCTCATGCTTCTCGTATAATTCCTTGTTTTGCTTGTCCGTGTCTGTAAGATCCTCATCTGTTTTCCCCTGAAATTCAAGCGACCTTGGCTGGGTGGGTTCTATGAAAAAGTCTTCATTAAAAGAAGTCGTAATAAAAAGATACCGATTTTCTCCAGGACCAGTTGATTTTTCATCACTCCCTTCAGTTCCAGCCGTCACGGCTTCAGCTTCACCATAAAGGACTTCCCCAAATCGTAAAACATAGGTCAATCCCTCAGACGTTTGAACCTCAAGCTCGCCCTCATTCGACAACAGACTTCCATCACGAGTGAAGTAATACCCCTTGCTCTGCAGGGAAAGCATGGCTTCATCAGACATAGGAATATTCTCCTCCGCTTGGCTCAGTGACTGAGAAAGTCCTTCTGGTTTGGGCCGAACACCTACAATGGACAGCTCATCAATACCGCGAAGAAGGCTATCCATTTTGGTGGAATTTATCTCTTCATTTGAACGCATCTTCCCAGCTTTCCAGTCCCCGTTAGTCTTGGCTAGCAGGACTTCGCCTCGCTTAACCACTCGGCGAGTACGTTCATTAATAAAGTAGTCCCGAATAATAACCTTTTCGATCTCATCTTTTTCCACCTTGAATAAATCTGTTTCAATCCAGTCGGCAAAAGAAGTTGAAATATTCAGATCGAGTTTTGAAACATATATTCGTTTCTGCCTTGGAACCCTCACAAAACGAAGATTTTCTTCTTCTCCAGTAGCCCTGCCAATAATTAAATCTGCTAGAACTTGACCCGATGCATCCTTAACCGTAACGCGCTCTCCTCGTCCTGCCAAGCTAGTAGCCGTCTCATCCAGGGGGTCAATGACGCCACAAGCTTCATGATCCGCAGCATTGTCTGAGCGAAAACCATCCTTTTTAATGCCAATAAGACCGGCTGCGGTCCGCGCCAGTCTATCCTTGCCATCAGCTGGGTAATTGTGGTGGGAGGGTATCGCCCAAATTTGTCCGTCAAAGGTGACTTTGAAAGGTTTGGCAGTGCCTATTTCTTCATCAAATTTTATAATCTCTAATGTCGTAGCAGAATTAGGATCCGTAAAATCCTCAAAAAACAGCTCCCCAACGTCACTATATTCTTCCGGGTTCACCCGACCTGGAGTCGTAATTAAAACGAGTAAGAGCAGTGCTGCAGCCACTCCAACATAGATTAATGTTTTTCGATTTTCACTCATTACATGTCTCCTCTATCCCCACAATAGGCGGGTCGATGACGTGCCTTCCCGTTCTCTTTTTTGCCTACGTCTAAAAATGAAAATGCCCAAAACAAAAACCGGAATCGGAGGAAGCAAAACCGCAAAAGTTTTGATGTTGCTCTGAATTCGCCGCAACTGAGATTCCAGTCTCTCACGGCTAGCATGAATTCTCGCCTCTTTTTCAGTTTCTATGCTCGACTTTAGAACTTCAAATTTTCGAGATTCAGCTTCCTGGATATTCCGTGCCATAATCTCCTTGGTGCGTTCGTCCAAATCCGGACGGCGTCGAACATCTTCTACGTGCCGATCTAAGGTTTCTTGGGCTTTTGCCAGAGCCCGTTCAGCATCGACTTCTGCTGCTTCTTCCTCTTCTATCCTCGTCTCAATAAATTGACGGGTCTGTGCTTCGACACGTTCCAAGGTTCGATGTTTAACTCTCTTGTTACGAAGTGCAATAAAGCTTTCATCTCCAACTAAGATGTCCATCGCATTAAGAAAAAGTGTGACATTGTCGAAATTGAGATTCTCTGGGCCTTTTTCACGAATCTGAAAAAATTGCTCAGAGATGAAATCTAGATCGGCTATAACAATAATATTTAAGGCTTTCTGGTTTACCTCCAGAGTGGAAACTTGCTCGCTAGGTTTCTTGTTTTTATTTTCTTCAGGAATAGAACTTTCTTTTTTGGTCACCTGGGCAGCAAGAATATAATCGGATCCATCCGGACGATGAGGTAAATTTCGATTCAGTCCGACGCCTAGAAAACTCCGTTGAACCAATTGAAAATAACTCAGGCGTCCAGATACGAATCCAGACCTGATCAACGGTTGAAACTCGAAGTCACTCCCAACTACTGGGGCAAGCGTTCCCGGGTACAACATCACGATTTCCTGTAGATCAACTGTAGCGTCATGGCCTGGGTTAAAGGTGTCGTTGTTTTGGTTGCCTCTTCCCAAAAACACAACTTCTAGAGGCAATTGCTCTAAATCCGGATGAGGATTGTAAGCATCCCAAACAATAATGGATTTGTCCCAGGCCAACCCCAATTCAGTAAGAAATCCCTGAATGTCGCCTTTTTGCTTAGGGGGCTGAGCTTGTTGATTTCTCATGAAGGGATTTTGGTTTCTTCCGGCCTCCTCAGAGGGGGACAAACCCAGATTAATGATAGGCATTGGGTCGACAAGAAGAAGTGTCGGGATGCCTTGCAAAATATGTCCCTTAAGGGCATCTAGTTCTTCCTGTGAAAGAGATGAAGGAAGCGCAAGCATTAATCCATCTACATCAACTGGCAACTCTCCCGTTGGATTCACTTGTATGACTTCATATTGCTTTTTTAGTTCATCTACAACAGGCCATCCTGGGTTACTCCTAAAGCTTTGAAAATCAAAGCCCCCAAAAAGTTTTGCCTCTGTTGTCACCACACCAATTTTCTTGCGTTCTGTATTGGCAACTACACGCATACTGCGGGCTAATTCATACTCAACCGAAAGGCCTCGATCCAAAAATGGGACTATCTCTTCTTCAGCCCCACATGTAAACGCAACACCCAAAAACAAATCAGAAAGACCTGCTCTCGAACTATTCATCATAGGAATTTTCTGACTAACTATGCCAAATTTCTCTCTGGCTTCACGGGCAGCCTCTGAATAGGGAACGGTGTCCTCAATTCTCACCTGGACAGTTGCGCCTCCCATAGAATCCAACTGCTTGAGCGTACTCAGAAGATTAGTACGCGTTTGAACATATGCCTCTGGAACATCTGCACCTGGACTGACAAAGGCCTGAATGAACACAGGCCTTTCCGAATCCAATCCGTTTATTAGGTTTCGGGTCTCCGAAGTTAAAGAATGCATCCTCTCTGAGGTGGCATCGATACTAATCCCTAATCGTCCTACTAATGTAGTTACTGCCACAAGAGCAATCGATAGGGAAACTATTCGCACTAAATAATGGCTCCAGGTAGGATACCCCTCCATTGTACTTTTCCAGTGCCGGGATTCTACTAACTGTACGTTAATAAAGAGACCCACTGCTGCAACAGATGCGAAATAAAAAATGGCTGAAAAGCTGATAAGTCCAAAAGAGAAATCTTGAAAATAAGAACCAATCCCCAGTGGAGCTAAAAGCACTCCCAAATTGCTACTGAACAAAGATATCACCTGTTTGAAAAAGACAGGAAAAGCTGATAGGAGACCTCCTAGAATAAAGGCAATAGTGGCATTGGCGGTCAGCAGGGATCCAATCATGCCTAAGGCTACAAGTGCTGCTCCAGCAAACCAGTAACCAAGATAGTTGCTCAGCATCATGCCCAAATCGGGACTACCTAACCAGGCAAGGATCAGGACATGGAAAAAAGAAAGAATCAGTGAAGCAGTGTAAATGCCAAGAACTGCCAAATACTTTCCAAAAACTACTTCTAAGCTGGTGGCTGGCAAAGTTAACAATAGCTCATCCGTGGACTGCCTGCGCTCCTCGGACCACACTCCCATTGTAAGAGCAGGAATAAAAAAAATCAGTAGATACGGATAGAGTTCATTCAGCTGGTCTAGGTTTGCCAGATTATTAAGGAAGAAGCGATTCTGCCAGAAAGCCGCAACGGCACTTAAAAATATGAATGATGTGATAAAAACATAGCCAGTAGGGTTGGTGAAATATTTCCAAAGATCACGCTTCACCAGTGCTCTGATAAATCCCCAATTTATGTCTGTCAACATTGGTCTTTCACCTGCGCTTTCTGAGGTCCTTCTGTGTCACCAAAAGATGAATGAGGGCTAATTTCCCTATCTTGTGTAAGACGATAGAATTGCTGTTCTAAAGAACCGTTCTCCTTCAGATCCTCAGGCAATCCATCAAAAACTAATTTGCCTTGATTAATCAACAAAACTCTATCAGCCACAGCATCTACCTCCTGCAGAATATGGGTCGATATCAAAATAGTCTTCATACGACCTAGTTCCTGAATATTGTCTCGAAAAATCCGAATCTGGTTAGGATCAAGACCAGCAGTTGGCTCATCCATAATCAAAACCTTGGGATCGTGTAGGAGTGCCTGTGCTAATCCGATACGCTGCCTGTAACCTCGTGACAACTTGCTGATCGGTTTGTCCATGACTTCATCAAGGGCACACATTAGACGTACTCTATCAATAGCTTCCTCAAGTTCAGACGAAATAAGTCCGCGCGCTTCTCCAAAAAAGGTCAGAAGCTCCAGAGGAGTCATGTCTTGGTACAAGGGTCCGTTCTCCGGAAGATATCCAATTTTTTTGGATGCCTTGATCCGCTGACTCTGAATATCTAAACCTGAAATTGATGCCTGCCCACGATCTGGAGCCAAAAACCCTGTTAAAATTTTCATCGTTGTCGTTTTACCAGCACCGTTAGGTCCTAGAAAGGCAACTATTTGACCTTCAGGAATCGAAAAGGAAATGTCCTGAATGGCAACAAAGTCACCATAAAACTTTGACAAACCCTTGGCTTCAATCATTGCTCTTAAAGATTTGTTCATCGTTGCTAGCCTCCCAAATAGTCCTTTAAATTGTACCCTTTGTCACCTTGTAAATCTGCAACTAAAAGAACTCTTAATCTACGGTGCTGTTACAACTAGTGAAGAATCTCCGAAGCATAGTACTCCTAAACTAATCATCTCAGTTGGAGTGCACCTAGAATCTATTGTGATTGGCCCAATCATAATTAGGATTCCGTAATCGACTAAACATTATTAATATACCCAAAACTAAATGAGATTTGAAGAATTTTTTAAATGGCTGTCTGGTTAAGACCGAAAAAACTATACACTGAAATAAACCATTATTAATCATTGGGGATTACCTAAAATGACAGACTCGGAAAGGGTAGCTAGTCGGTTTGATATTCAGGGAATTTTAGAATCGGTTGCACCAATTCGAATGGGACATATCCATGATTCTTACATTAGCACATGGCAAACACGCCTTGGATTAGTCCGTTATTTGCACCAAAGAATAAATAATAAGATCTTCCCTAATGTTAAAGAACTCATGAACAACTTAAGGCTTATCACCGAACACCTTCGAGAGAATTCAACTCCAGACAAAGAATCTATGGTTTTGGTCTCAGCTGATAATGGACAGGACGTCTGGGTTGATTCTGATGGCGCCCACTGGAGAACATTTAAATATATCGAAAACACCGAAGTATTTAATCATTGTCCTGACACAGAACATGCTTTTGAACTGGGCAAGGCGTTTTCTGACTTTGTGGTACGACTTAGAGACCTGCCTACATCGTCTCTAGCAGTGACAATTCCTAATTTCTTTCATGCCCCAACAAGAGTTGAACAAATGAAAAGCTCAGCAGCAAGCGATAAATTTGGAAGATTTAAAACTGCTCGAAAACATTTCAATTTTGTCCTGGACAGAGAATCCTATTGGACAATTATCTCGGACCTCGAAGACAAAAACATCCTTCCCCAGAGACTGATTCATGGTGACCCCAAAATCAACAACGTTCTTTTTGATCCCAAATCAGGAAAAGCGGTTTGTGTGATAGATCTTGACACGTGTATGAAAAGTTCAATTCTCTATGACTTTGGAGACCTTGTTCGGACGTCGGGAGTCGATAACCTGGAGGACGAGCCTGACACCTCTCTGATTAATGTAAACCTAGCGCTATTTGAGGCACTGGCAGAAGGATACTTTGAGAAACTAAGAAGCCTGATGACCAAACCAGAGGTTCACTTTTTGACCAAAGCGCCACGGTTAGTGACACTGACCATTGGGATACGTTTTTTGACTGACTATTTAGATGGAGACACCTATTTCAAAGTTGAACATAGAGAGCACAATTTGGAACGTGCCAAGGCACAGTTTTATCTAGTGAAAATCATGGAGGATTTGGAGCCAGAAATGGAAAGAATACTCACAAACATTTAATCGATCACAAATTAAGGTGCTGGGGTGAAAAAAGGGTTTTTAAATGTTTAACGTGAGGACCTCGGCCACACTAAAGTTGGCAATTCTCAAACCTCTAAGATTTAACAAAAAATTTAGTAACTCTTTGTCACTGAATAGTTTCTATCTTGATCTCTCTAAAATTAAGCGCTGCAATTAAATCAACTAATGAATAATTCTTGCACTAAGTGAGAAAAATAGTTGATTATCATCCTCAAAATGAAAACTAAATATAAATTAGAAACTGTCTCCCAAACCCCCCTTCCCGGTGATAATTGCGCCATCTCAACACAAAAGCTTAAGGCAGGATCAAAAATTGTTATAGGAAATACAACCCTAAACATAACTACCACTATCCTGGAAGGACACCGTTTTGCCCTGAAAAACATCGAAAAAGGTCAAGCCCTACTCTCCTGGAACCTGCCCTTTGGGTACGCCACCCGTAACATTCTTCCCGGGGAATATGTTGTTAATGATGGAATGATTAAGGAGATGTCTTACCACGATGTAGAGTTTAAAGTCTCAACACCCAACTTTCGGAACAATATCCAAGCGTTCCAATTAGACCCCCTTACATTCAAGCCTTCCCAACAAGTACCTGCTTATCCTAAACTCAAGACTTTTCAGGGCTTTAAACGAAGTGGGACAAGGGGGGTTGGGACTCGTAATTACATTGTTATCCTTGCAACAAATTCAAGAGCCTCAAGTTTCGTCCGACTTTTAGACCAAAAACTAAAATGCGACCTCGCTCAATATCCTAATGTGGATGGAATCGTAGCCATTGCTCACACAGAAGGAGGAGGGATTCTGAAGCCTAACAACCAAGATCTCCTTCTTCGAACTCTAGCTGGGTTTGTGGTTCATCCCAACGTAGGGGCCGTACTTGCCGTTGATTCACCTGAAAGCCCAGTCAACAATCATCTACTAGAAAATTACTTGCAACGCAGTGGCTACCCAATCTTCGATCTAGTACACAAATTTCACAACCTGGAAAGAAATATTGAGCAAGAACTAGAATCGTGTTCCAAAACGATTCGGATGTGGTTGCCAAAAGTCAATCAGTTCGAGCGCTCACTTCAACCTCTCTCTGAAATCAAAATAGCACTACAGTGTGGGGGCTCAGATGCATTCTCTGGCATATCAGCTAATCCCCTTGTTTCTTGGGTTGCACGCGAAATTATACGAAATGGTGGTTCCGCCAACCATGCTGAGACTGATGAATTAATTGGTGCCGAATCATACATGCTTTTGAAAGCTAAGAATCTAGAGATAGCCCAAAAGTTTTTGCTTTTTATCGAGCGTTACAAAAAGATGGCGGCATGGCATGGAGTTACCGCAGAAGGAAACCCATCGGGAGGCAACAAACTCAGGGGACTTTACAATATCACTCTGAAGTCGATAGGAGCTGGAATGAAGCGTCACCCCGATGTGAGATTGGATGATGTGATCGACTATTCTCAAAAGATACCAGGTCCCGGTTTCTATTTTATGGACAGCCCAGGCAATGATTTGGAAAGCGTTGCAGGACAAGTGGCTTCTGGGGCAAATCTTATTTTCTTTACAACAGGAAACGGATCGGTAACCAATTTTCCTTTTGTTCCTACAATCAAAGTTGTGACAACTACTTCCCGCCATGAATTATTAAGAGAGGAGATGGATGTTAACGCTGGAAAATACCTAGACGGTGTTTCCATGAAAGAACTCGGCAAACAAACTTTTAAACTAACCTGTTCGGTTGCCTCTGGGAAATTGACCAAGGGAGAAAAGTCTGGACACTATCAGGTTTCCATCTGGCGTGACTGGAGACAACGAGACCGATCAAAAATACAGGCTATCCAATCACAATCTCCCCCTTCTGGCAACCCGTTGACTTGTGGGACCGTTGCCTCCGATAAAGACCTCTATTTTCAAGCTCTAAAAACACCCGAAGGATACGTGTCTGATCAGGTTGGGCTTCTTTTGCCCACAAGCTTGTGCTCCAGTCAAGTTTCTCTGGTCATAGCCCACCAAATCAACAAAACACTTTTGCCTGGACCTTTGTCCCGCATTGTTACGATTCCTCATTCAGAAGGTTGTGGATATGCTTCAGGGGAATCTCAAGATCTATTCCTAAACACATTGCTTAGTTATCTGAAACACCCCAACGTTGGAGCGGCGTTACTTTTAGAGCATGGCTGCGACAAAATCCATAACGGTGTGGTTTGTTCCCAACTTAGGAAAACTGGAATTGATCCAGGCAAATTTGGAACTGCTAGCATTCAGCTTGACGGAGGACTAGAAAACGTTTCCAAGAAAGTAATTAAATGGTTTGAATCCAAACAAAAAGCAATGCCTTCCATCAAACAACAAAAGGTTGGAATTGGTCATTTGAGCATTGGCATGCTCTCTCAGCCACCGATTAAAAAAACGGCAGCGATAGCCTTGAAGCGCTTAGTTTCCCATTTGTTGGGAAATGATACAACTCTAATTGTGCCAGAAAATGACAGGCTGTTAGACCTACTATCCGCCTTCAAAATTTTCCAGGAAGATCCAAAACCTACAATTGCCTATGGTCAAAGTACGCATAAAAACGGTTTTCACATAATGGCTAATCCTGGTCACCACTGGACTGAAGCGCTCACTGGATTAGCGGCCTGTGGAACGAGTCTTATTCTCAGCTATCATGGTTCTCGCCCCTTGGCAGGTCACCCACTTGTCCCCATCTTAAGAGTTAGTGCTGAATCAAATGTATGTTCAGATTTTGACACTGATTTAGATTTGGTGCTGACTGGGGACCCACTTGACTGGCCAAAACATATAGCGAGCCTAGTAATCAAAGCAGCCTCACAAAAATATCGAGTCAGAGCTTTACAGTTGGGTCACACCGACATCCAATTTACCCGAGGACTCCTAGGATTCTCTACCTAGTCGGCAGCAATTCCTATCTAATTGGCAGAATCAGACCTTCCACGGTCTTCTGTACTGCTTGGTAAGTAATCTGTTTGCAGCAGGATCCCCGACGATCTGTTCATTCTTTAAATCCCATTCGATTTTGCGACCTAGCTTGAGAGCTATATTGGACAAAAGAGGCCCCGATGTAGAGTAGTAACCTGTTTCCACATCCGAGACTGGACGCTGGCGACTTTTGACACAATCGAGAAAGTTTCGCACATGAGCCAAATGTAGAACCGATTCGGCACCAATTCGATACTCTGCTCTTGATCTCCGATCCCGACCTTTGTCAATCCAGGGTATGTAACTTTTAGAAGCGACCTCTCTGAGATATGGAGGGTCTTCTACATTATAAACACCTGTAGTTTCGGGTATTACCTCAAAACCCTCTCGATTGATATACAAAGTAGCATCCGTGCCAAAGAATTCAACTCCATACCTACGGTAAAAATCGGAACCCCTATTGCACTTCCGACTTGAATAAGTACAGATAAATTCAGGGTACTCAAATACAACTTCCAATGTATCTGGAGTTTCACGGTTGTCTTCTAGAACGCCTCGAAGTCCGACAGCATACGCTGTACGCGGTCCCTTGACATCCATTGCCCATTGAACAACGTCTAGGTGATGGGTCCCCCAGTCAGTGACCATTCCCCCCGAGTAATCCCAGAACCACCGAAAAGACCAGATAAAACGATTTCCTTCAAAAGGAACCTTTGGGGCTGGGCCAAGCCATAGGTTCCAGTCCAGTCCTTCAGGAACCTCGCTAGGTGGAAAGAGTCCTATGCCAGAAGGACTGAAATTTTCATAATTCCAGCAATGAACATGTGTTACCTTTCCAATTTTTCCGCTTTGAATCAGATCGACTGCTTCCTTGTAGTGGGCACCTGACCTCTGTTGAGTTCCCATCTGCACAACTCGGCCGTTGCGGCGGGCCACTTCCACCATTTTTCTTCCTTCTGCTAATGTATGACAAAGAGGTTTCTCGATGTAAACATCTTTTTCCGCATCACAGGCCGCAATCACAATTGGAGCATGCCAGTGATCGGGCGTAGAAACCACTACCGCGTCAACATCGTTTCGATCCAACACTTTTCTAAAGTCACGATAGGAATTTGGCTTACCGGAAGACAAAGCAACCGCCTTATTTCGATTGTGTTCCCAAACATCACAGACAGCAACAATCTTCACGTCTGGCATTTTCTTAAAACTCTTCAAATTGGCCTGTCCCATTCCTCCCATGCCGATAAAACCAACCCGGACAGTTTCGTTGGGGGCAACAGGTTTTCTAGCGCGGGCCCCACCAATAGCTGCGCTGACTACACTTGCAGCAACAAATTTACGACGATTTAGTTTCATTTTCTCCTCCAACACCAAAAACATTTTCTGTTGGACTAAACCATACTGCGTTTCAATTCATAACATTTCTGTGATGTTATGATACTTGAATTATTGAGAATATTTTATCTGAAACCATAGAAAGACATGGGCAAAAAAGGGAAACGATCAAGCAGAAAAAACACTTGAGTTTTTCGATCTAGAACTTATTAATTTTTTCATTATGCTCTTTGTTTCTGTGCTCGGGATGATGATCTTCTTGGTTGCGGCTGCAATCCAGTACAATGACCCTGATCCTTATATCTGGATTCCAATCTACATTTTGCCCGCTTTTATCTGTCTTTTTTCAATCCCAAGGGCTATGCACTGGACAGTTCCCCTAATTATCAGTGGAATTAACTACATTGGCTTTATCTTGATGGCGAAGCGGGTGTTTTCAGAACAACCCCTTTTTTCTGAAATGGCCCGTGAAATGTGGGGCCTTTTAATTATAGCTGTGTGGATGAATATTCTGGGTGTTCTTCTAATTCTGAACAGCAAAAAAACCACTTAATAGAAGAAGTTCAGACTTTGATCTAGTCTGTGTTTTCCCATTGCAGATGATTACTTTTTTGGGTAGTTTAGAATACTTGGTTACACGGAATAACGTTTAACAAGCAATATGTATGGGGAAACATGATAACTCAAGCGAAAGCAGGAAGGCCTTTCAAAGCTATACTAGTCATTGTAATGCTTATTGGAGGTGGTTTTTATTTCCAAGTTCCTGCTGAAAATCTATCAAAAAACGACCTGGAAACGTTTTTAAATCTTGATGGTCCTGAAGCATTCGATATTCTAATCCACAACCCGGATCTTTTGAAGCAACGTAGTGCACAGGTAAAAGTCTATCGATCTCAGCGTAGTAAGGACCCCACAATCTTGGCAGCCGCTCTTCGTCTGTGTTTTCAGGTGCCAAGACTGGAAATAATCGCACCTATGGTTCACAAACGTTGCAATGGAGCTTTCATCGGAAAAAACCCCCAACAAAAGCAGTTGCTTCTCAAGTTAGTATTGGAATACCCCCATCTAAAAAAAGACTTGAGAGTGGTCGGTCTAATAGCAATGTCACTTCATTCAAAGGATGAAAGCCTCCAGCATCTAGGAAAAACACTGGTTGAGAAATATCCTAAGCTGAAAGAAAATCCGGCCATTCGAGAAGCTGTTGCAGAGACTGATTCGGGACTTCCAAACTATCAATTGTTCAAAAACACCGTAGATCCTATATTTATTGCTAGTGGATCAGACGGGCGTGCCTGTGTAAACTGCCATAGCAAAAGGCCCATTCTGTTTCTCCCCACAGCTGGCCCAAACGATGAAAAGGAATCCATAATCCGTCAACGCTACCTGTCAGTACTTAGGGTTGTTGATTTAGAGACACCCCTCGACAGCCTAATTTTGAACAAACCGACAAATCCTGTGGCCGAAAAACCCGAAGAAACTTCCAATTCTAATCATCACTCTGGCGGACCACGCTTTCAAAAGGGAGATGGGACCTACCAAGCTATTTTAGCTTGGATCCAATCCGCACAGAATTGATCCGGCCGGCTTTAACCTCGTGCTAACAATTTACGATACAAGATCTAGAACCTTGAGGGTTTTAGAATTTCAGGCTTTAGACATCAAAATTGTTTTCACTTTTTTGATGTCTGACTTAAAGCTTTTGACTGCTTGAGCTCAGATTAAATTAGGGACTAACGACAGTCTTCCACTCACCGGAAGCCGCCGAGTCTAGCACTGTGTCGCAAACCAACTGTGTTTCTAGTCCATCACGAAAATCTGGGCAGGTTTTTTCCCCGGATTCGAGACCCTTAAGAAAATCAGCCGTAGCATTAATAAAAGTGTGCTCGTAACCAATGGAGCAGCCTGGAACCCACCATTTGTCCATATACGGATGATCCGCATCCCAGACCTGAATGGTGCGCCAGCCGCGGACCCGACTATCATCGCCATGGCTAAAGTATTGAAGCTGATGGGCATTCTCAAGATCAAAGTAAAGAGAAGCCTTTTCGCCATTGATTTCCAGTACATTCCGATTCTTTCGGCCTCTGGCATAGCGAGTCGACTCAAAAGTCGCCAAGGAACCATTTTGAAACCGAGCTAAAAATGCACAAGCATCATCAATTTTAACTGGCGCAATTGTTGCTGGATCCTTCTGTAGTGGGCGCTCCTTGACAAAGGTCTCTGTCATAGCCACCACTGACTCGATGGGACCATTAAACCAAAGAGCCTGGTCAATTGAATGAGCAAGGAGATCCCCGGTCACACCACTACCGGCAGCTTCCAAATCGAGTCGCCAAAGAGCCTGTCCTCCTTGAGGAACTTCTGGACTAATTGTCCAGTCTTGAAGATACTGAGCTCGATAGTGAAAGACACGTCCGAGTTTTTCCTCATTAATTAGTTGTTTGGCAAGTGCAACCGCTGGAACCCTGCGATAATTAAACCACACCATATTAGGCACTCCCGCAGCTTCTACGGCTTCCGTCATCTCCCTGGCTTCCTTAGTGTTCATAGCCAGAGGCTTTTCACAAGCGACCATCTTTCCAGCTTGTGCCGCTGCTATAGCTATTTCCAAATGAGTGTTATTTGGCGAGCAAATATCAATAAGGTCTATCTCTTTGTTTTCTACAACGTGTCGCCAGTCAGTTTCATAGTTCAGCCAGCCCCAATTCTTGGCGAAACGAGCAGCATTGGATTCATTGCGACCACACACCAGTTGCAACACAGGTTCGTATTCAAGATCAAAGAATTGATTTACTTTCCGATAGGCATTCGAATGGGCTCGCCCCATGAATCCGTAACCAATCAAGGCCACATTGAGTTTTTTCCCCATTTCCAATTTCTCCTCTCAGGAGCTGTGCAACGACACAGTTCCAAACCATTTGCCAATAAAAGAACCGTTGAAAAATCTTTAAAACTCCGGCAAATTTCCCCAAGACTCTTTAATAAATCGAGAACCTTCTAAATATACTTCTTCGGTTGACTCCGAAAAATCTCGCCAAATACGAAGAGCAGAAGCCCACTCCTCAGGAAGTCTAGAAAAAGCTTCAATGACCATCCAACCGTCGTAGCCAATTTCTTTCAGTGCGCCGAAGGTTGTTTTCCAATCGACTAACCCTCTTCCAGGGACTCCCCTGTTATTTTCGCTGAGGTGCACATGTTTGATTTCCGTCTTAGCGGCACAAATTGTCTGAAAGATATCTGTTTCTTCAATATGGGCATGATGAGTATCGTAAAGGATTCCTAACGCTGGATCACCCACCCTTCGAACCAGCTGTGAAGCCTGTTCAACTGTCGTCAACATGTAACATTCAAATCGATTAAGACTTTCTATAGCTAGCGTCACTCCATTCTGACCAGCATAATGCGCAACAGGCCTCAGAACATCTACACACCAACTTATTTCCTGTTCACTAGGAGGCATTCCCGAAAACACTCCATGAGTAGAATGGAAAGGGCCGGCCAGTATTTTACTGCCCAGTCTTACTGAAATATCCACTGCCCATTTCAACTGGTCGAGGGCTTTCTGACGTAGCGCTGACTCAGGGCTGATCGGATTTGAAGAATCTAAAACAGCGATTGTCGTCACCTCCAAGCCTAAATCACTCAAGCACGTTTTTACTTCAGTGTAATTGTCCGGGTTTGCCGGGTTAAGATGAATTTCAACTCCATCAAATCCAGCCTGTTTGAGATTCTTCAACAAGTCAAATTGTTTGTTTGTTAGGTGAGTTGTCCACAGAAGGAGATTCATCCCCAATTTCATTGCAACCACTCCTTTGTCTATGTGATGTTCGCCCCAATTGTTTATTCAAAACCTTATCAGATTCTACTTGTTCATACACTACTTTGCCTAGATAGTATGTACTTACTATCTATTCAGTTGTAATTTTGAATCTTTTTTCTCAATAAAAGGGTTTTTTAGTTAAAATACACGTGCCTCATGTCCCAACTTTTCAAAAGAATCTCTAGTCTTAAAACCCATCAAGAATTTCGCTCCTATCTACAGAAACTAGGGCTATCTCTAGACTTTGACCATTCTTTGGAAGTTGGAGAAAACTCTCCGATAGCACAACCGGCCAATCTCAAAGGTAAAAATATTGGCAATCGTTTTTGCGTTCTACCGATGGAAGGCTGGGACGGAGAAGAAGATGGAAAACCTTCCCCGCTGACCCAAAGACGATGGGAAAACTTTGGTCGAAGTGGTGCCAAATTGATATGGGGAGGGGAAGCTGTAGCTGTTCGGCACGACGGACGTGCCAATCCAAACCAGCTCATGATACAAGCTTCCAATATGTCCGCACTTGGGAAACTTCGCCAACATTTAGTCTCGGCCCATGAAGAGGAATTTGGATCCTCAAGCGATCTTCTTTTAGGGCTTCAGCTGACCCACTCCGGCCGCTTCTCACGCCCCAATCGAAAAGATAAGTTAGAACCAAAAATTTTATGTCATAACCCTATTCTGGATTCAAAATTTGGAATACCCCCTGATCATCCCTGTCTAACCGATGACGAGATCGAAATTCTAATTGAGGATTTTGTTCGAGCAGCCAGACAAGCCTGGGAAGTGGGTTTTGACTTCGTAGACATCAAACACTGTCACGGCTATTTAGGAAACGAATTTCTCAATGCCAGACATCGATCTGGAAACTATGGTGGCTCTTTCAAGAACCGCACACGCTTTCTCCGTAATATTGTTTCAGGGATTGATTCTACTACTTCTATGCTCCAGGTAGGCGTCCGGATGAATTTGTTTGACATGGATCCTTTTGAAAGCAGTTCCAAAGGCCAAGGAGTTGCAATGCAGGGTAACAACCCTTTTCACTTCGGCCTAATCTCTCCAAAAACAATAACTGTATTAGATGAAACTCAGAAAGCTTACGGGAGAGGGATCTCAGAGGTACTGCGTTTACTCCGGGTTTTAAAAAGCTTATCGGTCCAACTAGTTTGCTTCAGTGGAGGCAGTCCTTACTATAGTCCCCACATCCAAAGACCGGCTCTCTTTCCTCCCTCAGATGGTTACGGTCCTCCCGAAGATCCTCTCGTCGGCGTTACTCGACACATTCAGTTTACTCGCTTTATTAAGAAAAAGTTTCCGGACTTAATCGTTGTAGGGTCAGGTTACAGTTACTTGCAAGAGTGGCTTCCTCACGTGGCACAACGGCAATTAAAACAGGGTTCAGTTGATTTTATCGGCCTCGGAAGAATGATGCTGTCTTACCCTAAATTCCCAGTTGATGTATTGACTGGGAAAATGCTCGGGAGAAAGTCTCTCTGTCGAACTTTCAGTGATTGCACAACCGCCCCTCGTCAGAAACTTATATCAGGCTGTTTTCCTCTCGATCCTTTTTACCGAAACCATCAACAAGGAAAAATTCTAAGACAAATCAAGAAAAAACAAAAATCTTAACTTCTCAGTTCTGCAATTAAGCTAAATTGACAAGAAGACAGTTTGCATTCTCTAAGTGTTTATTTAGTCGGTGGTTTCAGCAATGGAACCAGACGGAAAGTTAATGCGACCCAACAAGAAGTCCTCTTACACAGGAACCTTTTTAGAGTCTGAATACCTAAAACATCATGTACCTATTTCATTAACCATCACACTAGTTCCAGACTCATAGGATTTTTGGGCAGCCAACGCAACACGAAAAGCTTCGACGCCATCTTCAACAAGGACACAAGGTTGGCGTCCGTGAATTATATTGAGAGCAAAATTTCTGAGCTGCAATCTATAAGCATCTGAAAATCTCTCTAGAAAATGAGGTACAGTGTCGTGAGAGACGGAGTTTTTAGTCATGATTTGAATCGGCGTTTCCCTTAGATAGCCGATTCTGATTGTTCCTGCAGTCCCCATTAACTCCGTAGAAATATCATATGCATAGACTCCATTACGACTTAAATCAACCTGTCCAATCGCACCACTTTCGAATTGCAAGCTAACAACAGCATTATCGATATCACCGATTTCGCCCATCTCAGGATAAACAAGAACGCCTCCGGTGCTGAAAACTTGTCGAACTGGCCCCATAAACCAAAGAGCTAAATCGAAGTCGTGAATCCCCATGTCCACAAAAATACCGCCTGACTTTTCTGGATGGAGATAATCTAGCGAAGGCCGACTTGGATCGCGAGAACTTGATTTAAACATTATAAGTCGCCCAGTGACACCTTCTTCAATCTTGGCCTTGGCAGCAGTATAGGCCGGATCAAAACGGCGCATGAAGCCCATTTGAAAAAGGGTGTCTGACTTTGCGACTGCATTCCTCTGGGCAATCGAATCCTCGAAAGTCACAGCCAGTGGTTTTTCACAGAAAACAGGCTTTCCTGCGGAAAGTGCAGCTAGAACAACACGTTTGTGTGTGTGTGTAGGAGACACTATGACAACTGCTTCGACTGCAGGGTCTTCTAGTAATTTTTCTGTCTTTTTATAACAACGCGTATCCGGCCAGCGCTCCGCTATATAAGCTAGCGCCTGAGGTTCCGGATCAGCAACAGCTACCAAACTGGTCTCATAGATCCCATCCGCAAGTTGATCGGCATAAATTCGGCCCAAGCGACCCAAACCAACTAACCCAACCTGAACAATATTTTGAGCCATGTCAAAACCCCTTTCCCTCTACCTTATCTACAGTGAATTCAAGAACACCAAAAGGACCCTCACCTGCTCTTCAGAGAGAGCTTCAAAGGACTTACGGCTGTTTTCCGCTTCTCCTTTGTGCAGAAGAATAGCTTCCACTAGATTTGCAGCTCTTCCATCATGCAAAAAAGGTCCACGAAAGCGTAGGCCCCACAATGGCGGGGTACGAATTTCATTTGGTTTTGCACCACCCTGACCAATCCCATCCCCAGTTCCAACATCGTGAAGAAGGAAATCACCATAAGGGAAAAATCTCTTGAAGCTCAGTGCTTCAAAAAGTGCTGGTCCGGTTTCTAATGCCTCTACATGACAACTCTGACAACCAATATTGTGAAAAACCTGCTCCCCAACAAGCACACCTTCGACAATCTCACCTCGGGTTGGAGGACCAAGTAGGCGAAGAAAATTGGCAAAATTGTCCACACCTCTTAACCCTGTTGTGGGTTCCGGTGCGTCCTCTGGATCTGGAGCTGGATCTATCAGTTCCAAAAGCTCACAATCAACCCCCCAAGGGCAAGACTCAAGCAAAAACAGGTCATTAGTTATTCCCATTTCATCTCGATAGGCTTCAGCTCCAAAGGTGAAGAGACTTGACTGCTGTGATTTCCATCCAAACCGACCCAATTGCAACTTGCCACTTTCACGGTCCAGAATCAATGGAACTCGACCACTGATTCCGTCTCCGTCTTCATCATCCGGGTCTGCCATTAAAAGCAATGTTTCGTCTGGAACAGCCTCAACAAAGCCACTTCCAAACAACGGCAGTGCCTTGCGATGTGCCACCACATTTGCTTCCGCTGGTATTGCTGCCTGAACCTCGTGTACAGGAAGTGAAAACATCTGAAAGTTCGAGCCCCCAGGAAACTCTTCAAAGGTTCCATTTTCGTTCAAAATTCCAGCTCTGGTTTCCAGAACAGTTCCCGAGCCTCCAATGGCTGGAATTGCGTGACATTGAGCACAAGATCGGCCATTGTAGACTGGGCCTAGTCCCTCTTCGGCATCTTCGACCTCTAAAAAATCTTCGAGGCCCAATCGAAACAGCTCAAATTCTCTTGCTGTTATTCCAGTTACAGGATCTCCCATAAATGTACCCATCACTCCGTCGCTTGTATGTCCCACCTTCTGCAAGTGTTTCGGTTTCATCTTAGATCTTCTTTGAGAGCCAAATGCAGCATCTTCCATAAATTGGCTAAACAAAACGCACATTACAAAAACACTCCACAATAAAGCTTGTTCTATCTGTTTTCTTGCAATGCTTTTTTCGTGCTGATGTCCCATTATTTAACTCCTTGCTTTTTTAATTCCCGTCCACGAGAATCATCTAAATGCGGCATCGCTCGAAAGAATCCACGCATGGATGAGTGACCTGCTCCACATGAGCGGGAACATTCAAAACGATAATGTCCCTTTTCAGTGGCACGAAATTTAACTTTTGTCTGGCCCTTACCACGCGCTGGAATCCGAACATTAATTTTGGTCCCAACAATCCGAAATCCGTGTTCTACATCCTGGCTCGTCAACATAATCTCAATTGTTTTCCCTACAGGGATGTTGATTCTGGAGGGAATAAACTTAAAACGTCTTGCCTTGATTTTCACTTGTTTGACCGCGTTTTTCTCTGGGGAACCTGTACCCTCCAATTCAGTACTACCGATCAAGAGCGCACAAAGAATAACTACGAATTTTATTTTTGTTCTCGCCATCAAACTCAAAATTAAAACCACCAACCAAGCCCAAAGTTCCATCGATTTGGCACTTGCACTACAGAGCTTGCATTTCTCATAAAGTTGTAGTCGAACTTGAACGCAATATCGGGATGGGGAAAGTAAGTCAATCCTATTACATGGGCGGACCGATCAAACTGGTTAAGTGGAAGAAATCCGGCGGGCATTTGATGTTGAGTATTAAAGTTTTCGTATCTGTAGAAAGAGACGAGCTCTTGCTGCATTTTTATGGGAAACAATTGAAATCCCCCCTCCAAGTAAAATCCTCTCATTGCCTCTGCAATGTTAGGGTTGATCCCACTTTTAAGCTGGAGGGAACGGTTAATCGCATCGGCATCCGTAAGACTGGTAATTACAAATTGTCCACGGGTTGAAAATCTTTTCCATCGCCATTCTCCATCAAACTCAAAGATTTGTAATTTCCCAGAAAGGTCAAAATCAAAACCAGTTTCACCAGCCCAGAAACTAACTCCCAGATTCAGATCTGGGATTCCCGCATACTCAAGGCGGCCCACACCGGCGATATGACTAACGGTGTCAAAAAACCCTTTTTGCTTACCCCCTTGAAAACCCTGATTTGCAGAAAAGAAGGAGGAATTCAAGCTACTCATTCCAAAGGCTTTAAATGAAAATCCTCGTCCAAGATCTCCAACCAGCCCTGCGCCTTGTCCAAACCAGGTTGTCGGGATTATCACAGAATCAACAAATGGTCTTTCGACACCGTTAAAACTGGCTGGCTCGTGTCTTTCATTAACAATTCCCATGGGAGTAATCATCATTCCTGCTCGAAAACTCAAAGCAGGACTGAGCATAAAATCAAGATAAGCTTGCTCCAACTCCAGCTCACCACTTTCCTCTCCACCCTCAACCAGAGCATGCTCTATTTCGAGCTCTCCCACAAAACGAATTCGATTATTGAATTGGTGGCTGTATAAAAGCACAAAGCGGTGGAAATCTAGAACCGTAGGATTAATGTTGTCGTGGTTTAGGTGCATTTCCATATATCCACCAAATGGCTTGTTTTGAAAACCATTTTGATCAATCGTGCCGAATTGTTTTTGAGAAGAAGACTTCTCAGTGATTGTTTTTTCAAATTCAGCCTCAGCTTCGACTTCAGCTGTCAACTCCCTAACCTCCCCAAGTAAAGAAACAGAAGAATCCGTCAGGTCTCTTACCTGTTCGCCTGCTGGGGTCAATTTTTCTAACCCTTGAAGGACCAGTTCCATTCCCTTCTCAAGCTTTAAAAGCCTGTCTTCAAGGGTGTTCAGGCGCTCTTCCAGGCCAGAGAATTCCACTGGCTCTTTACGAGCATGAGCCTCAGAATAAACTGGAACAAGGACTAGATAGATTGCAATCAATAAGACAACTTTAAAAGTCACAGCTTTTCTCCAAAACAAAATTTTCTGCACAATAAAAAAAATTTTAGCCGAGACTAAATAAATCGTCAACCACGATATCCTTCTAGACACAAGACTGTCACTAAAAACTGAACTCCTTTTTACGTCAAGAGTCTTCTTTAGCGAGAACACTAGTTATCAAGAACTTGGGTCCGGCCGAGATGAATATTTGGGCAACCACAACAGACCTTGGGCTAAATTTTTTAACATCATAGGTTTCTGGGAGCAGTCCATCATCCTGATTTGGGGTGGCACAAAATTATGGGCTAGGAATAGTTGACGACTACAAAACTACAACGATAAAATCCATAGAAGTGTCCCACTTGGAAAAAAAGATTTCAGAACTAAGGAGCCTTCTCTCGGACTACAAACAGGTTCTGGTTTGTTATTCGGGTGGTGTAGACTCCAGCTATCTTCTAGCAGAAGCCGTTCGTTCTCTCAACAAGGACGCACTCGCCTTTACCGCTATTTCACCTAGCCTGCCTCGCCGGGAGGCAGAAGAAGCAAAGCGGCTTGCCAACAAATTGGGAGCTCGACATCTTTTAGTTGAAACTCACGAAGTTGACGATCCACGCTATGCAGCCAATCCTCTGAATCGATGTTACTTTTGTAAAAACGAAGTGTACCGAGTTGCAGTCGAAGAGGCCAAGAAAAATAGGCTCGAACATATCATAGATGGTTTTAACAGAGATGATCGCGGGGACCACCGACCCGGACGAAGAGCAGCTCAAAAATACGGAGTTCTATCGCCGTTGGATGAGTTAGGTTTTAGAAAGGTCGACGTACGAATTTCCGCACAAAAAATAGGACTACCGGTTTGGGATAAGCCTGCATTGGCCTGTCTCTCCAGTCGATTTCCTTACGGAACTAAAATCACTCCTAAAAGACTGAAACAGATTGGAGATTGCGAAGCCATTCTGCAAAAATTAGGTTTTCGTACTTTTCGTGTTCGCTACCAAGATACAGCTGCACAAATAGAAGTTGGGCGGGAAGAGCTGTTTAAAATCTGGCAACCAGCAATAAAGAAGGTTATCTTACAAGAATTTCGTAAGCTAGGCTTCACTTTTGTGAACGTTGATTTGCACGGCTATCGAAGAGGCTCTATGAACGAAAAAACCAAGGATCGTCGAGATATTGTCCCATTAGAAACTGGAGGGGGCAATAGTCAATGTGTGAAGGCTTTGTAGATCTCTTCTAGGGAGGCCCCTTCACTTATGCAAGTCCGCAGGTCAGTTTCTCTCTTCGTTACTCTTGCAGCAAGGCCTGGCAGCGTTTCTCTGCCTTCTGCTGGAACTTTGATCAGGCCATTTACATCTCCGTGGAGAAGATCTCCGGGTTCGATTTCCAAACCACAAATCGTGACTGGAACTTGAACACGCACAATCTCAAAATTGGCGTGACTAGCTACAAGTCCTCTTGCAAAAAGATGAAAACCCATTTCAGTGACTTCCTCAAGATCTCTAATGCCAGCGTCACTCACGAGACCAACGCCACCAAATTTCTGAAACAAAGTGCTCAGCACATCGCCACAGTGTGTAGAAAATTCCGCATGAGGGCCCACTTCTTGGATCACGACTACTCCTGGGCCAGGTAGCTCCTGCAAGGCTTCGGAAATCTTCATAAACAAAGAAACGGAATGCGCACGGGAGCTTCCCTCAGGAGCCATGGTGACAGCCTGGGCAGTTACAGCAAACCCGCACATGCACCCCAATTGCGGAGTCAGGCAACGAAGACTAAGATCTGTAAAGCCTTGAATCCTATTCCTTACCCCTAATTGCTCCACTGCATTGGCTAGTGTTGGTGTATCAATTTGAGCTAATTCTTGTACAAGTTCAAGCGACGTTTTAGACATTTTCCCCTCATTGAAAAAATAATTGCAGTCAGTTTCAGATAATACCGGTTACTCGTTGAGCTTCGACTTCGACATCAATATTACGGAATGCTGGACTCGACGACGTCCCAGGCATGAGATTGATGTCACCTGCGACAGGACAAATAAAACGAGCCCCTGTAAACACTAGCACATCGTTGACAAAAAGGGTCCACTCCGTAGGAACGCCTTTTTTTGTATGATCATCGCTTAGGCTTAATGGCGTTTTGACCATTACTAGCTCAAAGTCTTCAAAAGCTCTATTCGATTCTAATTGGCTAAGCCTGGCAAGTGCTTTCGACGAAAATTTCACGCCTTTCGCACCATAAATTTGTGTAGCAATTGTTTTAATCTTAGATCGGATTTTCTGAGATCGAGGATAAAGAAATTTAAATGCACTTTTTCTTTCTGTGGCTGAAACAACTTTTTCAGCAAATTCAGTAGCGCCTTCCCCTCCTCTGGCCCAATGATTAGAGACTGCACAACTAATCCCATAACTTTTCAGCGTACGTCGAAAAAACTTGATTTCTTCTTCCGTGTCAGAAAAAAACCGATTCAAGCAAACCACAGGATCCAAGCCAGATTTGCGTATAATTGCAACGTGATGCAGGAGATTGGGCAAACCCTGTTCAATAAGGGTTAAATCTCTATTTTTCTGTTTTTTTGGACCTGAGATTCCTTGCTTGGTTAAGGTTTCTTCACCGTGTTCCTTCAAAGCTCGAATCGTAGCCGTCAAGACGCAAGCATCCGGCTGTAATCCAGAAAGTCGACTCTTAACATTCCAGAACTTTTCAAAACCGATTTCTGAGCCAAAGCCACTTTCCGTTACATGATAGTCGAAAAGCTTGAGACCCAAAATATCTCCAATGACAGATGACTGCCCAAGTGCTATGTTTGCAAAAGGACCAGAATGAATAAGACAGGGCAAATAGTCACTAGTACAACAGAGAGTAGGATTTATGGTATTAAGCATCCATGCACACATAGCTCCATCCACTTGCAGATCAGAGGTGGTGATTGGTTTTCCATTTTTCCCATAAGCCAATGTGATATTGCCTATGCGCTTCCGGAGGTCCCCCAAGCTTGTTGAGATGGACAAAATGGACATCAGTTCTGAACTGGGACTAATTTCGAAACCGGAATCAACCCGCAATCCCTTCATTTCAAGTTCCACCTTGCGTAAAGCCTGAGCACAAAGGTCGATAACCCATTTAAATTCAATTCTTTTCACATCAATGTTCAACCGAGGCTGCCCACTGCGCCGCAACAGTTCTTTGTCTGAATAATTGCACTCATGCTGTAGTCGAGCTGTCAAGGCAACCATGCCCAAGTTGTGGGCATGGGTCAGACGATCAAGGTCCCCTGTTAGTCCCATTGAGAGCTCCTCCATGGGAATCAAGAGTGCGTTTCCAGCCCCTACTGACGTACCTTTCATATTCATTGTCGGTCCAGATGATGCCTGCCTAAGACATCCTCCCACATTTTTCCCAAGACTATTCAACCCTTGCATTAGGCCAATCGCTGTGGTGGTTTTCCCCTCTCCAAACCTTGTTGGAGTCATTCCTGAAATGTTCACATACTTGCCATTAGAATTTTTCCCTATGCGAGAGATGATCCTGTGATAGTTCAGTCTTGCCAATCTTCCCATGGGAACAATCTCTTCTCTTGCCAACCCCAAACGCTTAGTCCACTCTTCAGAAGTCGGCATATTCTTTTCAGCTGCAATTGAAATTTCTCTATTGGTTAACTTTTCAACATCAAAGATCATTTTTCTGTCGGTCCAGTCTTGGCAACGTTTTAGTTGCACTCTAAAATTTATATTTAGGCTTCGAAGGCCTAACAATTGGAGATAAATAGCCCGTAAAAAATGTTAATGTACCTAACTATGCAACCGGAAACACTAAAAATCTAAAAAAATTACAAATCGTGGAACTAATTCCTAAAAAAATATTTCTTACTAGGGGCCTAGGTTTTCATGTCAACCGACTCCAAAGTTTTGAAATTGCTCTCCGCGATGCAAAAATAGCAAAATACAATCTCGTACAAGTATCGAGTATTTTTCCTCCCAACTGTAATCTGATCGCCAGACACATTGGCATTCGCTTCATCAAGCCGGGACAAATCTGTTTTCTCGTCTTAGCTCGAAAGAGCACTAACGAGCCTAGTCGGCTAGTTGCTTCTGCGATAGGATTGGCTTTGCCTAAAGACAAAAACCTGTATGGGCACATCAGTGAACACAGTGCATTTGGTCAAACCCAAAAAACCGCCGCTCGCTTTGCAGAGCATCTAGCAGCCTCCATGCAAGCGTCGACTCAAGGCATCGAATTGGACAATGATCTTGCATGGAGGCAACACAAACAAGCTTACACGGTAGGGCAGCAGGCCTTTGTAACCCGGAGCGTTGCCCATTCGGCAAGTGGCCACAAGGAAGGCTTGTGGACAACTGTTATTGCTGCGGCAGTAATGGTGATTGATTGAAACACAATCTGGTCTCCAGACAAAACTCAACTAACCCGTGAACAAAATCTTTCATCAATCCTATGGGGTGATCCCGGGGGTCTAAGCTAAGGCGAAAAAAGGTTGACTTGGTCTTTCCAAGTCATCAACAACACTCTTTTCAATTGTTTTGTTTGGGCTGGGAAATCACAGTGCTCTGGCTCAACCAACGATTCAAAATGATGCAGGTTACCATTACCAGACCCCACTGCATCAAACATGTCATCACACTAAAGGATTCAAACGGATTGTACCAGGTATCAGGAGCGTAGAGAGTCATTGAAAGATATAACCACCAAGCTATCAGTAATACTGCGAGTAAGGGAACAATGTACGTGATCAAAATATCCCATAGTCGCCCAGCCTTCCAGTCACCGGGTAATCCGTCAATAGCATCAGCCCGGAAACGTTTGGCCCCAAATCGAATTACGACAAAAGCTATAAAAGCACCTGAGATTATCAGAGCTAAGCTCCAAACAAAGTCCTGGTTCTGAAAAAATCCAAGGTGGCTGGCCGAGGGAATTCCAAGCAAAAATCCCATCATAAAAACTACAGTAATAGCATTACGACGCAAAACGCCAAGATCTACAATTACCTTAACAAACAATTCAATCATGGAAATGAGCGAGCTAAAAGCCGCACAGGAAAGCCCCAAAAAGAACAACACTGCTAACAAGTTTCCTGCCGGAAAATTTGCAAAAAGTTGGGGGATCCAAATAAAGGTAAGACCTGTAGCAGCAGGGCCGCTAGTTTTCATCACCTCCATTATTCCCGCGTTGCCTTCATCGGGGCCCATAATCGCAAAAACCGTTCCAAAAATAACCATAGCAGCAAGAATTGATACGGCGTTATTTCCTGCCGCTGTAATCACCGCATTCTTGACCACGCCGTATCTTCTTTGCAAATAAGCCCCATAAGTAAGCATCATCCCCCAACCAGCTCCTGTGTCAAATGCGTTCTGCGTCAGAGCTTCTAGCCAGACCTGCGACTTAGCCAGAGTTCTCCAATCTGGCGTAAAGAGAAAACATATCCCTTGCCAGGCACCTTCAAGTGTGAGTGTGCCAGCCAGACCTAAGAGCAAAACACCTAGCAAGATTGGAACCAGAATCTTGTTAACTTGCTCGATAGACTCAACGCCCCTCCATACAGCCAGGGAGCCCAGACCCATTGCCAGGGCATGGAAAAAAATAGGCATATTACTACTTTGGAAACTGTCCCAAATTCCCCGAGCCGACAAGATGTCAAGGGTCCCCGTTCCAGTTTTAATTAGATAGTACAAACACCAGCCCGTTACGACGGAATAGTAGGACATGATGCCCACAACAACAAAGCCTACGAAAGCACCCATCCAAGAAAATCCTTTCCCAGCAAACCTAGTAAAGGTGCTGACCAGGCCAATTCTTCCCTTTCGACCTAAAGCATATTCAGCAAGAATTAGAGGTACACTCCACACGATTAGGAAAATAGCCCAAGCAAAAAGAAAAGCGCCTGCCCCCTCGTCACCACTGGCTTGGGCAACTATACGTGGAAAGCGCCAGACATTACCTGTGCCTACTGCAATCCCCAATGCACTCAGAATAAATCCAATACGAGAGGAAAAACGCTGCTCCATTTGGTCCCTAGACAATTTTAGGCAGAGACCCCTACTTTTTCCTTAAGAACCTTCATTTGCCTCACATTGATGGGAGGGGCCCAGCATATTAGATGAAAGAATAGGCTCGAGGAATTTCTCAAAATGACACAACAATTTTTCGACAAGTTCAGAACAAAGAAAAACCAGGTTCGATGTCAGTAAACCTGAGGTGGGCAGAGATACGTCGAGAAGTGTTGCTAGGGTGCGTAAATCAGCTGAGGTTGGTTTAAACATAGGCTCTTTAACAGCGCGATTTCGAAGTTGTCTGAGGCAATTCAAACAGGCGAAGTAAGTATCTGACAAGACATTCATTTCGTTCAAAATGATCATCTTCCTATAGTGTGAAACTTTTGCCATGTCTCTGCTATGTTTACAATTTTTCCTGACGAGTTCATTGACTATCAGCTCTATAATTCCGTGAGCAACGACAACAACGATGCATGGACTCTCGGTTGATCTTGCAAGATTCGTCAGAAGAACAGTTGTTTTCTGCCTCACGGTAGGCTTTTCTCCGTTGTCGAAACTTTCCTTCAAAACCATTCACTTCATGTTAAGGTAGTGTCTCTATTCTGGCTAGCCAGTAATCTGAAACAAAGGAATAAATCGACTGGTTGACACATTGTTTCTCGATTCAGTAAGTTCTTGTCACTTTACTCTTCGAGAATTGAATGGCGGGGCCGACGAGACTCGAACTCGCGACCTCCGGCGTGACAGGCCGGCGTTCTAACCAAACTGAACTACGACCCCACCAGGGGAACTACAAATTATAGGGCATTACTACTTAACGGAGCAACGTCACTTTACTCAAGAATAGAACAAACAACCCACAATCCAATCTGCTAATATGAGTTCTAGAGCGATACTGTCATCTGCACTAAAAAATAAAGGGGGGAAAATTAATGGCTAGAAAACGCATTGAAATCATCTATTGTGACGATTGACAGTACACAGCAAGGGCTGCCTGGATGGCACTTGAATTATTGTCTCACTACAGAAAAGAACTTGCTTCTATGACTCTTGTTCCTTCCGGGGGAGGACGTTTTGAAGTTAGCGTTGATGGAGCCTTGGTGTTCTCAAAACTTGAAAAAGGTCGCTTTCCCGAGCCCAAGGAATTGAAATCCTTGTTGGATCATTGACTGCAAGCCCCATAAGTGTTTTATGGCCTTCGAGGCTAGACTATTAAGGTCATCCTAGGCAAACATTTCAGAAAACCGACGCCTAAGATTGGTTAATACATGGAGCAGCTCCATTACGGCTCAGGGATCGAGTCGCATAGGCGTTGCCTAACTGCCAGGTGGTCGACATCTGCCAGCTTGCACCAATAAGGGAATCCATTATCGTCCGTGCTGATCCACTCAATAGCCTTCTTTTGAAGCAATTGGTAATCGTTCCTTGAAGTTTCCTTAACGGACCGCAAATCCATTACCGCTTCGTGCCAAGCCTGGCGCAAAATAGCGACTGCCAGGTTTCGCTCAGATCTTGATTCGGGTAACTTTCGAGCTTTAGTGTCTTGTGAAGAACCCCTGAGTCGCATTTGAGTATCATAACACAGAATTTTCACAGCTCTGGAAAAAAATTGTGTGGTTTTTCAAGCTCACAATTCCATTTCAAAAATATTGTAAATACTACCCAATAATGCATACTTACTGATATCTGGAATTGTGATCTTCGGTGTTTTCCTTGTGGGAAAACCCGCTTTACAACTATAGATATAGTAGGCTTTCTTGGCCTTTGCGATGAATCCCATCATGCTCACAGCTTGGCATTCGAATTGCATATTTGTCGCCACCATGGGGCAAATCACATAGCACCTAAACTATTTTTTCACCCACTTCATGAGCAGTTTAGGTTTAACAAATATTGGGTCTGAAGAGTAATCGGGTTAACATATACATGAAGAAATTCCTCCCTTTACGAGCGAGTTTCTTGCAAACTTTCTTCCTTTGGAAGATATAATCTAAAAAAATGGCTAACCCAATTGTCCAAATCTTAGATTCAGAGGGGGCAGTACAAGGCAAGGATGAGCTCCCAGGTTTGAATAGTCAGCGACTTATCAAACTATATTGTCTTATGCTTCTAAATCGTCGTGTTGATGAGCGCATGATTACTCTCCACCGTCAGGGCAGAATCGGCTTTTATGTCGGTTCCATCGGTGAAGAAGCTTCCATTATTGGTAGTGCCGCCGCTTTACAACCTACAGATTGGGTTTTCCCTTGTTATCGGGAATTAGGGGCCGCCCTGTTAAGAGGGTTTAGTCTTGAAAGCTTTTGTAATCAGCTCTTCGGGACTAGCAAAGATGCGACTAAGGGTCGCCAAATGCCTAATCATTATGCCATCCCCGAGCTTTTCTATTCCTCGATTTCTAGCTGCGTGGGAACACAGATTCCTCATGCAACTGGAGTTGCAATTGCAGCAAAAATCACCAAAAGTTCTGATGTGGCTCTAGCCTATTTCGGTGATGGAGCTACTTCCACCGGCGACTTTCATGCCTCATGTAACTTAGCAGGTTCGATGAAGGCTCCCGTCGTATTTTTATGTAGGAATAACCAGTGGGCAATTTCTGTGCCTGTACAAAAACAGACCGCGGTTAAAAGTCTTTCAGAGAAGGCAGCAGGGTACGGATTTGACGGAGTTTGTGTTGACGGTAACGATCTATTGGCAGTTTATAGGGAAACGCTGTCTGCAGTTGAGAAGGCAAGAAAAGGTGAGGGCCCGACTTTGATCGAGGCACTTACCTACCGATTAGAAGGGCACTCCACATCAGATGACCCCAGAGTATATAGATCTGAAGAGGAAACCCTGCTTTGGAGAACACGCGATCCATTGAAGCGGCTTCGCACCTACCTAATACACAAAGGCCTATGGAGCGAGAAACAAGATGACAAGCTAGAAGCTGACACCAAAAAGAGAATTCTTGAGGCAATCCAAAAAGTTGAAGGCAAAGGGCAACCTCATCTAAAAAGCGTGTTTTCCGATGTCTATGATGAAATTCCTTGGAACCTTGAAGAGCAATGGGAAGAATTACGAAACAGCAAAAACCAAATACCACTTAAGTCGAAGACCTAAGGTTTTAACATGCCCCGGATGAATATGCTCCAGGCTGTAAATTCAGCATTACGCTGCGAACTTCAGCACAACCCTTCTGTAATTATTTTTGGAGAGGATGTTGGAAAGTTTGGTGGGGTCTTTCGTGCCACTGCTAATCTTCAAAAAGAGTTTGGGGAGCATCGTGTTTTCGACACACCCTTGTCTGAAAATGGCATTGTTGGAGCAGCAGTGGGCATGGCAATTTATGGCCTGCGACCTGTTCCTGAAATCCAGTTTGCTGATTTTATTTATCCTGCCTTCGATCAAATTGTAAATGAAGTGGCCAAGCTGCGTTATCGTTCTGGGGGTCAAATGGCTTGCTCTATGGTAATTAGAATGCCCTACGGTGGGGGAATTCGAGGAGGTCATTACCATTCACAAAGCCCGGAAGCCTACTTCGCTCACACTCCCGGATTAAAGGTTGTAATTCCCTCCACACCCTATGACGCAAAAGGGCTGCTGACAGCATCCATCCGAGATGATAATCCCGTTCTTTTCATGGAGCCCAAAAAACTGTATCGGTCAGCCCAGGGAGAAGTTCCAGAGAAGTCTTTTGAGGTTCCTCTGGGAAAAGCTAAAATTATGCGCGAGGGTGACGACTTCACGTTGATTTGTTACGGGTCTATGGTTCCAATTTCGTTAGAGGCAGCCGACAAGGCCGAAGAGGAAGGGGTTTCCATCGAGGTTATTGACCTTCGCACTCTTATCCCATATGACTTAAAAACGCTTTTGCAGTCAGTGAAAAAAACAGGTCGTGTGATTGTCACCCATGAAGCTCCAAAAACCTGCGGGTTTGGGGCCGAGTTGGCTGCCACAATTACTGAAAAAGCTTTGTTGCATCTGGAAAGCCCTGTATATCGAGTTACAGGGTTTGATACGCCTTTTCCTTATGTTCATGAAGAAGAGTACTTGCCTACTTCCACTAGGATTCTGAAAGCGGTACAAGCCAGTCTTCTATTTTGAATCAGATTTTTATGCAATACGAATTTAAGTTACCCGACATTGGTGAAGGAGTTGTCGAAGGAGAAATTGTCCGTTGGATGATCAAGACTGGGGATCAAGTAAAGGAGGATCAGCCCATGCTTGAAATCATGACAGATAAAGCCACAGTGGAAATTCCTTCTCCGGTCAACGGGGAGGTGATCCAAACCATAGGCAGTGAGGGTGAAATAATCCCGGTGGGAACAACCCTTGTCATAATTAAATCTAGCAGCAAGTTAGCTAGCCTTTCTGTTTCTGAAGGGAGGCAATCTGAAGAAGTTGAAACAAGCCTACAACAGAAACCCTTAACCAGCCCACCATCAAACCGACATCTGACAACCCCTGCAGTTAGAAGGTTTGCGCTGAAAGTGGGGGTCGATTTGACTGGATTAAAAGGGACCGGTGCTAACGGAAGGATAACCAGACAGGACATAGAAATCGCTATGTCAAAACAACCAGAAAGTTCTTCAGATGACCAGAGCGCCCCTAGCTCTATACCCTACCGAGGTATCCGCAAGAAAATTGGAGACCATCTGGCAACCGCTAAACAAACTGTTCCTCACTACACCTATGTAGAAGAGATGGATGCAACTGCACTTGTAAAGCTTCGCGCTACATTCCAACGCCATAAGAAGGGACACAACATTAATTACCTTCCATTCATCATAAAAGCCTGCGCTGAAAGTCTCAAAGAATACCCCATTCTTAATTCCACCCTAGATGATGAAAAAAAGATGATTCAATTCCAGAGTCACTTCAATATTGGAGTTGCTACCGCAACCGAAAAAGGCTTGATTGTCCCAGTTGTCAAGAATGTCGACCAAAAAAACATCTTCGAGCTTTCTTCTGAAATACAATTCCTCACTCAACAAGCACGAGACGGAAAAATCAAACTAGAAGATCTTCGTGAAGGGACATTCACGATTACTAGTTTGGGTCCCCTAGGTGGAATTATGGCAACTCCAATCATCAACTACCCACAAGTTGGGATTCTAGCAATCCACAAGATTGAGGAACGACCAGTTGTCAAAGATGGCAATGTCGTCGCAAGACACATGATGAACCTAAGTCTTTCACTCGACCATAGGGTGATAGACGGTCTCATCGGGGCAACTTTTTTACAAAATTTCATCTTGCAGTTCGACAAGCCCAAGTTTCTTTAGCAAATCAATTTCCTCCAGAAATCTTCATAATCCAACTAGAACACGCTAAAAAGAGCTTGTTAGGAATTGTAACATTTGGGGCAAGTGGGAACTGATTAACCGCCAGCCATGGGGCTCTCCAGCGTATACATGGAGTTGGTGGTCCACATTGCTTGACTTCAGTATTTTATCCAGACGCAGGATGCCTTCTTCCAAAGGAAGCAACTGATTGTAACGATCTGCAGTTCCATAAAGAAGCATCACGCGGAGCCCCTTAAGATTGCCGGTAACCAAGTTCTCCAGGCGGTTTGTTTTCCAATGCTGCAGATCAACTGGATTTCCATAGATATCATGGAGAAGCTCAAAGAAAAATTCGCTGCGCTTTGTCTTGCCATGAAGAAGTGCTTTTTGCGGGTCATTTCCCGCAAGGATTATCGGTGAACCCACCGCGACCGCAGAGTAAAAATCAGAATGTTTAAAAGCCATTTTAAGCGCACCATAACCACCCATAGAGGTTCCTCCAATAGCACGACCTGCCCGATCTTTTCGGATTCGATATTTGTTTTCCATCGCTTTGATGAAATCGCTTTGGAAGGCACGTTCATACAAAGCTTGCCCATCTACCGAATCAGTATAGTAACCCCTTTCCCCAGAGGGATGTAACATGATGAACTCAGGAAGATTGAGTTCAAGGATTGCTTGATCCAAAATCTCCGGCAAATTCCCATAAGAGCCCGTACACCAACTGGTGTGATCATTGTTTATCCCATGGAGAAAGTAAACTACCGGAAAAACAGACTTAAGCAAATCGTAGCTACCGGGCAAGAAAACACTGTAGTCCATATTTTTCTCAAGCGATTTGGAATAAAAGACGTGAAACTCGACTCGGGACCCAGATGATAGGTGGATGGTGTTAGGGTTTGATAATTTCCTCTTAAAGCTGGGGTTTTGGCCTATGACCGCTACATGCAACGCTAAAAAAATGGTAACAAGGACACAAACAAGCTCTTTACAGAAAACTACCATGAAGACTGTTTCCCTTTGTCACTTCTCTTTTGGGGTGCCTCTAACTTTTGCTCGAGGGCTGACCACCACTGATACTGTTCCCATATTTTAAGAACATAACTCGATGTTGGAACCGAAACCTGTTTAGGGTCTTCCCAAATCCAGCCAGGTCGTTCGGTAAGGGGCTTGAGAAGTCTACAGACAACAGGCGTGAATCTAAGTTTTCGAAAAGTGACCTGATGCTTGATCTCTTTCAATTTTTGAACAGGTTGAAGACACAATGCGTGCTCGACAAAAAAAGACCTATGAAGTCCACTATAAACCCCTGTAACTTTTGGGAATTCCCAAAAGTTGCGCAGATACGAATCCGTTTCGTTTCTTACGAGCAATGGGCACATTCTCTTGTCCAGAATAATAGCACTGATAAAAAGATGTTCCTCAGCTGGACGCTTTTTCTTCGGGGTAGGGATTTGTTTTTCGACTCCAGACTTTCGGGCCTGGCAAAATTGTTTTAGGGGGCAATTATTACAGCTCGGACTACGCGGAGTACACACCAGAGCCCCTAGCTCCATAAGAGCTTGATTGAAACTCCGAATCTGAGGCCGAACAGTTGAAGAGTGGACTAATTCTTCCAGTAAGACCCTAAACTTTTTTTCTGCCTTAGAGTCCACGGTTTCTACACAAAGAAGGCGAGCCAGTACACGTTTTATATTGCCATCCAGGATCACTTCAGGAAGGCAATAGGCAATAGACAGTACGGCTCCAGCAGTGTAGACTCCGACTCCTGGCAAAGCCAGAGCTGCTTTTCGATCGGACGGAAACTGGCCTTCATGCTCTTCACAGATGATTTTGGAGGCTCTCAAGAGATTTTCAGCACGCCGATAGTAACCAAGTCCGGCCCATAAACCTAAGACTTTTTCCTTCCTAGACTGGGCCAGCTGCTTAACCGTCGGAAAAGCATCGACAAAGCGCTTATAGTACGATACTACTGTTTTCACACGAGTTTGCTGCAGCATTGTCTCTGCCACCCAGATTCGATATGGATCGTAGTCACTCCTCCAGGGAAGATCCCTCCGCGCATCCACATACCACTTCAAAAGGAGCTTAGAGAAGCGCGAAGTGGAAATTGGGAGCTTAATTATTGGAGAAGATTCTCGACTCAAAAGGAACGCTTATTGAATGGATATATAGTGTGTAGATCGATTTTCAACCAAGCCGATGCATTTTGCAAACACCTGAGCAGATCCTAGCACTTCTAGTAATTGGGGGACTTGTTTTGAGGGCAAACCAAAGAGAAGCCCTCCCGATGTTTGAGGATCGAGAAGAATTTTCTGCAGACAAGCTTGCGTGCCACCCCATTCGACAGCTTCACCCAGATATTTTTTGTTCGATTCAATTCCCCCAGGAAGCAGACCATCATTGGCCAGTTTTTTTACTCCCTGCATTAAGGGTACTTTAGCCGCTTCTATCTCAAGGCATACACCACTAGCAACCGCCATCTCAAAAGCATGCCCAAGAAGACCGTATCCCGTGACGTCTGTCACAGCATGCACTTCACAACTTTCAAAACATGCAACTGCCGCCCTATTAAGAGTAAGCATCCATTTGGTTGCTTCCTGCGACACTTTGTCTGGACATTTCCCATGCTTGATTGCGGTCGTAATGATTCCAGTCCCAATTGGTTTAGTCAAAATAAGGGCGTCCCCAGGGCAAAGCCCCCTATTTAAATAAATTCTATTTGGATGAGCTAATCCTGTAACAACATAACCAAACTTTATGTTGGTATCTTTCAAGGAGTGCCCCCCAATGACAGAAACTTCGGCTTCACGCATCATATTTGCGCCGCCAAATACAATTTGGCGAAGCATTTTCTCATCAAGCTTACCAACAGGAAAACCCACTATAGAAAGAGCAAATTTGGGCAGCCCACCCATGGCATAGATATCGCTAAGGGCGTTGGCGGCAGCGATCTGGCCATACACAAAAGGATCGTCCACAATCGGAGGGAAAAAATCCGTAGTCTGGACAATAGCCTGGTTCTCGTCAATTCGATACACTCCGGCATCGTCAGCAGTCTCAAAGCCAACCAACACATCAGGATCCAATATCCCTGGCAAGTCCTTTAAGGTTCGTTTCAGCACTCCCGGTGCTAACTTAGATGCTCAACCTGCGCTGTCAACAAGTTGTGTCAATCGTTTCTTTCGATTAAAAATCATGAATTCATTATAGAGTATCTTGTAACAACCTTAGGCAAAGATCTCTAGATGATTATAAAATTAATGACAGAGAGTAGGTGCGATTGCTAGATTTTGATGTAATTGTAATTGGAGGCGGCCATGCTGGATGCGAGGCGGCAGCAGCTTCTGCTCGTATGGGCGCCCGCACAGCACTATGTACGATAAATTTGGAGATGATAGCTCAGATGTCGTGCAACCCCTCTATCGGTGGCATTGCAAAAGGACACCTCGTCTGTGAAATTGATGCAATGGGGGGATTGATGCCGCGAGTAGCGGATCATGCTGGAACCCATTTTCGGCTTCTAAACCGGCGGCGGGGGCCGGCAGTTCGAGCAACACGTGCACAGTGTGACAAGCAAATCTATCGCAAGACGATGCAAAGGTGGCTTCGGAAAATTCCTAATCTTTCCCTTTTGGAGGCCGAGGTCTCAAATCTCCAAACCAAGGGCTCTACCACCACTGGAATAACACTTGCCTCAGGCAAAAAAGTTTCCTGTACCTCAATCATTCTAACAACCGGCACCTTTCTTAACGGCTTGTGTCACGTAGGCAGTCAAAAATTCAATGCTGGCCGTTCCGGAGAGCGTGCCTCAATTCAGCTGGCTGACTCAATTCGTGCAGTTGGATTCGAGATGGGCCGCCTAAAAACTGGGACCCCGCCAAGAGTAGATCGCAGTAGCGTGTCTTTAGAGAGCCTCGAAGCCCAACCAGGTGATGACCAACCGGTTTTTTTCTCCAGTCAGAGCCAAAAGGTGCTTCAGGCACAGACCCCTTGTTGGATAACGCACACGAATCAGCGCGTACATGAAATGTTACAGGCGAACATGCATCGTAGTCCTTTGTATATTGGCGAAATCGTGGGAATCGGGCCTCGTTATTGTCCTTCAATTGAAGACAAGGTCCTC
>CAZMUJ010000024.1:0-1887 GCA_964569605.1 uncultured Acidobacteriota bacterium
ATGGCCTCAGTCCCCAGTCAATAAAACATCATCAGGAAATCCTTCGGAATGCATTGAATCAAGCAGAAAAATGGGGATACATAAAAGGAAACCCGGCAAGATTGGCAAGCTATCCCCGAGTCCCCCGGAGAGAACAAACAGATATCAATGTTGAGGAAGTTGAAGCACTTCTTTTTGCAGTTCGTGCGACTGTCTGGTTTGTCCCTATCTGGGTGGCTGCGTATTGCGGATTGAGAAGATCTGAGCTCCTGGGACTACGTTGGCAAGATATAGATTTCGATAAGAATTTTTTGACAGTCAATCAATCTTTAAAAATGGCCCGTGGTCGGAAGGTGATCATAGATCCGACAAAAAACCCATCAAGCCATGACATTGTGAGATTCGGTTCTGTGACAGCTGAAATCCTCAAGCAATGGTACTAAAGACAAAAAAATAGTGGTCTTTATATTATGAAGCCTTCAACCCTGGTCTTTTGTGACGATAGCGGGTTTGTCCTTTTGCCCGATTCCTTAAGTCAGTTTTTTTATCGCACTTCGAGGAAACTTGGCTACAATTTCACTTTTCACGATTTAAGACATGCTCAGGCAAATATGCTTTTGAACATGGGGGAAAACATGAAGGTGATTCAAGAACGATTAAGACATGCGGACATTGCAACTACTGGAAACATGTACACACAATCTAATGATAAAATGATGAATGATGTTGCCGAGAGACTTGAAGGATTCATTTTGAAGGGCAAATTGGGTAATTTAGGATATGATTTGGATATGGAAGGGAATTTTCTAAGTTATTTGAGGTAGTAAATAACATCAAAAACACAGGATTTTATACCTAAATAAGACATCGCGTAGGAGCGTAGCTCAGTTGGTAGAGCATTGGTCTCCAAAACAAATGAGAGCAATGTTGGTTTTCCCTTCTACCACTTTTGGAAGTTTTAACTACCATTATTTTATAGCTAAAAAAAACCCCTGAGATGGTTAGTCCCAGGGGCTCATTCCAAAATTTCCTTTTTATTTTAGGATATGAATTCGGATATGCTCAAGATAATTGATTGAACTCAAATTGCCGATGCCTCAAATATGGGCTGATTATGGCCCCAGTTCTTTGATATCTAATAATCTCTGAAG
This sequence comes from uncultured Acidobacteriota bacterium, assembly GCA_964569605.1. Lineage (GTDB taxonomy): Bacteria > Acidobacteriota > UBA6911 > RPQK01 > CBDAPI01 > CBDAPI01. Next base: position 1,131 of record CAZMUJ010000024.1, read on the forward strand.
CATAGATTCTCGTCTTTCTTTTGCCCCTATTCACGGCTTTTAATGTCCCTTCCTTTATAAGCCTTCGTATTTCCCATTCAGACTCGTTTAAGACGTATGCAGTTTGTTTTATCGTTAGTTCGTCTGGAACTATCACTTGATCACCTTTTTCACTTCGAGCCTGTAAGTGGCTTCAAGTTTGCATTCATCAATAGTTTCCGAAACATTTCCCCCAAGTTTATGAAGTCTATTCAAACCACTTCCATCCCACTTTGCAGGGGTCTTAGTTTCTATTACGTTTATACCAGATTCATATAAGGTTTTGATCGCGTGTTCCCTTTGTTTCTCATCAATCAATTCAAGTTTAATTTTCTCAGGAATATATGCTTTCTTTTCCTTTATTGTTTCCTCGTCAAGAAATTCAAACAAATCGAACAAAAGGGATTTGTCATATTGCTGAGTGTTTTTCTTGAGCAGAATTGATAAATTTGGATGCGGGACTTCAAGCCTATTTTCAGAAAGCATTGCTTCCATGATCTCTTTTTCTAAGGCATAAATGGCAAGACTTGTCTCATTCTGTTCTTCCTTCAATTCCTGCAATTTCTTAACCTTTTGATTGATACTTGTTTCCATTTGTAGTTCTCCTGTTTCGGCTCGTCGTTGTAAACTGTGGTCGTGACATTCCAGGTTGATGAAGTCATCATTCAATAAGGACGTGAGTTGAACGTCGCAGTCCTTGTGTTTGCACACTTCTTGGCTTGGGGTGGCTTTTTCATTT
>CAZMUJ010000025.1:0-9832 GCA_964569605.1 uncultured Acidobacteriota bacterium
TACTGTGCACGGGCAATCCTATTAGATGGAGGGAGAAATGTCAGCCAAGGAAGCCGGGAATGAGTTCTTCAGCGTTATCATGCTTTGATGGCGGAACGACAGAAAGATCTGGGTCACATCTCGACAACAAAATCGATGTCATCAGAATCAAGTCTTCCGGTTGTTCGTTCAATTCCTTACATACAAAATCGCTATGGAGAGGGTGGTGCCGAGATCATCGGAATTGTTCTACTTTCTTCTACCGGGGAGGTCCTTAATTCTCTTCCTTCTGGAATCCCATGTCACCTCCTTATTTCGGTTCTTTTCAAGAAAAATATGGAAAATCCGATCATCGGATTTACGGTTCGTGATCGTCTTGGAAATGAAATAACTTCCTCGAACACTTCTTATGAGGAGACACACCTGCCTTATGCTCGCAAGCATCAGATTTTTACAGTAGGGTTTCATTTGAGTCTGCCCAGTCTTCGACCAGGGAGCTATAGCATTTCTCCAGCTGTATCGCAGGGGGATATTTGGAACCACATAGTTGAGGACTGGATCGATAATGCTTACATTTTTAATTTGCTTGATACGGGACTCGTCTATGGACAGATGCGCTGGTCAGTAGACGTTGATTTTCAGATTTCAAATGAGTCTAAACCAGAGTCAGAAGAGGGTTGAGTGGGCAATCAAATCGGGATGTTCCCCCCCCGAGTAATGATTTCCTTTTTTAAGAACTGGCGAACGATCTTTGGTCTTTCGGTAGTAATCCTTGTTGATATTCTCTGGGAATTTTTAAATGAGGTTCCAGCAATTTGGGATATGGCCTACCATCAGTTGTTAGGCTGGTCATATTTGGAGGCTTTTCGGTCTGGAACCTTAGCTTCAGAATTTGCAATCCTATCACCTATTTATCCTCCTCTGTACTATCTTCAGGAAGCATTTGTTTTTTCTTTTTTTCCAGAATCGGATTTTAAAATTCTGATTGTAAATCTGCCATTTATTCTGCTGATTGCATACGCCACATACCGAATTTCTAACCTATTCCTAACAGTTTCCTCTTCCGGTTGGGCTCCTGTGTTGGTTTTGCTTTTCCCTGTGATGTCTATGGTTTACCGTGAAGCTCTTTTAGATGGAGCTCTAGCAGCCTGGGTCACCGCAGGAGCATGGTTGATTATTCGGAGTCGCTGGTTTATCCGTACCGGATGGACTCTTTGTTTTGGACTGATTTTTGCTTTAGGAATTTTAACTAAATGGACTATGCCAATTTATTTGATTATTCCTGTGATCTTCGGTGTGGTTGTATCTGGAAAGCCAACACGAGCTATTAAAAACTTAATGCTCGCTTTCTTTTTGATCCTCCCTTTGGTTGGTTTCTACTATTTACCTAATTTAGCTAATATGGTTTCCCGCTACCCTACGACTGAGCAAGTAGGGTTGATACCTTGGTTGCCGTATCCCCGTCACGGTGAGCCCGGACTGAACAATATCTGGGGTTGGATATATTATCCAAGGGTCTTGTCAAGTTATTTTCTGTTCTTCCCTTTGACCGTGGTGTTTTCTATTGGAGTTTTTAGAAGAAAAATGATCGGTCCTGTCAAAGGGTTTGTCTCAGGGAAAATACCATTATTCCTCTTTTACTGGTTATTTAGCGGTCTTCTTTTCCTGATTTTTCTTAGTCCAAAAGATCCACGATTTGCTTTACCAATTGTTCCCCCACTAGCGATGCTACTATTGTATCTCTGGGATGACAGGCCCCGTCTTATTAGACTCATCGTTTTTTTAGCTTTCGCTCAGTCCTTGTCATTTTCTCTACCGTTATTCCGCCCTGTCAAATTAGCATTGTTTGAAGTAGAAGGAGATAAAGACTATCAAAGCCTTCAAAAAGAATGGGTTCTGTATGCTAATCATTATTTTCATCTTGGAGGACCACCCACTAAGGAAAACTGGAAACTAGCCGATATTCTGGAACTGATCCCAGATGGTTCAACTGTCGGTGTTCTCCCAACTTTGCCTCGATTTCATGCAGGATCTTTTCAGCTAAAGTCGGTCACTTCTGGCAGAAATGTTCATTTTTTTGATTTCAATGAAGGTTCTTTTGGAGAAGATGGATTACAAATCGCAGATTTAATGGTGGCCAAAACTGGGCATCAGGGTATTTCCTTTATTACAGGGGAAAATCAGAAGACAATGCAATTGTTGAGAATACAAAATTGGACAGTTCTTGGAGAATGGACTTTGCCAGACGGAGAGCAGGCACAGCTTTGGAAGAGCTATTAGCACTGTGTTTCTTCATGTGAGTTTTATTTTATTTCTGATCAAGTTGGTAACTAAAAAATAAGAAAGTACTATAATTAAAGTAACAATAAGGGATTGAACTGGAAGTCGTCCCAATCATGATCCGGAAGAAGGTAAATGGGTTTTTCTGATAGGATGAAGTGGAATTTTTTCTCCAAGTTCTCATCTACTAAAACCGAAGAGATGTCGAAATCAGACCGACATTATGTGCTTGACAACCCCCTTAGGCCTCCCTTTAAAGAGGGATTAGAGCAGGGTATTTTTGGCATGGGATGTTTCTGGGGAGCAGAGAAAAAGTTCTGGGAAGTTTCAGGTGTTTACACAACAGTCGTTGGGTACTCTGGGGGTAACACTCCCAATCCAACCTACCAGGAAGTGTGTAGTGGTTTAACAGGCCATGCCGAAGTTGTATTAGTGGTATTTGATACTTCTATTACCAGTTATGAGCTTTTACTGAAAGTGTTTTGGGAAAACCACGATCCAACTCAGGGCATGCGTCAGGGAAACGATATAGGGACCCAGTATCGGTCTGCAATCTATTGTTGTTCTAAGGGACAGGAAGAGGCTGGGCAAGCAAGCATTGATCTCTATCAAGACCGACTCAGCCGATCAGGTTTCGGTCAAATTACAACCGAAATTAAAGAGGCGTCAGACTTTCACCATGCTGAGGACTACCATCAGCAGTATCTTGCCAAGAACCCGAGGGGGTATTGTGGTCTTGGTGGAACTGGAGTTTCTTGTCCAATCGGTGTGGAGTTGTGACGTTTTCTTTGTTGGCAATGTTAATTGCAAAATACAGACTTTTAAAACAGCGAAACTGTTTTGGGCAGGGTTGTAGAAATTTAATCAATGCCATTAAAACAATGAGATCTAGTTTAATGGAAAATTAATGTTCTGATCTTATGCCAAGATATTTTGAAAATTTAGCTTAAATTTGAGAGCTTGAAAATGGACTGTCCTGATTCCCAGTGACAGTGTTCCTAGTAATTTCAGGAATATCGGATGCAAATTGCAATAGGTCGGGTCTAAGGAGGTGTGTTGGCTCTGACAACCTTATACCGGTGCAGAAAACAGAGGCAAGGTTGTGTTTTGTTTTTTCTGTATGCCAGTACGTTTGTATATTTGTCTCCTTAATTACACATAATAGGTTTGCAATGTTGGCTAAACTCAATATTGGATCGAGTATGGAAAAGTAAGAATTAGAAGTTATGTTGGGCTTTGTATTAGTTTTTCTTACTATCGGTGCTCTGGTAAACGAAGTGCAGCCGATACAGAAAAAATCGGTAACCCCAAATTTAGAAGGGGTTGTATCGATGCAACATTCTGTGGCACGACAGTGGAATGAGGAATTACTTGAGGCAATTCGTAATGATTTTGCTCGTCCCCCTGTGCATGCTCGGAATCTTTTTCACACCTCGATTGCGATGTGGGATGCCTGGGCGGCTTATGATCCTATTGCAAAAAACTATCTTCACAAGGAGAAAGCAACTGCTTTGGATATAGCTGCAGCTCGCCATGAAGCAATTAGTTATGCAGCATACCGTATTCTAAGCGCTCGATTTGCTGAGTCTCCAGGTGCGGATGAGTCACTAACTTCTTTTGAAGACAAGATGGACTCCTTTGGATACAACATTGCCTTTATAGAGACTATTGGTTATTCGCCTGCTGCACTTGGCAATCGCATAGCATCGACTGTTCTCGCTTTTGGCTTGACGGATGGATCTAATGAGGAAAATGAATACGAGAATGTTTTCTATGAACCTGTGAATCCACCCTTAATTGCAGCTTTTGCATCTAATCCTTCAATCATTGATCCTAACCGGTGGCAGCCACTCTCGTTAGAGTTTTTCGTTGACCAGTCTGGAAATCCTTTTCCGTCTGGAGTTCCAGCATTTCAGAGTCCTGAATGGGGACGAGTCAAACCCTTTTCTTTGAGTTCGGATGATCTCACCATCTATGAGGATGACGGAAACGAATACTGGGTCTACAAGGATCCTGGGCCACCACCCATGATTGGGGGAGTGGGAGATGTCGAGTATCGTTCTGGTTTTGAGCAAGTGGTGGAATGGAGTGGGTACCTGGATCCGACGGATGGGGTAATGATCGATATAAGCCCAAATTCTCGTGGTAACAATACCCTCGGCACCAACGATGGTAATGGTTATGCCGTCAATCCAGCTACGAATCAGCCCTACAGTCCCCAGATAGTTCCAGCAGCTGACTATTACCGGGTTTTGGCTGAATTCTGGGCAGATGGTCCTGATTCGGAAACTCCTCCCGGGCATTGGTTTACGATTGCAAACTATGTCTCTGACCATTTCTTACTAGTAAAACGTATTGGAGGTATAGGGCCTCTGGTAGATGATCTTGAATGGGACGTAAAGCTTTACTTAGCATTGGGTGGTGGAGTACATGATGCAGCCATTGCAGCTTGGGGAACAAAGGGTTGGTATGATTATGTTCGACCTATTTCAGCAATTCGTTATATGGCGGACAATGGTCAGAGCAGTGACCCTGATTTACCTTCGTATGGGGCCCACGGAATTGGTCTGAAACCTGGAGTGATTGAGCTCGTCACAGAGGCTACAACGGCGTCAGGAGAGCGTCACGAACATTTGGTTGGTTTACAAGGACGGAACATTGGGAAAATAGCGATTTGGGCTTGGCGAGGACACCCATACATTTCAGATCCCGAGACAGAGATTGCAGGAGTTGGTTGGATACTGGCAGAGAACTGGTGGCCTTACCAACGTCCAGCCTTTGTGACTCCTCCCTTTGCTGGATACATTTCGGGTCACAGTACGTTCAGCCGCGCTGCAGCGGAAATTATGACGATGTTTACTGGAGATGCTTTTTTCCCGGGGGGGCTCGGTGAGTTTTTAGCAATTCGGAATGAATTTCTTGTATTTGAGGATGGGCCCAGTGTTGATGTCAACCTGCAGTGGGCAACCTATCGTGATGCTTCAGATGAGACTTCTATTTCTCGTATATTGGGAGGTATCCACCCTACAGCCGACGATATTCCGGGACGATTGATCGGGTCCCAAGTAGGTAATGAAGCGTATCTTTTAGCCCTACAGCACTATGGTTCTTGGCCAACTCTCGAAGTTGAAAGAGTAAGGATGTCGAGACGGGGTAGAGACTTGCTAATTTATTCGAGGGGTTATTTCGATACCGGTGTCTATGGGGAACAGGACGTTTTAGATTTAACTAATGGAGTCCAGTTTATTTTAAAAGATTTGCAGGGTCGTGGGACTATTTTGGTCTTTAGTTCAGATAGTTGTCAAGATCATGGTAATGGTGTTTTTAAGTGCGAGGAAGAAGGAGGAGACAATCGCACCTACTTCTGGCCAGTCGGGGAATCCCGGTTTAGGTTTCACCTTATGAGCTATCAAAATTCACTAGCTGATGTACTGACAGGTCCGCTCACCATTACTCTAAAAACAGGTGATTTGGAACGTGCTGGAACATCTCCAGAGTGAATGAACAAGCAAGTACCTCTAGCTGGGGGTTTTCGCGACTACACTCAAGTAGTTACATTCTGGCTCCCTAAACCTGGAATGGGGCACATAAGGACGTTGTCTGCGGAGTTGATTAATCTAGACAATTCTTAATCGGAGTTCAGGATAATGACACTTGAAATGGGTTTTCTGTTTTTGATTTTGGCCGGCATGGTCTTATTGTTTCTAACAGAAAAAATTCCGGTTGATTTAACAGCATGCTTAGGACTTTTGATCCTTATATTTACTGGTTTTGTGACGGCAAATGAAGCATTTATGGGATTTGCTTCTTCGGCTGTCATCACTATGCTTTCAATTTTTGTAGTTGGTTCCTCACTGTTGCATACAGGTGTTGCAGACATGATTGGTGAACGCATACATGTCTGGGTCGGTGGGTGTGAAGTTAGTCTCATTGTTATCACAATGCTTGTCGCTGGGGTCCTGTCGGCTTTTATAAATAACGTTGCAGCGGTTGCAGTTCTAATGCCTACAGTAGCCAGCCTGGCCCGTTACACGGGCCTTGCACCTTCCCGCCTATTTATACCCCTTTCCTTTGGAGCGATTCTGGGTGGGACAACAACTCTTGTGGGTACTCCCCCCAATATTCTGGTTGGATCAATGCTTGAGAGTCACGGAATGGAGACCTTTGATCTGTTTGACTTTGCCCCAGTGGGAATCTCGATTTTAGTTCTGGGAGTTATCTTTATGGTTACCATTGGACGCAAACTACTTCCATCTCGAGGAATTGGTTCGGTACCCTCGGTTACGGAAGCTCTAGCTGACATCTATCGACTGGATGAGAGAATTTTTTCGATACGTATACCAAAGGGATCCAGTTTAGAACACACCACTTTGGAGAAGGCGAGTCTGAGTACAGCAATAGGTGTGCAGGTTGTGGCTATTCTAAGAAAGGGTGGTAAAAAAATTGTTCCCCATCCGAAAACAGTATTGAACTGTGGCGATACCCTTTTGGTGGAAGGACGGTTGTCCCATTTAAAGCACATTCTTAAAGTCCGAGGTACTGAGATCCAAGAGGTAAGAATAGGTCAGTTGCCATTTCCTGGAAGTAGATTTACGGCGGTCCGTGTCCAAGTTGACAAGAAATCAAGCATTCTAAGTAAGAGTCTGCAACAGCTGGATTTCCGAGGAAAATATGGTGCGATTGTTCTAACCATCAGCCGAAATTTCAAACAACTCAACGATCGTTTGGGGGAAGCAATACTAGAGGTCGGAGATGAACTGGTGATTATTGGTACCAAAGAGGGATTAGATAAACTAGGATCACATGCTGACCTCACAACGCTTGAGACTGGTTTAGCAACTATTCGAAAGCTTCAAAAGCACCTCTTTATGATTAAAGTTCGCTTGGAATCACCGTTAGTAGGGATAACCTTGGGAGGAAGCAGAATAGGTGAACTGATAGGCTTGACAGTAGGAGGTATTGTCCGGGAAGGTGAAATCCATCTCGCCGTCTCACCTAATGAGGTCATTAAACCAGGGGACAATTTACTTGTTGCAGGAGAATCAAACAGAATAACTAGCCTTTTGGAATTAGGTGACATTCAGTTCGATTCTGAAGTAGATGCTTCAAGGTTGGGATCAGAAGACGTACTTCTTGTTGAGGTCTCTCTGTCCCCTCGCTGTTCTTTAATTGGGAATGCTCTGAAAGACATTTCATTTCGGCAACGATACGGACTACAGGTTTTAGCCGTATGGCGTGAAGGATCTCCTATACGAACTAAATTGGCTACTTTAAATCTGACTTTTGGTGATGCTCTATTACTGCAGGGGCCGGCTGAAAAAATCCGTATGCTTGCTACAGATCCTGACTTTCTTCTTCTTTCCCAAGCCGTTCAGTCTATCCGTAGAGTGAGAAAGGCACCATTTTCAGTTGCTTGTCTAATGCTAATGATAGGGCTCGTTACCTTCGATATCCAGCCAATTCATGTAGCAGCTTTTACGGCAGCTTCACTTGTTCTTCTTTCGGGTGCAGTAAGCATGAAAGAGGCATATAGAAGCATTGAATGGAAAGCAATTGTTCTGGTTGCAGCAATTTTGCCAGTAGGCATTGCCATGGAAAAATCCGGAGCTGCTCTTTGGTTAGCTGATACCGTTGTTTCTATGGCAGGTCCCCTTGGCCCCCAGATGGTTTTGGCAATACTTGTGGTCTTTTCCAGCCTTTTAAGTCAAGGCCTTGATGGAGCTCCTACAGTGGTGCTCCTAACACCAGTTGTCCTAAGGATCTCATTAGGTCTGGGTTTAAGTCCCTATCCGATGATGATGGGAGTTGGGTTGGCTGCATCAGCAGCATTCATGACACCCTTCAGCCATAAAGCTAATTTGTTAGTTATGGGTGCGGGTGGTTATCGTTCCTTGGACTATCTCAGGGTGGGAACTCCTTTAACGGTGATTGTACTTGCTTTGATTGTCTTCTTGGTGCCCTTGTTGTTCCCGTTTTAGAAAGTGCATCTTTGTAGGATTAGGTTTGATTGTTGGCAAATAGGAAGTTTCATCTAAAAGGAAAGAGTGTTCCTTTCTATTTCTGCAAAGACTAGAAGTGATTAAAAAACAAGATCTGTAGAGGGAAAACTTGTATCTTCTCAGTATTCTGGTGCTAAATTTGAGAATTATATTTAAGTAAACAATCGCTAAGCCTTGCTGCTCTTGGGGTTACGTCATTCTCATTACCTGCTATTACCCCTAGTTCCCGCAGTTTTGCCCCATGGCTTGCCCCATGGGCACCCCCCGAACCGGGATGGCCGTTCCGTTCCCCTATATATTAATTAGCGAAGAAGCGAGGGGGTGCCCTCAATTTTTAGAGGGGTATAATTTTTTTTGGAGAGTTAAATATTTTTCAAGGATTTAATTTTTTTATCAAGTCCAACTAACAGGGACTAACGGGGCAGGGTCGCTTGCTTCTGCTGGGACAAGAAATTAGTGGATACCCTGTATGTCCGCTGGTGCTAGCTTAGCCTCACGCACGTGCGTGCGCACGAGGCAGTTTTGTCCTTCTTTAGCTCGGTTTGTTCTTCACTTACCTGGCTGCTAGGATTATTCCTGATAGCCCATTACCTAATTTATTTGAGGTTTTAATGGCCATTCTACACAAGCTGCTTTTCTTCCTGGTCCTCGGGCTTATCTGCGCCGGCGCTTTCGCTCTAACGCTGGAGTTTCTTGGGGCAGGTGGTTATGCCCAAACTAAATTCGACTACACCCTCGACCTTGCTCAGCAAGGTAACGCCCGTGCCCAAGTTAACCTGGGGTTGATGTACTACCAAGGCGAAGGAGTTCCCAGGGACTACCAGGAAGCTCTCAAGTGGTGGCGAAAGGCTGCCGACCAAGGTGATGCCGATGCCCAATTTAACCTGGGGGTTAGCTACGAAAAAGGTCAAGGAGTTCCTCAAGACTACCAGGAAGCCTTCAAGTGGTTCCAAATGGCTGCTGGCCAGGGTGATGCCGCTGCCCAATTTAAGCTGGCGGCTATGTACCACAAAGGCGAGGGAGTTCCCAAAGACTATGTACTTGCATACATGTGGTGGGATTTATCTCTCTCTCAGAAAACGGACGACGACGCTAGAAAAAAGGAGTTCGAGTGGCTCAACCTACTAGAAAAAAAGATGACTACAGAACAGATTGCTGAGGCACAGCGGCTAGCACGAGAGTGGAAGCCAAAGGGAAAGAATGAGTAACACCCTACGCGAGGGGAAGTTTTGATGGTTTTGAGTGTTGTTTAGACCCCTTCCCAAAATGGCTCCCAACCGATAAACTTAAGTTAGTTTAAGCGAGGAGCCAGGTTCGACTCCCCCGTCGAAAACCATCTCTGGCCTCTTGCTTAACGACTCAAGATAATTGTGATTGGTGGAACCAAATACAGACATGGCCCTGAAGGCGATAACAGCACCCTTACCTGCACTAACTCTGGCTGTCCTAACCTTTTGTATAAGCCTTTCCTTTGCACTGAGCAATGTTGACTTGCGTCTTATCGAGGCAGTCCAAAACCGAGATCACAGTCAAGTCAAAGCATTGATGAAACAACCTATCGATCTGAACGCAAC
>CAZMUJ010000026.1:0-5983 GCA_964569605.1 uncultured Acidobacteriota bacterium
AAGAAAACTAAAAGGATTACAAATCCTGTCCGATTAATAACTGTCCACACTACTTTCATCTGATCAACAAAACTAGGGTTACTCACCTACCTTACTATTCCTTTATTAATTGACTGCTCTCTTGATAGAGAATCGTTTTGACATTCAGGTCAAGTGTTTATGGATCTCATCAGGTGATTAGTCTCAATCTCATTTTTAATCATAATGGTGGATTATGGGACGTATTCGGGTAATTGCTTTTGAAAGCGTTGCGGTTGTTTTGGAAGTTTAAATCCTCCCACGGCTTGAGGCCCTTCTAGGTTGCTCCTGAAAATTCGATCCAGTCGCAGAAATTCCTGTTGTTCTCGCGCTGCATCTTGTTTGCGGCCGGCACGAGCATAAGCTCGGGACAGAGAAAAATGCATCTCGCGGTCATTGGGTGCAAGCTGAATCCCGAGTTCGAGTTGCTGAATGGCCAGCTTGATTTCCCCTGTCTCTAAAAAGATTCGACCCAGAACTTTTCGGGCAGTAAAAAACTCTGGTGCAAGTTTGGAAGCTCTCGTAGCCAATGGCAAAGCTTCCTCAGGTTTTCCCTGTCTTAACAACTCCAAACAAATTTGGAGAAGACTGGGTACATGTACAGGGTTTTTCATTAATTCTCGGTGAAAATACTGGGGTGCCCGATCGGGATCACTGCCTAGCAAAAATACCGCATAGGCATATTGAACGTTAGGTTCATTTGGATAACGCGATACAAGTTCCTGAAATAGTCGATCAGCACTCTCTACGCGTCGGTCTGCCATTTCATAGGCTGCTTGACCGGCGAGAACAACAAGTTCGCGTTTTTCTGGGGCATACTCGGAAGGCAAAAAGGGCATCCTCAGTATGGAGAGCCCTAAAGCCTCTATCACTTTTGGGCTGGAGTTGTTTTCGAAGACAAACTGTTGCAAGGCTTCATAAGCCCCTTCGAACTGTTCAAAGCGGGTCATAAGAATTGCACTGTGGTAACGGATAACCCTAGCGATCCGATTGATATCAGTTCCCACCAGCTGTCCGATTATTGTCAAATCATCAGTTGCGTTTTCCCCAGATTGATGAGGTTTGTTTATGGAAAAACCTGGTGAGATGAAGAGAAGAAAAGATAGAAGTAGAATAGGTACTTCTCCTTTTTGTTTCGAAAACAGAGTGGAAAATAAAGTTTTTGACATGGCGAAAACCCTTGACAGTTGGAACTTCATAGTTGAGCATAGTCTACGATATTGTCTTGGAATGCGAAAAAAAGTTTTTTGAAAATAAAAGGAAGCAATTATTTGGTTCCCAAAATTTGATGAAATCCAAGAATTTGGTTCTTTGTGTCTACAGAATATTAGAGTCAAAGATAGACACAATAAATTGAAGTTCCTTATTAGAAGCGGATAATAAGAAGAATTTATTGAAGTTTCTAGGTTCGATGGAATAGTAATTGCATTCTATTCACGTGAGAATTGTTTTTAAGGACAACAAAACTACAAAGGTATGAATCTCATGACAACCAAAGCCTATCGCTACTTAATTTCAACAGCCTTAGTTATTAGCCTCGTGACTTTGCCCGTATTGGGGCAGATTGTAAAGCAAGGCACAGGATCGATTAATGGAACGGTAACCGATGATTCTGGTCTTCCGGTCCCTGGGGTCGGCATTACAGTAACAGGGAACGAAACTTCTTCCGTAACGGAAACAGTAACGGATGATAATGGTCGGTACCTTGCTCACAGTTTGGCTATTCACCAAAGCTATGACGTGACAGCAAGTCTTGAGGGATTTAAATCATATACTGCATCGGGGCAGCGAGTTACTTCGGATCAGACCTCAACAGTAGACGTTGTTCTTAGTATTGGAGATGTGACGGAAACAGTGACTGTTTCCGGTCAAGCACAGGTAATCCAGACAACCGATACCACAGTAGCTCATGCACAAGATGCCGAGGTTTTGGAAGTTCTTCCTGTAAACATGCAGTTTTATGTTCGGCAATCAATGGTATTAATCAATACCTTGCCGGGTGTTATTTATAGGCCGACATGGGATGGAAACAAAGGAATTATCCATGGTGTAGGGGGCGATGGTCCTCACCGTAGTCCAATTGGATACAATACCGATGGCCACCAAAGTAGTATTAATTGGCATCAAGGGCTAAGAGACGAAACGGGTCCAGCCCCTGAATTGATCGAAGAATTTCGTGTTGAGACAAATCAGGACGCAGAGAAGGGCTTTAATTCTGGTGTGTCCGTAGAAATGATTACCAAGTCAGGAACAAATGACTTTCATGGTAGCCTTTTTTGGTTTCATAGAAATCATGCCTTTGATTCACGCAAAACCACTGCTTCAAGTATAGGCGAGCAGAGGCAGAATGAGTGGGGATGGGTTCTCGGTGGACCAATTGTAAAAGATAAAGCATTTTTTATGATGAATTTCACCGGTTATGAATGGCTGACCAAGCCTACTGGTACGCTTGCAACGGTTCAAACTGACGCGATGCGAGGTGGGAACTTCAACGAAAACCTCGGCGCTGTAATCGGAGCGGATGCATTGGGCCGGGATGTCCATTATGGTCAGATTTATGATCCATTGACTACTAGGGCAGAGGGAACAGGCTTCATTCGAGATCCTTTTCCAAACAACACCATTCCAGCAGACCGTATTGGCGATGTTGCTAAGCACCTAATGACACTTTATCCAGGACCGAATGTCGCTGGGGCTGGACTTACCAATAACTATAGCGGCGAAAATGAGATGTACTTTGATATCGATAAGACTTATCTCAAAACCGATATAGAACTTGATAATCATAAATTTACGATCGGATATGAGGACACACCTAACAATAAGCTGGGGTTTATTTCCCCCGCGCATAGACTAAACAGTGTTGCAGTTGAGACTCGTGGATACCGTATTAGGTTGCATCATCTCTGGACGCTATCTCCCACAGTACTGTTAAGTACTCGTACTGGGATTAATAGAATTACCTACGGAGAAGCGAAGATCGGGGTAGCCTATAACGGCTGTCCAGGTGGTTGTGTAGAGGGTGCACTTACGACTGCTATTCCAAGAATTAGCATGCAAAGTCGTACAGGTGGAGGCTTCGGTGACAATACCGATATGGCCGAGCACTTTCAGGGAACACTACCAAGTATGTTGGACGTATCTTGGTTGAAGGGAAATCACAGCTTCAAATTTGGATCGCAGGTTAGTATTTATACTGGTCGTGTAGTTGTTGAGAATCATACCGCTGGTAGTTACACATTCAAAAATGTCAGTACTGGTTTGGTTGAGTTCCCAGATACAGGTGATGGTTTTGCAGCATTCCTTCTAGGGGATGTGTTTGCAGTAAACCAGTCAACGGCAAGCACGAAAAAAGTTACAAGCATATCCACAGCATTTTTCGCTCAAGATTCCTGGCGCGTGAACCAAAGATTGACCGTCAATTATGGTCTGCGTTGGGAAGTACCTATTCCAATGCATGAAAGCTACAATCGTTGGGGAATAATGGATCTATACAAACCTAACGCAGCAGCAGGTGGTCTCCCAGGAGCCATAACTCATTGGGGAGATGGAGCGGGACGTAATGGCAGAAAAAGAATATCGAGTACTAATTACATGTCATTCGGACCACGCTTAGGTATTGCTTATAAGATTGACGATAAGACGGTTTTCAGAGGCTATTACGGTTACATGTTCTATCCATCAGCTGGCGAGCTGGGTAATGGTCTTTCAATACCCATGCTGGGATTTTCAGCTGATTATGCGATGGAAAGCGCTGATGGAGGATGGACTCCAGCTATCAATTGGGAAGATGGAATCAATATTCTCCCGGCCGTACCCAATCTGGATCCCACTATATTTAACGGATCCAACCAGTTTTTCGTTGATTACAATGAAAATGAGCAGGGAGCGGCACAAAGAATTGGTATTGCATTGGAGCGTGAGCTTCCATGGAATATGCTAGGAAGAGTCGAGTATATAGGTCTATTGGGCCACAGTATTGGCGGTGTGCAAATTGCTCGCTACAATCAGCTGGCTACTTCATATATGGGCCTGGGCAGTATGCTTACCCAGAATATTAATTCTGAGATTGCCCAAGATGCCGGCTATACAGCACCTTATGCGGGATTTGATGGAACGGTTGGACAATCATTGCGAAGATTCCCACAATATGGGTATGTTGCTCAGATGAATTCTCACTCGACCTACAATCTGTACCACTCGGGAATTTTCATGGTTCAGAAGCGTTTCTCGGATGGATTGAACTTCATGCTTTCTCACACTATTGCGAAGGGCTTAACACCTGGTGATAACAAAGAGAGGGCAGGGTTTGGACCTCGTGGTGGATCAAAGCTACAGCACTGGGACCTACTTCCTTTTGCGAAAACACTTGTACCCTTTAATAGATCATGGGCAACAAAGCTTAGCTTTGCATGGCAGTTACCCGTTGGTCTTGGGAAGCGTTACGCTAACGATATCGGTAGGTTTGGTGACACGATTATTGGTGGTTGGCAAATAGCTGGTATGTTGGTTTACCATGCCGGTCAGCCGCTTACGGTCGATTCAGGGCAAGTGAACCCGTATATGGGACCACAGTGGGCCAATTGGAACTACGGAGTAGGCGTCGAAACAGGACGGTCATGTAGTTCGGTTAATGATCGTATCTTCAACCCAGCTGCCTACAGTCTTGCTCCTGCGTTTACATTTGGGAATGCTCGTGTGCATCCTAGTGCACAGAACTGTGGTTTTATGCAGGAAGACATATCAATCATCAAGGACTTTAACATCCATGAAGAATTTGGGATTCGAATTGGTCTAGAAATGATGAATGCCTTTAACCGAAGGAACTGGAAGAACGCTGGAAGTTCTGTGGGATCGTCCGGATTCGGGATCATTAACAATACCTTCGATCCAAAGACGATGCAGGTTTACATCAAGGTTAATTTCTAGGCAAATTAGAGATAGATGAGTGGTAGTGCCACGATATTGTCTTCGTGGCACAAACCCACTCTCTTAAACAGGTAAAAAGCCTCAGGAGAAAAAAGGGAAGCCACCGCTCAATAAAAAAAGGCGGCTTTAAGCAATTGACTAAGTGAGGGTTAAAAAACAATGAAAATCTTGGCTATATTCTTATCCGTTCTTTTAGGCTTCTCTGCAAGTATCCAAGCCACTCCAGTGGCGGGACAGGAATCGGTTCAGCTGGTCTCCATCCAGGAACTACGGAATCAGATTTCAGAGCAGGAAGCTGTTCGCAGTCAGAACATACTTGAAGTGCAGAATCTACTTCGGCACAAGGTTGTTCAGGCTCATGTGGGCAGGATCTTTGACCTAGAAAAACTAGCGGTCTCGGTCCCAACACTCGACGATTCTACCTTGGAAAGACTTGCTCATGAAAGCGAACGAATGAATGAGCAATTTCAAGCTGCTGGACCCTCAGCAATGACATATGTGGTCTTAGGTGGAATGGCTATTTTTATCTACTTTATCCTTATTCATACCTATGATAGGTATGAGCCCTAAAAACTGTCCATAAACAGGGCAACGATTATCACAGGATATACTCATTACGCCGTCACTTTGTTTTGGTGTTCGGTTCTTTCGGCTTGGCTGTCGCCTTCGACAAGCCTAGCCGGGAGTAAGGGTTTTTATCTAGATGTTCCCTATGTCCATCAGGTAGAGAATTACTGTGGGCCGGCTGTTTTATCGATGGTCTTTAGGTATTGGGATCAACCTGCTGATCAATACCAACTCTCAGAACATTGGAAACCTTTTCCTCGGCGTGGTTTGAGCGGGTCACAGCTGAAGGAATCTGCATTAAAACATGGGTTCAAGGCCTTCTCGTTCGCAGGAGATGTTGATGAGGTTTCTGGATATCTTGGTCAGGGGATTCCGGTAATTGTTGCCATAGACTCTTCGAGCGCAACGAGGTCCTCAAATCATTTTCTGTTACTGGTAGGCCACGACATATCACGACAAGAGTGGATTG
>CAZMUJ010000027.1:0-5940 GCA_964569605.1 uncultured Acidobacteriota bacterium
AAGGTGCTGGGTAGAGCAATTTGGTTTGATGAGGCTAGGGAGATTGTCCAAGCTGTTGAGTCAAAGCAGATCAAACCAGGGATGGTAATTGTACTGCGGAATCTAGGCCCAAAAGCATGTGGAATGCCCGAAGTTTTGATAGCTAGTGCTGCTTTGGCGGTACCAGAGTTGGATGGCAAGGTAGCATTTTTATCAGATGCCCGAGTCTCCGGTGTCTCACATGGAGCTATTGGTGTGCACTGTTCCCCAGAGGCAGCAGTAGGAGGTCCGATTGCTCTGGTGAAGGACGGTGATCAAATCTCATTTGACCTATTGAAAGGTGAGGTTAAATTGCACGTTGACGATGAAGAATTGAGCCAACGTCGAGAAAAATGGATTGTACGTGCTCCGAGTTTTGAACCCCGGGGGTATTTGTCCGATTTTTGTGCTACGACTGCTCAGGCTGAATATGGTTGTGTCAGTCGAGCACACTATCCACAATGCCAATAACAGGGAGTTAAAGGCGCAATAAGGATTAAACGGATTTTTTAAAGAAGAATATCAAAGGGCCTTTTCCCCAAAAAAGATTTTTTAGCTTTTTTAAAGTGATTCGTGAAGTTTGAGCAAAGAGGACTCATAGCTTTGGGCTTAAAGGAGTGGACAATTTCCCATTGCATGAAAACAATACCGGAAATCACAAGAAATCTCCGATTTTCTCTTGAGCCCTAAAGTAAATTGTGATTGCTTTTTCTCGATTAAAAAAGTTGCTCAATACTCTGCTTCCGGGTATCTTTTTATTGGGATTTAACATCGGAACGGGGAGCGTTACAGCCATGGCAATGGCTGGAGCTACCTATGGGATGTCCCTTCTCTGGACAATATTCCTCTCTTGCCTAGTGACCTATTTCTTAATATTGATTTATGGTCGTTTTACTCTTCTGACCAATGAAACAGCATTACAAGCTTTTCGTAGGCATTTACATCCAGCTATAGGAGTTTTTTTCATCATTGCCTTGGGGCTGAATGTAGCGGGCAGCACCATGGGGGTTATGGGAATTGTTGCGGATGTCTCCCATGAGTGGATAAAGCTATCCTTTAGAGTTGAGCTGTCCCCTGTTTACATTGCCATTTTCTTTGTAGTCTTTGTCTATCTTATCTTTTTAATGGGAACAAACCAGTTTTTCCAGCGTTCATTAGCCGTTATTGTCGCTGTCATGGCTGGTAGTTTTGTTCTAAGTTTTTTCATTTTGATGCCCTCTCCTTGGGAAATCATCAAAGGGATGGTTCCTAACATACCTAGGAGTTCTTTAGCACAGGGAAAAGGGGCTTTTCTTGTAATTGCCTCGATGGTAGGAACGACTGTTTTTTCTGGTCTCTTCATTCTTCGAACCACCCAGATTAAAGAAGCGGGTTGGACAGAAACGGACCTAGTTATACAGAAACGCGATGCATTTTGTTCCGCTGCGCTAATGTTTGTAATCAGTTGTTCCATTATGGCTGCTGCCGCAGGAACTCTTTATAACCAAGGGGTTGGACTTACCAATGCTGTCCAAATGATTCAATTGCTAGAACCCATTTCAGGCCGGTTTGCTATGACAATCTTTACCTTTGGAATTGTCGCGGCTGGGGTATCGTCTCAATTACCTAATGTCCTGCTGCTTCCCTGGCTTATCTGTGACTATTTTGATGTAGAACGAGACATGAAGCGTTTGCGGTATCGAGTTATGGTGGCATTTATTTCCTCATTGGGTCTGGTGGTTCCGCTGTTCAATGCTAGGCCAGTGGTTGTGATGGTTGCTTCACAGGCATTTGGAACTCTTATACTTCCCATGACGGTTATCTCTATCTTTATTTTGGGTAGTCGACGAGATGTTGTTGGAGATAGAGTTTATAGTCTACTCGAAAAAACAATCTTGGTTTTTATCACTATTTTTGCTTTGTGCATGTCGGTAACTGGTTTGGTTTCAATAGGAAATACCTTTTTTGGATCTTGAAGGAAAGAGTCTTTAATGAGGATTCCTAAGATAATCTTGCTTGATCCGAATCGGGTATGGAGAACTTATCCAGGAGGAAAACTTTTGGATAGGCTAGAAGGGAAAAAAACTCCTCAAGATACACATTTCCCAGAAGACTGGATTGCCTCAACAACCAGGGCTATTAATCCTGGGCAGGAAGGAATTACGGAAGAAGGGCATTCGAAGGTTAAGATTGACGGATCGGTTTGGCGTCTTAAAGACTTAATGCAAAGTTTTTCTGACCAATTGCTCGGCAAATCTCATTTTGATCAATACGGATCCAATACTCAGTTTCTCTTGAAGTTTTTAGACTCGTCAGTTCGTTTGCACCTACAGTGCCATCCTACACGGTCTTTTGCGCAGCAGCATTTGAATAGTGATTCCGGGAAAACTGAAGCGTATATCATCTTAAGTGTACGCGATGGGATACAGTCTCCCTTTATATATCTTGGCTTTCAACGTCCTATGCTTCGAGAGGTTTTCCGTCAGGCAGTTCTGGACCAGGACTTTGAAGCCATGTTTACTTCTTCTGACAAGATTCCAGTTAAGTCAGGGGATGTTTTTTTGGTTCCAGGAGGATTGACTCATGCCATAGGAAAAGGAATATTTATGATCGAAATTATGGAACCGACTGATCATGCGATTAGATTAGAATTTGAACGGGGAGGATATCTGTTACCAGAGGAATCCCGATTCATGGGAAGAAGTATCGATTTTGGGATGGATATTATTAACTTTGTTCCTCGGTCTATTGATGAACTAAGAGATCAATATTTTTGTCAGCCGGTACTATTGAATTACCAGGGCAATAGCCAGGAATGGAGTTTGATTGATCCACGTTATACGGATTGTTTTTCTGTTAAACGGCTCTGTGTACAGGGTGCCCTTAACAAACAAGAGCCGACCTTTTATGTTGGCATTGTAGTAAAGGGTTTCGGTAGCATCTGTTCAGGTCAGGAGCTTGTAAAAATTAATTGTGGGGATAGATTTCTCGTTCCTTTCTCAACGGATTCAGTCCAATTTGTATCCCCAAAAGGCATGGAAGTGGTTCTTGCACTGCCGCCTTCCAGTGGTCATGATAAGCCTCTTCAGTAGGAAGGAAGTCCTATTTTACTAAAGAAGTCTATCTTAGTGGATTTTCATACCAGATTACCCCCAAGTTAGTTGTTTCTTCGGAGGTTAGGACATCTAGGTCACTGTCACCATCTATATCCAGCAATTCGATACGGTCAAACTTGATGCCCTCGGCGCCACTAATCTCGTGATGGTCCCATTCTGTTTCGTTGGGAGATTGGCGGTATGATAACCAGCGTACCCCAGAGAGATTCCCATGTGCATGTTCGCAGCTAATTACAATGTCGGTTCGATTGTCGAGATTAATGTCTCCGATTGCTACTCCCTTCCCAGTGCCGCATTTGGGTGACATCGAAACTTCAGTTAAGCTCCAGTTTTCTGGATTTCGATTGTCTAGGGTGTATCGGGTAATTCCTTTTCCTTTAACTGCACAAATGATCTCGGGATGATCAAGATCTAATCTACCCATTGTCAAAAACATAACCTCTCTGTCTGAAGGTCCAACCCGATGTAGGTTCCAGTCTGGAAATTGTGTTTTGTTGGATGCACCAGGGTTCTCTAGCCACAAAATACCAGGGCTGAGACCCTTACGATTGGATGCCAAAATATCAAGATCTTTGTCTCCATCGATATCATGGGCCTGCATTGACATGACCCAACTTGCATTAATGAGATGGTGAAACGTCCAAGCCGAAACCTCTCGAGGGTTCTTAGGTGATCTTAACCACCCGATAGAGGCGTTACTACCTTTAGATCCTACCACTAGATCAATACGTCCATTGCCATTTATGTCCATTGGTAAGGCAAACATCCATGATTGTTTTTTTTCCGTGACCGGTAAAGCAGTAGTTTCCCATGCATCAAATTGTCGGTACTTTTCTTTTTTAGATGGGGCCCAGTGGATGAATACTGTGCGGGTTTGTCCTTCGCAACTACTGACGACATCTACGGATCCGTCACCATCGATGTCTGCAAATACGGCATCCTCAGGATCACCGACAATGCCAACTGTTACGTATGGCCATGGGTTTTTTACCTTTTTTATCCCGGGATGAAGATAGACACGAACAATATTCCCTTGTTCCCAACCTGTTGCAATATCAGGAAACCCGTCTCCGTTAACGTCGCTCAGGCGGACACCATCAGCGCCCTGAGACGTTCCGTCGATAGTATGTCTTATCCAGGCTGATGAAGGTTTTTCAGCGATGCAGATCGGTGTGTGAAGAAATAAAAAAACAAAAATTTTGAGAAAGGGTATGGAATGAAGAATGTTATTCAATTTTCAGCAGGTTATTTTTAAGGACAGCCATTGTAGTTCTATATCATGTCCAGGGTTCTCTGGGATTGTATTACTCATGTATAAGTACCCATGTCAATAATTCCCCTGAGGTCAATTAGGTGCAATTGCCGGCCCTCACCAGTGTGAGGCGAATCGATGACAACACTTTGACCATTAGGACTGAAACGAGGATGTGTATCAACTCGCCCCTCTCGAGTGTACTCAGGGGGTGAGAAGAACCTTCCTAATGGTACACGACGTTTCGTGCCAATGTGGTAAAGATACACATCTTGATCCCTTTCTTGATCGGGATAGGTATCATTTAGAATCCAATTTCCTCCAGGCAAATAAGTGCAATGACCGTTTTCTTTCATGACCCCTTCGCCGACGATTTCGACCGTGCCATTTTCTTTGTCTTGATATAGATAGAATCCCCAGGGCTTCCCTTCAGGTTTAGTCCAGGCAAGGATATGTTCAGGGTCTCTCCAGATGAAGTGCGACGTATGACCTGAGGGATCAATAACACGGAGATCTGAACCATTTTGGTTGGCAGTGAACATCCTTGTAGCGCCCACAAATTTGGGAAACCCCCAGCGATGAAGAAAAATTAATCGTGTGCTGTCAGGACTAATTAATAGGTGGTTGAAATAACTTTTGGCTTTGGCTAAATCCACGTTGGGCATGGGAATTTGAGCGACCTCATCTAGGGTTATAAGCAACTCTTGATTTCCAGTCTCTAAATCGACACGGAAAATTCCTGAATCCTTGGGTGCTAGAATGTGACTATGTGGGTCATCTAAGCCAGGATATCCATAAGCACTTCGCATATCACTGAGCCGGCGAAAATCAGGAGCAACGGCCCAGCGTCCGTCAGGGCTAACTGTATAAATTGGATGAGGTATAGTCCTAAGATTCCTTGTCTCGACGTCCAGGATACGACATACAAAACGGTCTTTATGGCGATCATTCCAGAGAATTTCGGTATTTGATCCGGGCCTCCATTGAAGCATGCAGCCCTGTTGCCAACACCAGGTTCGAGTCTCACCAAGCTCGATCCATTTGTCACCATCTTGCAGATCAACCATTCCGATTTTGATCACATCGTTGGGTTCAGGAGACCGATGTTCAAAGTCAACTTCCATTCCTAGGACAAACTGTCCACTGGGATTAAATTGTAATTTGTCATAATAGCCAAACCAGTGATATTTAGGTCCATGGGTTAAGGTTCGTACTGGGGGTAGCTCGTAGTTAGGATTGGCCAATGTTTGTTGAGACAAAGTTTTTAGAGCCAAAAGCAGAGGTGTGGTTTTTTTTACCAGTTCACGTCGCGTTATACCCCTTGCCTTTTTTTGCATAAAACACCTTTGAAATCTATTTTTTAAATTGAGTTTTAGTCTCTAACATTGGCAACTACATTAGAAGTCTTTAACCCTAATAAATTTGGCTAGATCCAGTACCTCTTCTATTTAATTTACTATAAAATAGTAATCGTATCTTTGAAATTGGACTTTTAGAGGAAATCTATTTTTCTGTCAGAAGTACAGCGTCCAAACATTTAAAATAAAGGGAAATTTTTCATGGCAAATGACCTTA
>CAZMUJ010000028.1:0-23348 GCA_964569605.1 uncultured Acidobacteriota bacterium
GCGCTGTGTCTCCACCGTGGAGTTCGGCTCTTAGCTGGAGAATATTCCAGTCCAGTCCTGTGAGGCCGGCGGCGTGCAACATCGTTTCTCCACCGCCCAGAATTCTCCAGTCGTTGAAGTATAACAATGGAACACCGTCACCATCAGGATGCTTTCTGTTATTCCTACGGTTTGGCGAACTTGCATACTTATTAAGTCCCAAGCCCTGGACATCCAGAAATGCTGGGGCTGAGTACACATCATTCTCCGTTTCCGCATAGAAATCTAAGAAGCCATCTACGGCAGGCCTTGTCCAGGCATTCAAGCCATAGGCCTGTGAGATCGGCGTTGTACCTGACGATACTAACGACGCATATGTTTGAGCACCAACCAGGTAATTGAATGCCACCGCATTTGCATTAAACACGTGTAGGTTATTGGCATTTATGCCGGCTACTGTCCCGAATCCAGAGTCAAGATTATGACAATGGACGTTTGTGCCGTGAGTTGTTTCGAATTCTTTGGCAAACCGAAGTTCGGCAATATCATCTGCATCTGTCGAGGTACCTGATGCCGTAGCAAAAATAAGGAACCTTCCAGACCCGAAACTATTTGCATCGATTGGTGTTAGGATCCCTGAGGCCGGGCCAAAGATTCGGTTCCTGGTGTTGGAACTTGTCTCGGGAACGACGAAGTTAATGGGGTCTATAATCAACGTATCGTTACATGTAAGAAGAACGAGAAAATCTAAGAGATCTTCGCATTCGTCATTAAAATAACGGAAGTGAATCGTAACGGCTTGCGTTGGATGGGTGTTAGTTAGAGTTAAAAAGCTCTGACTAATAGCTCCTGCCGCCAAGTCGTCACCATCATATAAAGATGGATGCGCTGTTGAGAGAGGATTCGCCCATGCAGCCTCGGCTAATTCTGAGTCGCCAGTGGCGTCACGTGCTATCTCTCTTAGGTTGACGCCTGTGTCAACTAAGTACAAAACTTGAGAACCAGGATCATTAACCGTTCCAGCGGGTACGTTTCTACTTTGAGTAGAAGCTCCACCGGTACCACCATACAGAGCGCTGTTATTTAGTACGGTCGGATACCTATACGGTAACTGAGCGTATAGACCTGAGATGGTCATCACGGTTACGAGTAATCCGGCGATCGCCGAAAATGCTTTGCGAAAGCTGGTTGTTGAATGCATTAGCACTCTCCTTTTAATTTAGTAAATTACCTTAATTTGCGACTCGAATGATTCTGTTTTTCGAGTTTTGTTGTAACAAAAAATAACAATTCCTTTCACCAATCTTTAGTTGGCGATGTGCAAAAGGATGCGACTAAGCTTTGAAAGTCGCAATTTTTTCTGCCTTTAGAGGCACCTTTTCACTCAGTGAAGTGAATACTTTAGCGAATTGAAATTTGAAAGACAATCAAAAAATGCGACAATCTTCAATGAATAAGGCTTCTCTTTACTAGCGATTTTGAGGCGCTGCCTGGATGTTTTGACGTTCATCAGCAGCACTCGGTGGGACATTTGTCAGATATAAAGTTGAGACAACTGTACGATCATGACTACTTTTCTGGGATTTCCAGTGGCTATCCTAAATCTGGCTACCAACAGTCCCATCCTGACTGGATGCCCTGGCTCGATTTAATAGAACTCATCCAACCCAGTGGAACCTTAGTTGATCTTGGTTGTGCCTTTGGCTACCTGGTCAAGGAGGCGAGAAAAAGAAGCTATCTGGCTTTTGGCTTAGATATTAGCTCCTATGCTCTTACTCAGGAACCGGAAATCTCAGGGCTTGTAAAAGCAGACATACAGAAGCTCCCCCTACGTTCTTCGAGTTTTGACATTGTTGCTCTTTTTGACGTTCTAGAGCATCTTACCCAACCTCATCTTGCCCTGACCGAGACATTACGGATCCTCAAACCCGAGGGCCTTGTTATCGGAACGACTCCGGACCCCATCTTCTTTACCAGGGAGGAACCAACTCACATTTTTGAACGTCCTCCTTCTTATTGGATTGAACTTCTTCAAAGGAACGGGTTTGAAATACGTTTTCGTTTTTCTGAAGAATCCTACAATTTTCAGTTTGTGGCCTCTCCGGCAGGCTCCACAATTAGTGCAAAACTGGACCTTTTCCAGCACGATTACTTCAGTTTTGATAGAGACATCATAGAAACAAAGGGTCCTCTTTTAGCGGTTCCTCGGGGTGGCTGGGGAAGATTGAATAAAAAGAGACGTAGAATCCAAGGACAGGGTTCCATTTATTTACTGAACCCCTCTCCTAATCCCTTACACACCGAAATCTCCTGCGGGATTTTTAATCCCTCAAGTTGTGTTACGGTCCGAATTCGATTCAATAGCCTGATATTAGAAGAACGGGTTCTTACCCCAGAACAGGCCGTTAAACAAAAACTGAGTCTTCCGCCTCTGGAAATTCCTGCAGGTGGGCACCATTTATGGTTTGAAGTAGAGCCCTCATCTTCGAAGGTGTCTGTAGAAGGTATTTCCATCAGGAGCTCTGAAGGAAATCCGCTGCAACTTACTCAATCCCTCCCTTTTGATTTGTTTCAGCGCTATCAGCTCGCCTCTCAAATTTGTAGCCTACTTCAACCGACAAGTATTCTCGACGTTGGAGGCTATCTGGGCGATGAAGGTGGACACCTAGCTACCGTCCAGGACTTCCTCGCTACCGTCCTACCCCTGGAATCCTTGGACAAGGTCTGCTCCACCGACATACGTCAAGGAGACTGGCCTACGCACCAACCTGCTTCTGCCAAAAGCCAACCCTATGAGGATGGATCTTTTGATCTTGTGATATCGCTAGACCTACTAGAGCATCTGCCTGCTCGGGACAGACCAGCTTTTTTACAAGAACTGTCTCGTCTCGCACGGCGCTGGATTCTGTTGGCAGCTCCCTTTGCGAGTTCTGAAGTCGATGAGGCTGAGAAATCCCTCTGTGACAGCCTCCTTTCTTCACATAGATTTCTTCAAGAGCACCGAGACCTAGGACTTCCACATCTGGATGCGGTTACGGATCACTACCAAAAACAGGGTTATCTCGTAGAGATTCTTCCCAACGGATTCCTACAACGCTGGAAGGTGATGCAGGTGTTAACTAGCCTTTATTTTAGCCATCATGATTGGGTCTCTTTACGAAACCTCAACCAACTGTATAATCGCAGTGTTTTTTCACAAGACCAACTTGATCCAGCCTACCGACATCATCTTCTAATTAGTAAAGAACCTCTTCCTGCAGAGACCGCGAAGGGCCTAGCCACTCTTCGGACAAATCCCAAACTAAAATTCCATGGTTATTCTCCTTTTGACCAGAATGATTTCACACAACTTAATCAAAGAATTCTCAATCGTTTGGAAACGGTCTCTAAAAACCTTCTTGACACACAATTTCTGTTTGGAGAAAGACAGAAACTGGTCTCTCTGATGGAAACGGATCTCGAAAACACCAAGAAAAATCTGGAGAAAATTCATGCAACCCCTCTTTACCGTCTGGTACTGAAGCGGATTCGACAGCGATTGGGTGTTATGAAAACAAGGTACAAATTCTCGGGGAAATGAACAAACCCTTACTCGACGAACCTGAAATTTCAGTAGTTGTTATTAATTACAACGGTCAGGACTATCTCGAGGAACTACTAAGCTCTCTATCCCACCAGACTTTTCATAACTACGAATTGATTCTGGTAGATAACGCCTCCAATGATAATAGTTTAGCAACGGTTAGATCCCTGTATCCCAACTGCCAAACAATCGAACAGAAAACAAACCTAGGATTTTCCCGGGCAGCTAATCTAGGAGCACGACGGGCAAAAGGTAAATTCTTAGCCTTTCTGAATCCTGATCTAAAACTTGATCCAAACTGGCTTGGGAAGCTAGTCGATTGCGCAATTTCCGATCCTCGAATTGCCGCAGTTGCATCTAAAATGCTGCTTTACGACGACCCTAGCAAGCTAAACGGAGTTGGTGGCATGATGAATTATCTGGGGTATACATGGGACCGAGGCATGTTTGAAACCGACTGCGGACAATATGACCAGACAGAAGAGGTACTCTTCGCTTCCGCTGGAGCCGCCTTATTTCGACGGTCAATGTTTCTTGAAGCGGGAGGATTTGATGAACACTTTTTCATGTATCATGAGGATGTTGACCTGTGCTGGAGGTTGTGGTTATTTGGAAACCGTGTGGTAACAGCTCCACAAGCGGTGGCAATTCACCATTTTTCTGGCTCAACTCAAATGAGTAAGGGGATGCAATGGCGTGAATTGATGGGAGAACGGCATAACATCCGTACTCTTCTCAAAAACTACCAGCTTCCTAACCTTATACCAGCTCTTATACGACTAATCCTTCTGCCCCAACCATGGCGACGGAAAATATATCAATTTCAAAATTTTCTCTGGAACTTTTGGCTTCTGCCTAACACACTCCAGGCACGGCGCCAAATTATGAGGAAGAGAATTAGAAACGACCAAGATTTATCCCATCTTATTGTAGAATCAAAAGATGTCCCCATTACCCTCTGACGTTAGCGTTGTGACAATCAACTGGAATGGCCGAGTTCACCTAGAGACTCTCCTTCCCAGCCTACAAAAAACAGGATGCAGTGAAATCCTAGTTGTTGATAACAACAGCAACGATGGATCTAAAGAATTTATCAGAAATCGGTTTCCCAGAGTTCAACTGATCGAGAATGATCGTAATCAAGGTTTTGCTCACCCTTGTAATCAGGCTGTTGATAAGACCACTACACGTTATGTTGCTTTCATTAACAATGACATGAAAGCTCATCCAGACTGGCTGAGGTCGGCCTTACCTCACCTTAACAAAAAAACTCCATGCGTAGCTTCCCGCATCCTTGACTGGGAAGGAAATCGAATTGACTTTAATGGGTCTTCACTTCAGTACCTTGGTTATGCATTACAAAGGGATCTAGACCGTCTACTAGAAGATGTGTCCCATGAAGAAGAAGTTCTGTTCCCCTGTGGAGGAGCGCTTGTCATCGACCGGGAAGTCTTTTTGGAGGTAGGAGGATTTGACCGCGACTACTTCGCTATTTTCGAAGATGTCGACCTGGGCTGGCGCCTATGGGTGATGGGCTACCGAATAGCGTTTGCCGCAGACTCAATTACCTATCACCGTCAGCATTCCACACTTCGAATACAGGAGACACCCAAGGTCCGATATCTCATGCACCGAAACGCCCTCTTCACCATCCTGAAGAATTACGATGACCATCATTTCCAGAAAATTCTTCCTCTGGCTGTAGCCATGGCTGTAAAAAGAGCGGTCCATTTTTCTGGGGCAAACCGTGAATCCTTCTATCTATGGTCGGATCTAGAAACGGACATGCAAAGCGGCAATATGGAGATCCAGGCTAAACTGCTTGATTCATTAACACATTTGGTTGCTGTTGACGATGTGCTAGAACACTTGCCCTATCTATTAGAAAAACGAAACCAGATCCAAAAACGGCGAAGACGAACTGATAAAAAGATTTTTGACCGTTTTATTGATCCTTTTCGCTTGATCGTGGAAGACCCCAACTATGCTTATCAGGAACTTCGGCATCTCGACCAACTAGACTTCACAACCTTTAAACCTACAAGCCACCAAAAAGTAGTAATGAAACTGCCCGATCAGCTCGAAAAAAAGATCCAGCGGCTGAGCCAAGAACTTTCACAACAACAGTGGATGTTTTACCAAAATCTAACAAAGGTTTCTTTTGAAACTAAGCCACTGCTCTCCAGATTTTTCCGGAGTTTACGAGAAAATGGATTCCGCAACACCTGGAAACTTTTAAAGGAGAGAGTTGAAGATGGACTTTAGTGTCATCATTCCGACCTATAACCGTAGTCAAATTCTTGCTCTCACGCTGGATGCCCTAGCACAGCAATCATCAACTCTCAATTCAGAGGAACCGCTGAGTTTTGAGGTAGTGGTTATCGACGACGGCTCCACCGATTCGACACGAGAACATGTGAAAGCCCAGATCCAAAATTATCCGGTGCCACTTCGTTATTTCTTCCAGACTAACCGAAAACAAGCAGCCGCCCGGAACTTTGGAGCCTCAAAAGCTTATGGGACATTTCTGCTCTTTCTAGGGGATGACATCGTTCCTTGCCAGAATTTCCTACATGAACACCGAAAAAGCCACAATTCTAGGGATCCTAATCTAGCTGCAATTGGATACACTTGCTGGCCTAACCACTTTTCAAGCTCATCCTTCCTCGAATACATCGGAGAACAAGGATGGCAATTTGGATTTTCTATGATCGAAGACCCAGAAAATCTTCCCTTCAACTTCTTCTACTCCAGCAATCTTTCATTGCCACAAAGTTTGTTTCGTGGGTCCGGTGGTTTTGACGAGTCTTTCGACGATTATGGTTGGGAGGATGTAGAGCTAGGCCTAAGGCTGAAGAAAAAAGGAATGAAACTTGTCTACAATCGGCGAGCAATCGCCTATCACCATCATCGAATAAATTTAAGATCCTTCGTAAAGCGACAGCGTAAGGTGGGACGCTCGGCCTGGACTCTCTATGGAAAGCATCCCGAAACAGCTGATTTTCTAAATATCGAGGAGACTCCTAGCTATTCACTTCTATGCCGAATAAAGATGTGGGGACTGACTCAGATTTGCAGTCTTGTGGAAAACTTGTCCTGGCCAGATTTAAGCTCCTTCTATCCTGATCTAATGTCATATCATTATAACCGTGGCATAGCGGAAAGACGTGATGACCCATCCTGAACCCTCCGAACTGACTATTATCGTTCCCACTTGGAACCAGTCTGACCTGCTACAGAGATGCTTGACCTCCTTACAGATGCAGACCTTGCGTCCTGGTATTCTGGTCGTGGACAACGGGTCGAAGGATGATACCGCTAACGTTATCTCTCAATTTCCTGGAATCAAACACCAACGTCTTTCATCTAATCTAGGTTTTGCTAAAGCGGTCAACGCTGGTTTGAAAATTGTTGACACTCCTTATGTAGCTCTATTAAACAACGACACAGAAGCCCACCCCGAGTGGGCTGAACAGGGATTGATAGGCTTTTCCCTATACCCAGACTACAGTTTCTTCGCGTCCAAAATAATCCAATATTTTGATAGGCGCTATTTGGACAGTGCGGGGGACTGCTATCCTGCCAGTGGCCTACCTTGCAAGCGAGGCTGGGGAAAACCTGAGCAGTTGTTTAATGCTTCATGCGAAGTTTTAGGAGCCTGTGCAGGAGCAGCCTTTTACCGTCGGGAGATGTTTGACCAGATAGGCTTTCTGGAAGAAGATTACTTCATGTATCTGGAGGACGTTGAATTCAGCCTAAGAGCCCGTCTGCAGGGTTATCGTTGTCGTTATTTACCACGAGCTATCGTCTATCACATAGAAGCAGCTTCAGATCCTGGAAGAGGATCCTTGATAGTTTCTGAAGTCCAGGATCTCCAAAAAACTAGAGCAACTGTAGATCAATCGAAAACATACTACTCTGCTGCCCGAGTCTTTTGGATTACGCGAAATCGTTGGTCTCTGATGATTACTTACCAACCCTCCAAACACATCCTAAGATTAGTCTATGGGTGGTCTAAGAGTGGGCTTTTTCACCTCCTTAAAGGAGGATTTTTCGGTGCTTTTCTGCGTGGTCTTTGGTCCGGCCTTTGCAATACACCCGGAGCCTTAAACAAACGCCGAAAGTGGAAAAACCAATGCAAACTAACAGCAAAACAGCGACGGCACCTGTTCCATATGTGTTAGCCATTTGTGTTAACCGGAATGGACAGGGTGTTCTTGAGGGTGCCTTACAGGGCCTTATCTCGTCTCCCTACCCAAACCTTAGAATTGTAGTGGTCGACTGTGCATCACAGGATGGTTCCGAGAGTCTGGTACCACCCTCTGTAACTCTCTTAAGCTTAAATCACAACCCAGGATATGCGGGTGCCCTCAATATTGCCCTTAAACGTACTCAACAATTTGGAGGAACAGGAGCAGAATTTGGAAAGCCTGACTACTTCCTTTTCATGAACAACGATGTCGAAATGCCCTCTAGCCTGATCGATGAACTCGTTAGATTCACCTCGAACCGAAGTCCTTGTGTATGTGGTCCCCAGGTACTCATCCACTCAACACCAGATCGAATGGAGGCCAGCCAGGGAAAGCTAAGTTGGAGCCACGTACTAGCCCGATTTGAAGATCGTAATCGTTTATTGTCTTTCAAACGACCCCCATTACCCTACAGAACAGAACTGCTATTAGGGTGTGCTCTTTTCGTCGATAGCCAAGCCCTTGAAGTAACTGGGCTCTGGGACGAGACCTTTTTCATGTACCATGAGGAGGTTGATTGGCTCTATCGCTGTGGTCAGCAGGGAGTTGCGATTTACCACTGTCCTTTTCTGAGAATCAGTCATCACGGAGGTATAGCAACTAAAAAGTATCCTCTTAAAAAGATATATTGGCTTCGGAGAAATACAGTCTATTTTTTTAAAAAACATGGGGCTGGACCGAAACAATGGATCTTTTGGGCCACGACGTTAACTATAAGCCTAATATTAAACTTAGTCACATTTAGATGGAAACGTTTAGCAACAATCTGCCGAGGCGTCTTTGATGGATTTAGGTTGGAAGAATTCCACTCCAGAAGTTAGTTTTGTAATTCCCTCATACGCAAGCCTTCCTACTATTGAGAAGACTATTGAGTCGATTCACACTCAAAGTAGCTCCCTTTCCCGAGAGATACTGGTAGTCAATTCTTCTCTTGAGGGCCTTGACACTTCCCTAAAATCCCTTTACCCCAACGTGAACATCATTCAAGTTCCAACCCAGTTGTGGCCTGGAGCTGCTCGCAATCTGGGAGCAAAAACAGCAAGGGGAGAGTGGCTCGCCTTTGTAGATGCAGATGCGGTCCTGGAAAAAAACTGGCTAGAATGCCTCCATTCCATGCTACTCGAAAACCCACTAGCAGCGGCGGGAGGCTGGATCATGAACGGAAAACCAGCGGAAAACCTGTCTTCAGTTCTACATTGGATTCAATTTTCCGAATTTCTTCCAGGTCAGAGAAGTAGCGTTCGATCGTTTATATCCAGCTCAAATCTTCTTATTAATCGAAAGCAGTTCCTTCGATCTGGAGGATTCGACGAGCGTCTACGAATGTCTGAAGATTCCGCCTTTTGTTTTGGTTATTCAGAACCCCTCTTGTTTTGTTCCGACACGGGCATCCGACATTATTCTGAAATTAAAACTGATCGAGTGAAAAAATATTTACAAACTCACGGAAAATGGAGTGGCAAGTATCGGTCTTTATATCCAGCCTCTAGTTCATTCCTTTTCCAGTCATCAACTCTGACCCGACTCCTTCCCCTATGGCGACTTATTCTAATTATGTGGAGAGTACATCGGACAGGTGGAAGCACTGAAAAGCCCCTTTACTTTTTGCCAGCTCTGTATCAGTGCTTGGTATTCTGGTCACACGGATTTGAAACCGGACTAAAATCCAATGGGAAAAATTTAAAAAAAACCGAATCATAATTCTGGAGAACTATCAGTCCCATTAGTCTGCTCTTGAAATTGTTGGATCTTAGTATCTTGCTCGGGAGGAACGTCCACTTTGATAGCAGAACGAACTTTGTCTTCTCTCTTTAAATTGGGGATGGCTTCTTTAGTCAGACCCAAAATGCCCCTTATTCCTGGAGAAAGATAATTACAAACAATCTCAACCGAATGTTTTTGTATTACACCATCATTCTCAAGAACTAACGTCATAGGTTTTTTTAGGTTCTTCAACTTGTCCGATCCAAGATATAAAATTTTGAGTTGGCGTTTTTGACCAGCTCCAATCTCAGCAGGATTTTCAGAGATCTGGAAAAGATTTTCGTCCAAAAACACCTCTACGATCCGGATAGGCTTCTCAGTGCCGTTGCGAATCATCAAGGTTCCAAGCTGCGCGCTATTAAAAAACGGGATCCTAATTTGGCTATTAACAGTGACCCGTCCGTCCTTCTCGGTCTCCCAGCGAGTAGTTTCTTCAGATGAATAAATCTTTTTTATAGCTCTTCGAAGGCGTTCTTCAGGAGGATCGACATTGAGAAACCACTCACCATCGATTATTTCCCAAGTCTGAGATTCAGTCAGTTCTTGGTAACTTTGCAACTGTTCAAAAAAACCTTCGTAACCGATTCGAACCACAAATCTTTTATCAGACTGCTCTTCTATTTCTAAGATTTTCCAGGATCGATATCGGCGCTCCCGATGGCGAAGAAAATTGTTTCTTAAGGAAGGTGCCACAAAGTTCTGTGCGGCTACACGATCACGTTCAACAAGGGCGGTCCAGAAACCAGTCACTCGCTTTTCTAAGGACGGAATGGACTGACTGCAAGCAACAAAAAAGAGGCCCATCGACAAACAGACCTGCAGCAGATAAATTTTAAGCAACCTCTGGGAGATCCTGTCCCGAGCGGAAGGCAAAACAAAAAGAAAAAAGTGGAGGGTCCTAAAGAACCCCCCACTTAACCTTAGGATTTTCTAATTAAAGAAAACGTAGAGTTTTACGGTGCGACTGTCTACTCAACTGTAACTGGTAGACCTGCCGTCCCCGACATACCCTGTCCAATTGCGGGAACGCCATGAAACGCCTGGCTGAATCCTTCACCAAAGACTACCAAGGTATGGGTTGCTGCTACGCCATCAAAATTGGCGACAATCCAACCGTACCCGATAAAATCCCCGGAATGGCCAGCTGCTGTAAGGGCATCACCCAACAGAAAGGACCATGTAGCTCCAGCTGCCAGGGTACCATCAGCACTTAATCCAGTTCCGACGGAATCGTCAGAAGTCTCAAATGTAACTAAGGTACCGTCATGGTGCCATAAATAAAGCTCAACCGTACCCGATGTGTTACCACCACCTAGGTCAAGTAATGAGCCAGCTCCAACGTCCCAAGCCAACGGATTGGAAACCGAAATCGCAGTAGAAATATCGGAATCAGCAATTGTTGCACCATAGGATACAAAGACAGCCGTCTGACCGGATGTTGTAGCAGTAGAATCGAAAGAGCCTGAACCGGTATCGACCCCTTGACTAAATCCAACGACACCACAGGCCAGAAGGATCACCGCAAAGAACGCAATTTGTGCTCTTAGTGTCACCATTCTTAATTCACTCCTCTGAAGAAAGTAATTCTAACTTATATGAAATTTAAATGTCTGTACGCTATAACTTTATGAAACCGCTTCAGCAATAGCAAGACAAATCAGCCTCACAACCAAATTCTTATCACCAGGTTGTAGGCCTAATGACCTAAATACCGGCAACATATTTCAACCCGTTATAGGCTCTAAATGGATGCGCCTTCTAAACAAAAGTCGCAACCTTTTTCCTCCTAAGCATACATGGGGAAGCTATGGAATCCAAAATATTTGACGCTTTCCACTAATATTATTCTCTCCAATGATGGTCCGTTGAAACTGAGAACCGCTCAGGCTGACTGTCCAATCCCAACGCCTTGGACTCCAATCAATAAGGATCAGTTTGTCAAACATTTCAAACACCATAACGTTATCATTTTCGCTCGAGGATTCGCCCTGCCACTGAACATTCATCATTTTCCTCACATGCTGCGGCAACTGAGGAGAAAACCTGACAATATCAGGGCGAACTGCAAGAATATTGGCTGCAAAAGTAAAATCTTCAGACAACATATAGAGTATATTTCCTGCAGTTCCAGCGCCTTCTGTTGTTTCTATCAGTACCCCCGGAATAAAGGAAAGAACAATTTCACTTTGATAGACCCAAGCTCCTTCTATTGCCTCATACACATGTACATTGGGTAGGCCCTCAAATGTCATTATAAGTTCATTTTCCGAGTCCCCGTTGAAATCAAAATACTCAACACAGCGAACACTTTTTAAATAAGTCAAAATTGTGGCACTCAATTCGAAATACTGATCAACCTGTATAAAAGTTTCTACAACAGAACCGATCGATGGGATTCGGGAGACCACTGTGGCATCTACATCACCATCACTATCGACATCTCCTAAATATAGCTGTTGGTCCTCAAACTGGTTGTAGGGGACGAGCCCCGGCTGAAAACTAAGCTCTCTAAAGTCTTCAAGAACAAAAAGAGTGGGACTAGCCCGCCAGGCTCGATGTAATTGACCGAACTCAGGACCTTGAACAGGGCCAGTTATTAAAACATTAAAAAAGGGTGGCTTTACAGGACCACCTGAGTCATCCCCAGAATCTCCATCATTTTCGCCCGGATTGTCAGGACCATCACCACTATCTCCATCACCGGTATCCTCTCCACCTGACACATCTGTGGGAGCACCATCATCATCTATTGCTTCGTTAAATGGATTATCCGAGCTATCTACATCAGTGTCACTAGCACCAAAAGCTCCGACCCCTCCTCCAAAAAGTCTAGACTGGGCAGCATTGTATCCTTGATTTATCTCTGCCAGTTGATCGGATTGTGACCCTGTTCCGTCTGACAAGGGAAAATTTTCAGTGGGAGACGAAGAAGTATCTCCTGGTCGAGAACCATCGAAAAGTTGTGCAACTCCGGTGGGACGAAGAGCTACGGAAGGAGTCATGGATCGTGATCCCAAGACACCTCCCTCAAAACTCAACAACTTATTGACAGAGATATCCCGTGAAACTCCTTTTTTCTGGGACTGGCGAGGAGAAACTGGAAGTTGCTTCACCACCCTATTCCCACGACGGCGATCCAGTGAATGAAAAAGCGGAGATCTACTGGTTGTTCTTATTCCTAATTTTCCTTTGGGAATCCTAGGCTGGACTTCTGTGTCTCGGAACTTTACTTCCTGACTCGGCAAACGCCAACTTCTGGAGGTGATAGCAAGGACAAATCCCACACCAAGGAAGCAACTTAATAAAAGAATCCAATTTTTGCGCATCTACTGCCCATTCCTGCCCTAATTCTATTTTAGCTCCGATCACCCCTAGTCGCAATGAACCCCTACAGGAATCGGACTCCAATTTTCACTCTCTGATCTTCAAAAAAATCAAAACCTCAGATTAAATTGGAATAGAGAAAAGCAAAGGCAATTTATTTAGCCTTTTTAATTGGCGGAAAATGTAAATTTAGGCAAAAAGAGCCATTTTTACCTTACATAACAACTATGACACAAATTTCAATCCTTGCTTTATACTGGTATCTCATTTGCAACTTTCCCCATCTGATGCCATCTGTAATGCTGTTGATTAACAATGTAGTTGATTAACGTTTGCACTTGAGTAAGAAGGGCTGATACCTTTAACGGCCTCGATAACGTGAGATGGCAAGTGGCCAGCTCAAACCGTCTTCGATGCCTAAAGATTTCAGTAAAGAAGAGCTTATACAAATTGTCCGAGAGGCTCAGGAAGGGTCTCTAGACAGTTTCCACCGCCTCTACCACTTCTACTCGGGGGCAATCTACAACTTTGTTTGGCGGTTACTAGGTGATAGTGCCGAGGCGGAGGATTTAACGCAGGAAACTTTCCTAAAGGCTCACAGTGAAATTAAGCAGCTTAGGGATCCTGCACAGTTCAAATACTGGCTTTACCGCATTGCCCGTAACGAAGTTTATCAAAGGCTTCGGAAGACTCAGCGGACTACGGTGGTACCGATTGATGATGCGGAGATTCCGTATTACGATTTTTTGGAGGACAAATCAAGCGGCCTTGATCCCGAAGCTAAAGTGCTAGCTTTGGAATTAAATAGTGTAATTCACAAGGCACTGGATTCAATGGCACCCAAATATCGGGATGTCTTTGTATTAGCCGTATTCCAAAAAGAAAGTTATGAGAATATTTCAAAGGTTGTAGGTCGTTCTCTACTCTCGGTGAAAACCGATATTTATAGAGCCCGAATGACCGTTAAAAAGAAATTAAATCGCTATTTAAACAAAAAGAAATGAACTGCGAAGAAGTAAAAGAAATTATCGAAGTCGACAGCTCCGCGTTGTCAAGTGATCTGCTCCACCATCTCAAACACTGTCCTTCCTGTGCCCGGTTGAGTACCCAGGAAAAAACCCTTCAGCAGTTGCTAAGTCTGGCAGCAAGCATTGAGTTGCAACCGCCTGACTCGCTCTGGGTCAATATCAAAGGCTCAATTGAAAAACCTCAGATCAGGTCTAGATGGAGTGGATTTATACAAGAGTGTACTAGGCTCTTCGATTTACCAGATCTTCGACCCGCTGGCATTGCATTAGTTCTAGCACTTATTCTATCAGGAGGACTAACCTCTATTCGCTCTGGAATGAATAATCCACTACTAGTAGAACTTAGAAATTACGAACTAATGGTACCCGAAAATCCTTTCTTTCAGGTGCCTGATACTGAAAATCCGTTTCTACCAAAATCAACTGGAAATCCCAATCCAACTGATAATGGGAAGGAAAAACTCAGATGAAGATATTCCAATTACATTTTTTGTTTACCTTCACACTTTGTGCTGTTCTCATTGGAGCAAGTGTTGTTTTCCAGATGCAGCCAAGTCAGGCTAGGCCAGTATCAGATATTAGCGATGAGAGTCCGCTGAAAGAAAAACTTCGGTCAGCAGCAAGCCAACACGAGATAGTTACAGTTTTGATCGAGAATGGATACTTTCATGAAGCAACGGATGCTTTTCGAGAACTCTTAAGCTTCGGCTTCTCAGGTCCTCAGGAAAAGTTGTTGACCCAATCTGCATGGAAAATTGTGGAAAAGCTCCGAAACTTGGGCCAATATGATATTGCCCATCAAATTGTCACGACTTCTATAGAAGAGTTGGAACAATTAGAAAACACGCACACTTTGCTGATGCTACGTGCAAAGATTTATCAGGAGCAGGGACATCTTGCAGAGGCTTTAGACACCTTGCAACAGGCAAAAGCTCTAGGTTCTTCACAGTAACTCCATCTCTAGATCATGTCGAATCTGCCTGATTCAATACCGTTTTCTCAACAAAAAGACCCAAGCATTTAATTATCTTAGTTTAAGTGACATTGCGATGCATCAGATGATTGCTGATCCGCACCTGTCTAGTCCCCTCAATGATTTATGACTTGTCCAACTTTGGACCTGTAACCATTGAAGTGGAAGAAACTCAAGGGTTAATTTTAGTTTTCAACTCTAATTTTCTACGACCATCCCTTAATTCTTGATCCTCAACTTCCTTTTCCTTTATAAAACCGTAGGCATTTCTCAAGGCCCGCTTAAATTCCAAGGTCAATTCAGCTGCTGTAGGAACGCTACTTACCACATGAGGCGTGATCAAGAAGATAAGTTCGAAACGTCGTTTACTCCTGCTTGTTTGTCCGAAAAGAGCCCCGATCACAGGAATATCTCCAAGTATGGGAACTCTGTTATTAGAATAGTCAAAGTTGTCGCTGATAACCCCAGCAATACCTATTTGCTGACCGTCTTTGGCAATTAGAGAAGTTCTAACAAAGTTTCGGTTGATAGTAGGAGTCAAAGCAGGACCACTTGCATTGCTCACTTCAATTGCCAAATCCATAGCAACCATGCCACTGGAGCTTATACGGGGAAGCAAAAGAAGAGTCGTCCCAGTTGGACGAAATGAGATAGAGTTCACAAAAGAGGTGTTAGAGCCAGAGCGGAGAGGATCACCAAAAGAAGCCGTCGTTACTGGAACCTCTGCCCCAACATTTATCTGTGCCTCTGTACCGTCAACAACCAATAGGGTAGGAGATTCGAGAATCTCAACATTTGTTTTGGTACGAAGTGCATCAATCACGATGTCAAACTGCCTATAAGCACCGACAAAGAAGCGGGTCGCTCCAGAGACGCCACCTCCACCTTCATCTCCAACAGATGTAATCGATCCTGTAGTTGCATGTCCTTGTTCAGATAGACGATCTTGCAAAAACCAGGAAACTCCGTAACTCAGATCATTCCGTAGTTCAACAGCATAGATTTTGGCTTCAATCAATACCTGGCGGGGAAGGATATCCAGTTGGACAATTGTCTCACGAAGAAACTTATAGTCAGCCTCAGTTCCCTGAATGACCAGAGAATTATTAAATTCATTCACGATAATCTTGATATCACCGGTAATCACAGCCGCCCTTACAGCAGATTGAGCAGACCGTCCTCCTAGACTAGGCCCCAAAGGAAGACCTGCAGATCCTGTTCGATTCTGTCCTTCTGGTAGAAACGCAGCTTCTTGCCGTTGGCGTCCGCGCTGCTGTGAAGATTCTGGTCCTTCCTTTGAATCCTTAGATCCTGCTCCCGAGGGAAGGCCGGCACCGTCCGAATAAAGTTGAGAGAGAATCTCTGCAATATTGTTAGCCGTATTGTTCTCGACCTGATAAACAAAGGTACGAATATTAGAGCCTCCAGAAGGAGTGTCTAGTTTTTGAATCCAGTTTTCAACTTCCGCAAACACCTCAGGTGCATGAGTAATGACCAGAATACTATTGAGTCGTTCAATAGCTACAATGCGAACCCCACCTGCCTTTTCCCCTGGTGCATATATCTGGGCCAAATCTTCCGCCACGTCTACAGCCTGGTGGTAACGGACTGGGACAAGGTCAACAA
The DNA here is from genome assembly GCA_964569605.1 of uncultured Acidobacteriota bacterium. Lineage (GTDB taxonomy): Bacteria > Acidobacteriota > UBA6911 > RPQK01 > CBDAPI01 > CBDAPI01. Next base: position 16,528 of record CAZMUJ010000028.1, read on the forward strand.
CATTGACATCAAAGTATTCCGTATCCAAAAGTCTAATAATCTCTAGAGCCTGCTCAATATTAGCCCTGTAATCCGTAAGGATGAGAATGTTGGCCGACTGAAAATCAACAACCTGAGCACCATCCGAGACAAAGGCTTTGACCATCGTTACCATTTCTGCTGATGGAATATGGTGCAGCGGTACAATATACGTGATCACACCTTCCTCAGATTTTAATTGCTCACGCTGCTGCGAAACCTTCGCAACAGGAATTGTGGTGGCTTGTTTTACCCCCTCTTTTCCTAATTCTGGTACCGCTATTTCCCCCTGGTCTACATCGGATTGAGTTTTTTTGGAGCTCTGAACAGCTCCAGAAGAGCTTTCTCCCTTGGCCTGGACTTCTGAAAGCATTGAGTTAGGACGCTTCAAAATGGATCCAGGAATGCTAGGACTTTGGCCAATTGGCAAAATCACGTAGAGATCTTCCTGTCGAATAATTGCTTGTCCATTCATTTTGAGAAGCTGCCCAAGCACTTCAAAAAGTTTGGTTCGAGGAAACTCTTTCTGTGTAAAAAGATTCACTGTCCCAGTGACTTCTGGGTCAATTATGTAAGAATAGCCCAGTTCCTTCATAATGACATTTACAACCTCCTCAATAGAAGCGTTCTTAAAGGTCAGAGTGACTCCCTCTTCCCCTGCCTTCATGGAAGTCTCAGACTTGGAAGGAACCGGGGTACTGGATTCTCTTGACGACCTCCCTCCTAATGTTCCTCTCTGTCGCAGAGAATCTATAAAACTTAACGCCCGTTCTCTTCTACTCTGATCCTCATCCTCCTCAAAGTCAGAGGGGTCAGTATCATCTCTTGGAGAAGCTGTCTCACTGGGAGATGCTATCCCTGGGACACCTAAAATACCTCCTGATTCCGGCTGGACAATTGAAGTATCAGAGGCAGGTCCTGACCTCCTAGTAGTAGCTGAACTCTGAAGAAAGGAATTAAAAGGTCCCGCCACCAGAAACGGGCTTTGAATCAGAAAAATAGTAATTAATATTTTAATTTTATGCATATTTCAAACCCGATCTATTCATTGGCGTCTTCCCGTGAGGCCACCCCGACTACCTGTTCCCAATCCGCCTGCCCCACCCGCTCCGCCACGTATCCCTCCTCCAATTCCACCGCGCCCACTTCCTCCAGTCATTCCCCTTCCTCCTTGAAGCCCCTGACCAGACCAACTTAATCCTCCGCTATTGCGTCTGGAGCCCTGGCTGATGTTACCCACAGAAGCGACCTGAACTCCACGGCCTTCCTGCTTGGTTACCGCAACCTTCGTAGTTTCGACCGCCGCTCCAGGAGATCCAACCACTATGATTTTAGGGCCTCCTATTTTTCGGGACGCTGTTTTCTTAGCCTTACTATTTCCCGATTCAAGAAAAATCTCGTGCCGTTGTTCACGCCACTGCAATACTATGTGGTCGTCTACAATTTCCGAAACGGTATAGCCTTTAAAATCATCTCCGATCTTCACTCTGATTTCTTTACCGGACTTCCGATTGCGCCGTCCCTGTGGGACTGAAAGGACCGCTGTCTTGATTTCCCCAAAAGTGATTACACTTATCAGAATTGGCTTTGGATCGAGATCAGGTGGAGCTTTATTTCCATCCTCAACTTCCTCACTCGCATCTTGTCCACGATTTTCCTTGAAAAGGTTTTCAGCTGCGATATCTAGAAAAAAAGAAATAGATTCGGGAGACTCAGGCGAGCTCAATTCCTCAAATGTAAAATTAGGACCTTTTGGGTAAAGAGGCGGCTGTTTTCGCGAGAATTCTTTCCAGGAAGTGACCAAATTCTGGGCTACCACCAAAATACTAACTAACATAAGGATGTTCAAAACGACCAGTTTTCTTGCCAAAACTTCAAACTCTCCAAATTCAAAAATTTAGATTAATTCGCTGCTACTTTTATCCAATCCACAATATTCTTATTTAAAGATGCAACCATCGCTAAGAAAGTCTGATAAAACCTGAGATACTCAGACGAGGTTGTATTCGGGTCTCCTTGCGCACACGCATCCTTGTCAGTTGGAAATCATCAATCAAAAGAAATCTCTCATAACTTGAAACCGCATGCATGAAATTAATTAGAGAGTCATAATCACCCTCCAAGTTTAGCTTTACGCCTATCTTTGCAAAGCCTTCATCTAGGTTTTTACCGGGCAACGGATTGCTTCGGGTAACCCGAATTCCACTCTGCACAGCCAATACACGAACAATTTCCTCTATCTGTAGCGTAGCCGTGGTGACATCAGTAGATTCCAGGAAATGTCCTTCATAGGCCCTCACCATAGACTTCATTTCTTCAAAGTGATTCAAGTATGCCGGTTTGTCCTCAAGAGCTTTTAAGTATCTCTGTACTTGCTGCCGTATAGTTCGAATTTCGCCTTCAAGCTCACGCTGACTATCCAAAAAGGGGAAAAGAAAATGAAAAACACTTACATAGACAATCACAACCCCCCCCAGCCAAAGAAAGGCCCTACGATTCTTAGTGTAGAGTGTACTTAACTGCATATTAGGCACCTCCTATCTTTTCATCTGAGGGATTAAGAACAGTCATCAATGTTAGCCTCAAAACTAAATTTGTCCTTACCCGAACGGCGATCCCGAGTAATGTACTTCGATTCTACGTTAGTTAGACACTTGGACTGCTGAAGAATGGGAATCAAATTAGAGGCATTATCAGAAAATCCAGTCATAATCACTTTTGAAGTCTCGATACGAACATTTTGCAAATAAGCATCCCTTGGAATCACTTCCGTCAGTTCCTTGAGCACTAAAAGAACTTTCTGGCGGCCATTAAACATTGTCCTCAGTTCAGTTGCTAGATGTGATAGCTGATCAACCTCACCTCGAATATCAGTCACTGAATCAACCAATGGTTTCATTTCGACAGCATGGATCTCGTATCCAGCTAATAGTCTTGAATTCTGGACATATTCACGCCCGGCAGACAAGCCCACGAGAAAAATCATAAGTCCTACAAGTACAAATGTAGGGATGTAACTGAACTGGCTTCGGGCCAAACCCATTTCGGGAGGCATTAAATCAAATTTGGAAAATGGATTCCGGGTCAAGGCAGAGATGGCGAGTCCCACAGAACATCCAGTCAAGTCCAAACTTCCACGGGACATACTTCCTAAGTCCAAACTGACACCATCGCTCAAAAGTTCAGCTTCTCCAAACCGTTCTCGAATCAGCTCCACTTTCTCCTCCGAAGCACTTCCAACGAGATAAATACCCTGAACATGGTCCACATTACGGAGATCAACCTGTGAAAAAAGATCGTCTAACACCGAGCTCAGAAGTAGAGTGTCGTCTCCCTGGCTATTAGAGGTCCGATGCAGAGAAAAATTTCTGCTATGCCCATCGACAAGAACAACCTCAACGGAATCCTTTTCGCAACACACAATAATGGCAGGGTACTCTGTCTTCCCATCTTGATGTGACCGCATGATTTGATTTAGCCCCACTGAAGACAGCCTTATCGCTGTAGGTTGGAGGCCCATGTTCGCGAACAGTTTCACAAGTGAGTCAACAGTTTCTTGAGACGTCACAACAATCTGCAACGTAAGCTTTTTGGTCACCTTGTTACGATTGAGGACCAGATAGTCATAGCAGACCAATGAGTCATCAGACGGTCCCAGTTTATCAACCTGGAACTTAACTACCTGATCAAGGTTTTCTTCCACCTCAAGAGGAAGTTCTACTTCTTTAACTAATACCTGGTCTCGGCCAATACCTAGTATCACATTTTCAGTGCTTAGACCTTTAGTACTTACAAATTCCTGGACTTTTTTGTGAAGCCCTGCCGGATCAAGATTTCGAAAATCTTCAAGAATCAGATGGGAAGCTACCTTGAATCCGCGTAACCCTTTAGTGACAGCACTGAGAACAAGCCTGTTTTCTCCGACTTCAATTCCAACTGCAGCATTTAGGTTCAACATACTAATTGTGAACTCTTCCTTTCTGTCACTAGATCTCCGTATTCGCCTCATTCCAATAGAGAATTCTGTATCCTCCAGATGCTCTCTGATCTAGCTCTATTACACAACGAATTTTGCTTACAACTTTAGATCCTTGCAACTGCCCCCTACTTGTAAGTCCATACACTGAGGTCTTGGCATTAGTTACCAATAGATTGGCAACATTGGAAGTAAGACCGGGAATCAAACGTATTAACTGGTTCGGATCCTGAATGTAGCTATCTTTACGCAGTTCAAAGATACGCGCCGCTGTCTCTTCATCAAGATAAGGTAGAGCTGCTAAAACAGGAAGGGGTGCCGAATTTGCATTAATCCTGTTGCCTTCCGAAAAAGTGGTAAAATAATACTGCAGACCATAGTAATCCACTTTTTCTCCAGATTCAGATAGCCCCTTTTTCCCATAGTAAATTTCAGGCGTGACACCTCTGACCAAAAGTAGCTCTTCGGGGACCTGGAACATGCTGTTAGCAGACAGATAAGGCGGCGACAAAGATAAATAATAATTACTTTCCGCTCCATAAGGATTTTCCAATTCGTCTGGGTCAATCCAGTCTAAAATCGAGTCTGTAATCATGTCAGCATTGGAAGGTTCTATGCCCAAAACAATCAGCAGGTTATAAATAAGGTCCGATTGCATTTGTGAGGCAGGACTGTTTAAATTAATTTTCCCGCTCTCATCCGCAACTTCAATCGTAGCTTTTGCATCCGGAAACACGAGAGACAACTTTCCCGTTAAAACTTCTGGAATCTGATCGATGTTCCCTTCTGAAAGTTGCTGGGATGAACTAAAAGCAGACTGAGACTCTAAAATCTTATACACTCCATATTCAATGCCAGCACGGGCCAAGTAGAATGACTTCTTCTGCTCTACAACATTGCGGGTAGCATTAACTTCTGTCCTAATGGCTGCAGAGAAAGACATCCCCAACAAACCCATCGCAAGAACAATCCAAAGCACCACCAGAAGAACTGCTCCTTGATCAGATTTTTGGCTACGATGGGAACCCTTATACTTCATCTATCTGTCCTGCCACCAAAAAGGACTTTTGATACCTGGTGGGAGTTTCCAACTGATGATCCCGTTGCGTTGAGTCCAACCACAATCTGAATTTTTCCAGCAGTAATACGAATTGCATTAGGTGTGCCTAGGGCACCTAATGCCGACCATTCCTGATACCACTCACCAAATCCGGACTGTTGATCAAACAAATAGTATTCAAATGCGAGATCATCAACGTTTTCTATAATTGGAATTGGTTTGCCTTGTGGCACCTCTATCATCTCGTAAAAACTTTCAGGTCCTGTATAGCGATTCTCCATGGCACCAAAATACCGATTACCCCACTCATCTTCAGCTTGGCCGTAGCGCACAACCGTAAGACCTGGCTTTCTCAACATGTCAAATGGAGCTACAGTGACAAACACAATAACGGTTGAACTACCATAAAAAAGGGGACTTTGAGACTGCATGGGGTTTATTTCTCTAGATGTCCCCGGCATGCTCACTTCCTCTAAAGTTTCCACAGCCAGACCACCAACATTGAGTAGAGGCATCAGTGGATAAAGGCTACCTAACTGACGACGGACTAAATTTTCCAGAGCACGCCGTTTCCCCTCTGCATCAAGAATATCCTGACTCTTGGTGTAACTATTTAGAGCCACTCTCAAGCTACCGAATACCACAGCACCCATAAGAGTCAACAAAGTGGCAGCGATGAGAAATTCTATTAACGTGAAACCAGACGTAGATTCCCTCGTCCATTTACTCTTTGTCATACGGGAAATTAGTTTTACCTCCTGATATTGTTCCGCTGCTGAAGTGGATTTCCAGATTCGGCAAGTGAGACCGACCTGTTCATATCTGATACCGTCTTCAAACTAGCTATCTTATAAAGCTTTCCAAACCGATCATTGACAAAATGGATTTTTACAGTTACCAGAAGCAAGTAAACACCAGGATTTATCAAATCCAGGGACAACTCATCCCTAGAAGGATCCCACTCGACAACATCAACTGTGTACCGAAATTCTTCATCCAACTCCCCTGCGTTTGACACAGGCCCTATAATCTCCCGATTTACCAAAACATCATTCATCACATTTTCTGCATGACTCATAGCTCGATGTGCTAGATCGATTCTCCTCAAATTTTTCAGTCCACTAGAAAAGATCTGCATCACAATAGAAACAGTGACTCCAAGGATAGCAAGGGCCACTACTACCTCGATAAGCGTAAAACCTGACCCTCCACGTCGCCTCACAAGCCTGTCCCCTTAGTTAATTTTCGAGCCTTGGCTAACCCGCTAATAGTATCAACCTCAACCATTAATCTATTTTTACGTGGACTCTCTATTAAAAACCGAAAACCTGAACTTCTCCCATTGGGATAGAAACTGACCATAGGACTAAGATCCGTTTCGAGAATCAATGTGAATCCTTTTGGAAGCGCCATTTTTTCAATTTCAATCCCGTAATCATCAGTAATTGCATAAGTGGTTTCTTTCCCACTTTCCCTTTCCGACAATGGAAAAACTACACGGAACACTTTTTGCTGAGCAATAGCTTTTGATCTTGTTTGTTTGAGCTTGGTTACCATTTTTCGAGCTTCCGTGTTGAGCCTAAGTCCTTCCATTCCGGTTGTGAATGAAGGAAGTACCACAGCTGCAGTCAGTGAAAGCAGCGCCAGGACTACCAACAATTCGAACAAGCTAAAACCTCTGCTGCAAACTCTCAATCGACCAAACGTTTTTTTCTTCTTACTTTGTGTCAATGTACTCACTTGCATAATCAAGGGAACATTCATAAA
>CAZMUJ010000029.1:0-7587 GCA_964569605.1 uncultured Acidobacteriota bacterium
GACTTTTCATTTGAGTTCCAAGTTTCAGAAATAAACAAGATTTTTGGGACATGAATCTTGCATGGGAAGTATTGGCGCAACCCCGGCTACACACTTTTAACTATTTTTTGTCTAGTCTGACTACACATTCAATGTGCGGAGTTTGTGGAAACATATCGACAGGCTGGACAGTGTGTACGTTGTAGGATGATAGAAGGCTGGCAACATCACGTGACTGTGTAGCAGGATTGCAGCTTACGTAGACAATTCGAGATGGTAGTACTTGCAGTAGTTTTTTCAAGACATTTTTATGTAGGCCTGCTCTGGGGGGATCTAGTACAACAATGTCAGGATTTCCAATCTCATGAAGGACTTCTTGTGAAAAAGCCTCTAACGCATCGCAAGCCTTGAACTGAACATTTTTGATCCGATTTTTCAGTGCGTTAGATCGGGCGTTTACCACTGATCGAGCATCATTTTCCAAACCAAAAACTCGTCCCACATTCGATGCCATGTAGAGGCCGATACATCCCATTCCACAGTAAATGTCGAACAAAAATTCTTTTCCCTCTGGTTCACATAGCTCCAAAACTAACTGGTATAGTTTTTTGGCTTGTATGCTGTTTGGTTGAAAAAACCCCGTCAAAGGTATCTGAAACGATAAATTGCCAATCATTTCGGTTATTTCACCACTCCCGAAAATAATAGTTTCTTCCCCTGCTGCAACGGGAGAACGAGTTTGGTTGACTGCATTGACTAAGGATGTGATCTGTTTAAACTCAGTTTGAAGTCTGGAGCCGAGCAATTTCATCCTTTCTTTGTCAGATCGTGTTGTAATTAATCCTAGGAGAACGTGGCCACTCGATTCTGAACTTCGGAAGACCAAGTTGCGCAGAAACCCTTTATGGGTACGACTGTTATAAGGATTCCATCCCTGATTAAGCGAAATTTCTCGGACTCGGTTCAAGATTTTTATAGTGTTTTGGTCTGGCAAGAAACATTCTTTTATGTCAACAAGTTTGTCGTAGCGTCCCGGTTTATGTAAACCGAGGGCAAAACCCTTAGAAAGGGGAAGGCCCGAATCGATTTCTTCATGGGAAAGCCATCGATTTACCCCGAAGGAAAATTCCATCTTGTTTCGGTAACAATATTTTGATTTTGAGGGAATAGTGGAGGGAATCTTCATATTGATTCCAGCAATTTTTTTGAAAAGATCCTGTACATGTAGCTGTTTTTCTTCTAGTTGTCGAGGATATGACAGGTTTTGCCAGTGACATCCACCGCAGACCCCAAAGTGTTGACAACGGGGTTCTACTCTGTCTTTAGAGGCCTCAATTAACTGGCTCATTCTTGCTTCTACAAAATTTTTCTTTCGGCGGAGTACAAGGGCTTTAATTCTGTCCCCAGGGACAGCATCTTTCACAAAATAAACTAGTCCTTCATTACGTCCAACTGCCTTGCCACCAAAAGCGGAAGTGGTAATTTCCAGCTCGATTTCTTCTCCTTTTCTAGGGAGGTTTTCTCTGTGCATTGGACCAGCATGATAACCTAACTAGCACTGATCGTCTCTTTTCTTTGTGAATGTTGGAAATTCAATTCTGTCAGTCACTGGGAAGTATCCAGACTATGCCCGTGACTGGTAAAATATCTTTTATGGAATTCATTGTAAGTTCTCTTCCAAGCTACAGCTGTTGATAAGTATATGGACTTATTCTCAATTTTTAGAGTTTCTCCAGAACGTCAGATTGCAAAGGCGCGTAAGCGGGTCAAGGAACCCCATGGTGATGCTTCGGTACGAATTGGAGCTGCACAAAAACTTCATGAAATGGGAACCTCTGATGCATTACAGGCTCTTTTGGATCGTTTTAAGATTGCAGTGTCTCCTTCAGTTGTAGACGAACAGGAAAAAGAACAAGTTCTTAATTGGATTGTTGGTCACGGGGAAATTTCCATTACTCCACTAATGCGATTTCTGAAGTCAGAAAGACAGGTCTATTGGCCACTCCGAGCTCTACGTTCAATAGTTAGTAGAGAAGGATTGATTTCTCGATTGGAAGAACTGCTAAGGTATCATTGGGCCAATCCTCCGGCCAGTCCAGAACCTCAGGCGCAGATGATTAGAAGTCTGGGCAATCTTTATAGTGCTGGGTTAGAAGAAGTGGTTCGTTTTCATCTCAAGGAGCGTGATGATGATATTCGCTTAGCCTCTCTAGATTATCTTTTTGGTCTTCCTGAGCAAGAAGTAAGGAAAGCGATTATTGAATGCTTTTTTGATTCAGAGGACCGCCCCCGAATTCGTGCACATATTTTGGACTGTTTGAGTAGTAGTAACTGGAGTGTTAAGGGCTATCGTCGGAAAATAGAGCAGTCTCTTCCAGAAGAATATGTTCTGACCCGTGATGGAAAAGTTCGTAGAATTGGGAAAGGTTTTTGATTATGGAAAGGCAGGCTGAAATTCATGGAGTAATTATCAAGTCACTTGTGACTCATAGAGATCAACGCGGGTTCTTTCGTGAATTAGTAAGGGTCAGCGACGAATGTTTCAGTGAGTTTGGGCAGTGGAGTCACTCTATCATGTACCAGAAAGTTATCAAGGCTTGGCACTTGCATCGTAAGCAGACAGATTGGTGGTATGTTTCTCATGGAGTCTTGAAAGTGGCCCTGCATGATCTTCGAGAAGATTCCTCAACCTATAGAGTAACCCAGGATTTCCTTATGGGAGACAATCAGAAACCGATTGTGGTTACTATCCCGCCTGGAGTTGCGCATGGTTGTAAGGTTCTTAGTGGCCCAGCAGGCTTGTTCTACATGACATCTTCTGTCTACGACGTGGAAGATGAGGGTCGCTTGCCCCATGATGACCCCGTGATTGGATATGATTGGTTGGATTCAGGACCAATTACTTAACAGTTGTAATTCTAATTAGATGGTATTGAGTAAGTTAGGCTAGGGTGGTCTGGTACTCTATCTTCTAGAACTCAAATGTGACCCATTTACTCCAGCAAGTCTTCAATTCTTTTGCAGCTACTCGTATCTTAAACGGATTCCAGGCTTTAAGGTTTCCCCAGAGCTCTTGGGTGAAGGGGCCAAGTAATTGATGATTCCCATGGACGGGTAGGATACCAGAAACATGGTGGTCTCCAGTGCCAATGTCATACTGAACTAGATACTCAGTAGCAAGGTCTCCACGCCATCGGAGAAGGACCACTCCTGTATGTCGGTCATAGCTAAGAACCGAATTATCCAAAGGCATCTGAATTTCAGGGCACTTAGTATCTTTTTTTTCAAATGTATAGATTTGGGATGATTTTTGAAAAAGTTTTCTTGCCTTTAAAGACGAATGATGAACCCATCTATCAATTTTTTTCCGGAGCTGGATCGTGAGTTCTGGATAAATTCCAGCCAAATTTTTTGTTTCGCCTGGATCTAGCTGCAGATCGTAGAGTTCTTCGGTAGTTATGAATTTATGACGTCCCTTGCGGACAGCTCTAATCCATATTCCTTCATTTTGTTTTGTCGTCTGGTTTCCTGCAATAACTGATTCAAAGTAAAGGGATCGATCTACAGGATGAGGATTCAACAGGTTTATACCCTCAACCGTCTTTGGTGGCTTTAAGCCAAGGATGGGTAGAACCGTAGGAACTATGTCAATCTGGCTGGCTAAACGTTTATCTATTTTGTTGGCAGGAACATGGCCGGGCCAAGAAAGAATAAGAGGGATACGGATAAACTCTTCATAGAGCTTGGCGCTTAGGGAAGTTGAGGCGTGTCCAACGAATCCATGGTCTAAGAGTTCCTCTCCATGATCTGCTGTCAAGACTATGAGTGTATTTTCAAGAACTTTTTTGTTCTCTAGTAGTTCTAGTATCGATCCGAAAAGCCTATCTAATTTTCGGATCTCAGCATCATAAAGAAGGTCAAGGATTACCTGATCATTTTCATCAAATGTTGTTGATCCAATTGGTACTATAGCACCGTTTAAAATAGCTTTAATTGCGGGTCTTTTTTCTAGCTCTTCTAGGGGAAGAGGAAGATTTTCTGATGCTGGTTTGTAGGGTTGATGGACGATGGTCGAGTGATAGAAAACAAAAAAGGGTTGAGTTTTTTTATTTTTGAGATTCTGGTCTAGCCAGTTAAGAATTTCATCTCCGTCATTCTTGCCGAAATACGTTCGGTCAACTGACGGTAGTCCGAGATTGACATAGTAGGGAGCAAATGTGAAAAAGTTAAGGTTTGGAATTTCGTAACCGTATTTCTTGAAAATTTTGGGTAATGTTATTAGGTCTGGAGATCCAATCCTGTCGCGATTGTTTACCTCATGGGTAGGGGGGTAAAGTCCACTTAGAATTGACACTAGCCCAGGTGCTGTCCAGGCAGATGTGCTGTAGGTATTTTGGAAAACAGTTCCGGTTTTTGCCCACGCATCAATGTTCGGAGTCGTATTGCCGGAGTACCCGTAAATTCCGAACCGATCAGATCGGCAAGAATCAATAGTAAAGAGAAGAACGTTTTGGGATAGTAGGGTTTGCCCAACTGCAAGGATCACAATTGTGTGAGCCACAAATCTGATTTGTTTTGGGCAAGAAAATATTTTCATGATCCAGGAGTTAGTGCCTTAGGTTTCTACCGTTTCATGGTCATTCGGAGGAACTTGATGATAGCATGATGGTTGGATGTCAGGCTTTTATTTTCAATTTTACAATCGCTTGCCCCGTGCTTTACGTATACGCATAAACCCTCTCGAAGAAGCTATCAGGAAATTCGTGCTGGGAGCTGCAGTAAAAGGATCACAGGCTATCATTGTGGATGCAGGAGCTGGCGAAGTCCCTTTCTCTGGAATATTTGCAGATCATCACTATGTAGCCGTTGATTTTGCGCGTGGTGATCCTTCCTGGGATTATTCCAATTTAGATGTGGTAGGTGATCTGGGAAATCTTCCTTTTCAAAATGACTCTGTTGGAACTGTTATCAACACTCAGGTATTGGAACATGTGAAGAAGCCAGATTTTGTTCTTAAGGAGATTTCCCGCATTCTAAAGCCAGGAGGGAAATTATTTTTAACAGTCCCGCAAGGTTGGCACGAACACCAGCAGCCTCACGATTTCTTTCGTTTTACTAGATTTTCCCTGGACAATTTGTTGGAGGAGGCAGGTTTTTCCCATTGGGAAGTTAAGCCAATGGGTGGGTATTTCCATTATTTGGGGCATCGGCTATCTTACCTTCCTAAAATTCTTTTTTGGAAACGTCGAGGTGTTAGTCGTGTTTTTCTTTTGCCTCTCGAGTTGTGTTGCCTAGCTCTCTTCTGTTTTGGGCTCCCATTACTTTGCTACTATCTTGATGCTTTTGACAACAACAAGGAATTCACCCTCTGCTATCGTTGTCGGGCCACCCGTTAGAGTGTCCACTTTTATTTCTGGATTTTGTCTTAAATTTGAGGTTGAGTTGAGTCTAAAGTGACGATAGGGAAATCTAACAGGCTCTTCAAAAAATATAGCCGTGTTGGAATTTTCCATTCTCATGTAGTGTCTTGATGTGAAGCTAAGCGTATCATGGGGGAATGTTGAAGGTCGGACTAACCGGTGGGATTGCCTGTGGAAAAACCACTTCCCTGAGTGAGTTTGAGAGGCTTGGCGTATTCGGTATCGATGCAGACCAAATTGCCCACAAAATGATTCTTCCTGGTGGCCCAGCTTATGGAGAGATAGTGGACATGTTTGGGAATGAAATTCTCAATGACAATAGGGTTATTGATAGGAAGAGACTTGCAATGATCATATTTCAGGACGAATCGAAAAGAGAGAAGTTAAATCAAATAGTCCACCCCCATGTTTTAACTGAACAGGAAAGAATCCTTTGCACTTTAGAGAAGAACATAGGAACTTATCAGCCTAAGATTGCCATGGTAGATGCTGCTCTCATGATCGAAGCAGGAACCTATAGAAGATATGATGTGATTCTAGTGGTTTATTGTAACCAAGAGACACAATTGCGACGTTTGATGACCAGAGACAGTTTGGGGGAAAATGAAGCACTGATACGTATAAATAGCCAAATGTCGCTTGCAGAAAAGGTCCGATATGCTGATTCTGTAATTGATAATTCGAATGGTCTAAATGATACTAGGCGTCAGATTCAGAATATTTTTTTAGATTTAAAGTCTCGACCCTAAGCTTTCTCAGTAAATGTTTTCGTTACATTCCAAATTCATAGGTTGAAAATGAAAAGTTCTCGAGGAAACAAACTCTTATTTTCTCTAGTTCTGCTTCTATCAATGTTCTTCCTAATGGCGCAAACAATGGCTCAAGAACAGTCTGATCGCACCGCATTGATTAGCCTTTACAACTCAACGGGTGGAGATTCTTGGTTCGACAAGTCTGGGTGGAAATCTGCTCCATTGTCAGAGGATGGGTTCAATAGCGATGCTTGTATATGGCCTTTCTGGTTTGGAGTAACCTGTGATGGAGATCGAGCTTGCCATGAATGTAATGAGCCAAATGAGGGCAGAGTAAGGATGCTTGATTTAGGAACCAACCAACTTTTTGGAGAGATCCCTGAAGAATTAGGAAACCTTTCTTATCTGATAACCCTCGATCTAAGTAACAACCAGTTGAGTGGAGAAATCCCTGAAGATTTGATCAATCTGAAAGCTCTTACTGATGGTTTTGGTCTCAATTTTGTAAATAACCAGCTTTACACCAACAGCAATCACCTACGTGAGTTCATCGACTCAAAAAGCTATGGTTATGGTAGTTGGGAAGTATCCCTAGCATTGTCTTCAACAGAACGTGATGCTCTAATCAGTCTTTACAACTCAACAGGAGGAGATTCCTGGACGGTTAACTCGGGTTGGAAGGATTCCCCGACTTCAGCGGATGGTTTCAACGAAGATCCCTGTGTGGAACCCGTGTGGCACGGGGTTACCTGTACAGGGGATAGTGTTACGCAACTCAATCTAAGCTATAACCAACTAACGGGGGAGATTCCTGTAGAGCTCGGTAACCTTTCCAATCTAATGTGGCTCTGGCTACACACTAACCAGCTGACGGGGGAGATTCCTTCAGAGCTCGGCAACCTTTCGAATCTGGAGGACCTTAGGATAAACTCTAACCAACTAACGGGGCAGATTCCGGCAACGTTAGGCAATCTTTCCAGTCTAAAGGGACTCTATCTAAACAATAACCAATTAACGGGGCAGATTCCGGCAACGTTAGGCAACCTTTCCAGTCTGGAGGAGCTCTGGCTAAACTCTAACCAACTAACGGGGGAGATTCCTTCGGAGATAGGTAACCTTTCCAATCTGGAATACTTCTGGATAGACTCTAACCAGCTGACGGGGGAGATTCCGGCATCTTTCATCAACCTAACGAGTCTTTTCAATGAATCGGGACTTTATCTAGACAATAATCATCTCTACACGGACAGTAATACCCTTCGCGAGTTTCTCAACATTAAAAACTCTGTTTTAGGAAGTTGGGAAGATAGCCAAACGCTGTTCTCCTATTTTGCTCAGTTTGGAAATGGTTTAGGACTGAGTAGCCAAATCATTCTGTTTAATATCAATGATCAGGCTGCAGCTTCGGGACAGATCCAGCTATGGGATGATTACGG
>CAZMUJ010000030.1:0-25791 GCA_964569605.1 uncultured Acidobacteriota bacterium
ATTTCTCGACTGCTATTATTATTTTATCTTCTGCATAACCTTTTTCGGCAGCCTTGCGGAACCAGTTCAAAATTTCTTGGTTGCCCTCAGGAAACTTCTTGCCGTTGTTGTACATATGCCACAACACAAATTTGCTGCCGACATGACCTTGTTCTGCTGCTGCTTGGAACCACTTCAGTGCAGCCGTGTCATCTTCAGGAATTCCTATGCCGCGCTGGAGCATTCGCCCAAGTAAAAATTGGGCCGTGGCGTCACCTTGCTTTCCCCGAGGGAGAAATTCCTCGTATCTAGACAATTTTTTCTCTTTCGCTTCAGTCTGTAAACAACCGCCTGTCCCAAGAACCACAAGTACCAGAAAGAAGAAGAACGGCTTGCGTAGGATGCTCATTAGAACCTCAAATAAATTAGGTGATTCGTAATTAAAAATAATCTTAGCAGCCACTAATGTGAAGGACAAACCAGGATAACAGTACGAAAAACTGACCCCTCATCATCCTTAAGTTCAATAGATCGACTAAACTTGAGATACTAGGATAAACATAGAAACCTAGGTGGAATCCCAAAAAATCTATCTGAATTTGATGTGACGAGTTTTAGATGAAGTGTTTTACTTTTAAAGTCGCTATCATTATCGTTTTAACCAGACCACCATCCAGGAGTCGGCAATGGAGTCCCAGGCTATAAGTGGACAGCAGTTTTTTGTGACCGGCATGTCCTGTACCAACTGTAATAGCCAGGCTGCAGAGCAACTGGGAAAAATCGATGACGTGTTGGAGGCACATGTCCATTTCAACAACGGCCAAGCCACCTTGACCGCCGAGCGGACGATTTCCCGCAACGAAATCCGCCGCTCTCTGAGCCGGTTGGGTTTTGAAGCTTGGTTTCCGGAGGAACCGAAACTGCTTCCCTTATCGGCGGAAGAAAAAGCGGGGCTGGATAGCCGGGTAGCCTCGCGAGGCAAGTCCATTCGCATCAAGAACCACTTGACCCCCGGCAAGATTACACTGTTCGACTATTATGCAGAGTGGTGTGGCCCCTGCCACCTACTTAGTCCTAAGCTGAAGGGCTTGCTCTTGAAATATAAGAACCTCGCTCTGCGGAAGGTGGATATCAAGGATTGGGGATCAGACGCTGAAAAACAAGCTACCAAAAAATTCAAGCTATCCAGTCTCCCATATATTCGGGTATACGGCCAAAGGGGCGAAATTCTGGGTAGTGTACAGGGAAACCAAATTGAAGAGGTCGAAAAGATTATTGAAAATGGTGACAGATGAAAATACTCTCTGAGGTTACAATTATCTGGGCGATGGTTGCCGTATTTATGGCTCCTGTTTTTGGTAATCTTTGACCAGCTTGAAGTAATCCCTCCATTTTACGGAGGGTGGGAGCCGGTTCGGTTCCTGATAAAGGTTCGTTTCGTTTTTCTCTCAATACCGAACGGGGATTTGGGTTTAAGGGAGGTCATCCAGAGACGAGAGGTCTAGATTCCAACGGACAGGTCGTCATTTTGCCTTTGCACCGGCATGATGTCTCCCTAGACTATCTGCGACTGGAGTTGGAAGTAAAATACGCCTTCAAGGACAACTGGGTTCTTACGTTACGGGCTCCCTACGACATCAAAGATCAAAATACAGAGGTCAGCTTCATTGAACCTGCGACTGCGGAAGAGAAACAAGCGATGTTGAACAACGGATATATCCACCACCGATCTGAAACCTATCGAGGCATTAGCGATCTGATGTTGTTGACTACTTATTGGAAACAGGCTCTTTTCCGTGAGGGGGATTCCTTGAGTCTATCATTGGGCACAACACTGCCAACGGCTAAGACGGAGGAAAATCCTTTTAAGCTTGGTGAAAAAGGCCTTAAACATCTCCATATCCAATTCGGAACAGGAACCTTTGACCCACTTCTTGAACTGAACTACAGGGTGCCAGTGACGGAAACACTTGGACTAGAAGCTTATGCTCTGGGCCGTTTCCCTGTTTACGAAAACAGCAAAACCTATCAGGGTCCAGTGGAAAGCACACTCGGAGTACTTCTTCGGTACAATCTCAACAATCGCATTTCGCTTCACTTGAACGGCACGTCCTATTACCAGGCTTTTGCGTATTGGGATGGTGAGAGAGACATCAATTCTGGTCTCGTCGCCATGAGTAGCCTGTTTGGAATATCTATTGAGGCTTGGAAGGATACGACACTGGGCATAGATTTGAGGACGCCCTTGCTTCAAAAACTTCTATCAGAAGGAGATGCTTTTAAACAGGGACCAACCTTGCTTTTTAGCATCTCATGGGAGATGTGAGTTCAAAGAAAAGAATGCCAGAACTCGACTCCTCAAGACTGCTGAAATTCAGCAGCTGCTAGCCACTCTTTTC
Organism: uncultured Acidobacteriota bacterium; assembly: GCA_964569605.1. Taxonomy (GTDB): domain Bacteria; phylum Acidobacteriota; class UBA6911; order RPQK01; family CBDAPI01; genus CBDAPI01. Next base: position 2,379 of record CAZMUJ010000030.1, read on the forward strand.
CAAATAAAAAGCCTACAGGCTCCCAGTTTTCCCTCTTAGAACGGACTTATACAGACAATATCACCCCCACAACTATGTCACATCGTCCTCTCCTGTTTCTCAGGACATAAATAGACTAATGGAGAGGCACTCCGGAGATGAAGGGATGGGTTAGCCTAGAAATGTCATCGTCAGGACATCGCTCTGGGTGACATGAGAGAAAATCCCACTGACTTGATCCTTCTTTTGCCAGGAGGGAAAGCTAGGTCTTTATAAAGAAAGTGTTGAAGGGATCTAGGGGAGCAGCCTTACAGCTAGACTCCCCAGGTTTTGCGAGTTTTTTTAGGGCTCATACCTATCATAGGTATGAATAAGTATAAAGAGACACAATGAAAAACAGGCATAGCATACTTTTCTCTGCCAATCCTGATTAGAATAGAACGGCTACTTATCTTAACTATCCAAAAGAACTTTTCTTTGCCTTTTTAGCTGCTCTTTTTTCTTTCTTGGTTTTTGTTGGACGTTTTTTATTCTCTTTACGACTATCTTTTCCTTTGCTCATTGCTCCTTCACCTACGATTTTCTTTTAGTGTTTATTTTAGTAACAAAGGACAGTAAAACTGCCATCGAAACATCATAGATAGGCTCTGCCTCTGGTACTCCAAAATTCCATGCACAGACCAGTAAAAGCCAGATAGAGAATTTTATCATTTTTGATTTCATGCCATTCTCAAAAAGAAAAAAGACCCTTAGAGGCAAGAACTAGAAAGTAACTGACTTAATCCCGGTAGTTCTTAAATTGAAGTGGCATATCTAAACTAACCTCCTTCAGCATGGCAATAACCTTTTGTAACTCATCTCGCTTTTTACCTGAAACTCGGACCTGTTCACTTTGCATTGATGCTTGAACTTTCAGTTTTTGTTTTTTGATCAATTTAACAATCTCTCTGCTTAGATCACTATCTAGCCCCTGACGAACCGTAACAAGCTGTTGAGCCCCATTCACATTAACTTGGGGTGGATCTAGCTTCAAACATTGAACATCTACTTTTCGCTTAGAGAGACGACCGATTAAAATCTCAAGCATTTGACGAATTTGAAACTCATTGGGCGCCCTAATTGTCACTTTATTTTGTTCCAAGAGAAACGAGGCATTAGTTCCCTTGAAGTCAAACCGAGTTTTCAATTCACGGTTTGCCTGATCGACAGCATTGGTTACCTCGTGATAATCAACTTCTGAAACAACGTCAAAAGATGGCATTGCTATAACTCCATCAGTAAATAGATCGGAACCATGATTCTGGTCAAAGTAACTTTTTCATCTTCCATTGGACCTGCTAGCCTGCTTTCTATGCAAACTACACATACCGCTATTTAAGGAAGCAACTATATATAGTAATTTAACACCCGCTAGTAGGACATCCAAACCAGAAAAACCCCGTCTAGACTTAGAATGATTTTCTAGTAATAGACAAAAGCTTAAAAGCCTCCAACTAAAGAGCTAGCTGAGAAAAATAAATTTGAGGCTTTTAACTTTCACTTTCAGGCTTCTATTAAGGTTCCACAACCTTCATTGGTGAAAATTTCTGAGAGAAGGGAGTCCTGTTCCAATCCGCTTATGATGTGGGCACGAGGAACTCCCCCTTCAATTGCTCGACGGCAAGCCTCTAACTTGACACTCATACCACCCTTAACACTACCTTGCAGAAAGTTGTCAAGATCTTTGAGTTGGAGCTGAGAAATCAGACTTCCCCGATCAGTTGGGTCTTGAAGAACCCCCACAATTGGAGTTAAAAGAATTAATTTGGTTGCCTTCAGTACAACGGAAATCTCAGCGGCTACAGTGTCGGCATTGATGTTATATACATGTCCATCCTCATCACCTGCCATAGCACTGATCACAGGAACATATGATCCTGATATCAAATGGTTAAGAATTGAAGGATTAACAGATTCGATGTCACCCACAAAGCCAAAGTTCACTTTTATCCGCTTCCCTGTCTCGCGGTCTAAGATATTCTTGACAGGTCGACGCACTGCTGAGATTAGTCCAGAGTCAACCCCTGATAGTCCAACAGCTGAAACCTGGTGACGGCTAAGGCTGGCCAGGATATCTGTATTCAGTTTCCCATTAAACACCATTTTGGCCACATCTAGAGTTCTTGCATCAGTGACACGCCGTCCATTTACCATTTCCACTCTAATTCCCAAATTTCGGGCAAGCTCCGAAGCTTGAGGACCACCACCGTGAACAACAACGACATGAATGTTGAGCTGATAAAGCAAGGAAAGTTGAATGGCCAGCTGATCAAGTGTTTCCTCCTCGGCCATAATCTCACCGCCCAATTTAATGACAAATACCTTTCCACTGTAGAGTCGAAGATAAGGTAACGCCTGCTTCAATCCTGCCACCGTACTCATACCAATTTCTCCTTTACAAATGGCTTCTGACCGAGTAAATGGAGCAACAGAGCTTTCTGCACATGCAACCGATTCTCAGCTTGGTCAACAACTACACTATAGGGAGAATCTAGAACTCGATCAGAAACAACTACGTTACGCCGAACCGGCAAACAGTGCATGAAAGCTGCATTGGACGTCCGGTCCATCAATGCTTTTGTCACTTGCCAGTGACGGTATTGATTTCGTATGGTACGTTCTTTTTCCTCATCCTGATAGGCTTTGAGAGTTCTCCAGGACTTTGCATATACCACATCGGCCCCTTCCAAGGACGCCAAATCTTCGCTTTCTTCAATGGAAGCTCCAGTCTTGCCCGCAATCTCTTTTGTTAATTTAAATAGCTGATTGTCGAGAGCAAACTCAGGAGGTCGAAGAATAGTAAGACTAAGACCCCGTTGCGCTGCCATCAGACACACTGATCTAGGAACAGCCAAGGGAAGTGGTCGGGGATGATAAGCCCAGGTCAAAACAACTTTGGAGCTTGCTGTTACACCTAGTTCATTCCATGTCAAAGCATCGCCTAAGGCTTGACAAGGATGCCAAAGAGAGGACTCTAGGTTAATTACCGGTACGCTAGCATAGCGGGCAAATCCAGATAAAATAGGGTCCATAGAATCGATCTCCCAGGACCGTCCTGAAGGAAAGGCGCGAACCGCCAGAGCATCAAAATAGCGAGAGAGAACAGGTGCGGCCTCACGAACATGTTCAGCTTTGTCCCCATCCATTATCACTCCATCCTCTGTTTCGATGTTCCAAACACCACGTCCCACGTTGAGAGTCATAGAATGTCCTCCGAGTTGCTGCATCGCTACGGAAAATGAAGTCTGAGTCCGCAAACTAGGATTAAAAAAGAGCATTCCTAGGGATTTCCCCCTTACATCACTTGTAACTGCTCCGCTTTTGAGCATCAAGGCAAATTCGAGAAAACGTTCAAGCTGAACAGGTGAGAAGTGCCTGGTTGAAGTAAAATGCATTGTCATTTCTATACTGGAAATTTTGCCAGAACAGTGGCCAGTTTCTCCAATTCCTTTTCCCCAATGGTTAAAGGCGGCATCAAACGAACCACATGTGGGTCTGCAGAAGTTCCAGCCAAAATTTTGTTTTCAAAAAGAAACCTGGTTACAGCTCTAGCTGGAACATTCGTTTCCAGTCCTAACAAAAGTCCGTACCCTCGCACCGAAGAAACTGGACCTGTGATGAGCATTTGGTGTGCAACAGACTCGAGATAAAGGGCGTTCTCAATTAGCTTTTCGGACTCAATAGCATCCAACACAGCGAGTCCTGCCGCACATGCCACTGGTCCACCTCCAAATGTTGACCCTAATTCTCCTGGTTTGATTTCAAGAGCCACTTCTTCTGTGGCTAACACGGCTCCAGAGGGTATTCCATTGGCCAATCCCTTGGCAATCGTCAGTAGGTCTGGTTTGCATTCGAACCGTTCCGATGCAAAAGTTGACCCGGTGCGTCCCATTCCAGTTTGAATTTCATCAAAAATGACCATAGTTCCATTCTTATGGCAGAGTTCAACCAAATTGGAAAGATAACCGGTATAGGCTGTACGGATACCATTCATACTTTGAATTGGTTCGAGGATCACTGCCGCTATGTCAGAATTGAGATGCTTTTGCAAGGACTCTAGATCTCCAAACTCAGCCACACTGACATCACGAACAAGTGAGGGGAATTGATCTCGATAGCTTCCAATCGTCGTCACTGACAGAGCCCCAGCCGTCCTTCCATGGAACCCCCCCTTCATAGCTACCAACCCATTCCTTCCCGTAGCCTTTAATGCAACTTTAAGAGCCGTCTCGTTGGCCTCTGCTCCAGAGTTACATAAAAAAAGGCGACGCAAATGTCGGGGCGAGAAATCAATCAGTCGCTGCTGATATATAGCCCTTATATCATTCGATGCAACGTTTGAGTAAAAGCCAAGCCGTCCGGCTTGTTGTGAGATTGCTTTAACCCATCCGGGATGACAATGGCCAATCACAGCTACACAGTGCCCCCCATAAAGGTCAAGCTATTCCACACCTTCAGAATCTCGAACTTTGCATCCCTCTCCCTCTACCAAGGTTATGGGCCATTTTAAATAGGTTGGGATCTGGTACTGGTTTTCTAGATCTGGATATATACTTTTAGCACACATAATTCTCTCTCTAAACAGGACGGGGTGGAGGAACTTGAAGCCCAGAAATCTCTGGCCAACCTGCCATTAGATTACTATTTTGGATAGCTTGGCCGGCAGCCCCTTTGATGAGATTGTCAATTGCCGAACAGATTAGAACCTTCCCCTCCCGGACATGGATTGACAGATCACATCGATTGGTTCCCCAGACTTCGGTCAACGAAGGGGATTCCGGAACTAATCGTACAAAGGGAGATTCGGCATATGCATCCTGAAAACATTTTACTAGCTGATCTTCTGACGGTGGCTCAGAGAAGAAAACATGAATACTTACAAAAATCCCTCTCACTAACGGAGCCATTTGGGAAACAAAGGAAATATTAGTAAGCGAACTGCCACCCAGCTGATTCCACATTTGTTCTATCTCTGGAAGATGTTGATGTTCCAAAGGTTTGTAAGCCCTAAAATCATTAGCTCTCAAGGGATGATGAGTAGTCAATCTGGGTTGAATTCCTGCTCCCGAAGAACCGGTCTTTGCATCAATAGCCACAAAGAGAGGCTCTTTTTCAAGATCGACCAAAGGTAACAAAGCAAGCTGAGCAGCTGTTGCAAAGCAACCTGGGTTGGAGACAAAACGACTCCCCTGGATTTTTTTTCGATTGAATTCTGGGAGCCCATAAACAAACTTCTCTAACCAGTCAGATCGAGTGTGCTTGATACCGTAGTAGCGTTGATATGTTTCCCTACACTCCAGTCGGAAATCTCCAGATAGATCAATTACCATGGCATCATTTTCACCTATTTCCTCTAGAATTGAAGGAAGAACCTGCATGGTTTCCCCATGACTCAATGCAGAGAAAAGAATCCACTTGTCCCTGCTAAGCTGGCTCCATTCAAAACGGTCAGGAGAAAGAAATGAGCCGCCAAGAAATCCCTGCACTTCCGGATAGATCTCTCCAATAGAATTCCCTGCTTGGCTTTTTGAAAGCGCTGCCTCCACTTGAAGGTTGGGATGAAGAGCAATAAGCCGAATCAGTTCCCGGCCAACAAACCCTCCTGCTCCAAGGACAACAGCCTTTTCAGGAAACGACATTTGGTTTTACCTCTCCATAAACCTTCTTTATTAATGTCTCAGGATTGGTTCGAGCATTCGCTGGCGTCAATCCTAATCTTTTTTGAATAAAGCTACGTCCCACCTCGTTATCTGTTACTGGACCAGCCACTACTTGTACTTCAATACCAAGGCGTTTTAAAAAACGGCACGCTCCCCAGGCACCCGCTGGGTCATTGGCGCACAAAACAACTGTGTGTAGCCATTGTTTGACTTCTACATCATCTAGTACTGACTGAACACCATAGTCACCAAAAATTCCGTCTCCAAACTCGAGCACAACGACGTCTGGATTGCTTCGACTTAAATTACTAATGAGACAGCGGGTTACAAATTTAGCCGTATCGGAAGCTGTGGCCACAACCCCAGCATCGGCAAAAGAAAGTGCCTCAATGGCACCATAATCAATCATACGTAAAATATCCTGTCTTAGGGCCACACCAGTTACTTTTCCGGCTGCAACCCGCAATCCTTTCTTGACCAAACCATTGATTATCTCGCAAGCCGCTAGTGTTTTTCCTGAATTCATACAGGTACCAACCACTGCTACAAGAGGAGGAACCTTTCGAAAGTTTAGATCATTGGAAATAGCTTTTAGCTTAATGTGTGCCGGGATACCAACCCGTTTCCCAATATAAGGGAAATGGAGAACAGCCCCCAAAACTTCTACTTCGAAAGGTGTTCCGACATCGGGGTTATAAGATGTACACTCTCCGAGTACGCCACCCAAATTTAAGACGTGGATTAGATCTCCCCGATTGACCTTTTCCGGAAGACGGCCCTCATATCCATGCAAGGCATTCCGATGTCCCAAAACACCAGCAATACAGTCCCCACTTTTAAGGGGTACCATCCTGCCCTCGGAATTCTCTAATTGGTTGTAGGCACTTTTGTCGTTGAGAACCCGACCAGCTACAACGTAACCTTCCTCTGTCACTATCTCATCCGTCAAGTATACATCGCGAGAAATGCCAGCCCGGAAAGCTGCAGAACCAATTTTGTCAAGTTTCACACGCTTCATTTCAAGGTCTCTCTATTTTATAATAATAATTATATTATCTCTATTTATGCAAGAAACATTTCTACTTTTTCAATATTATAAGCAAAATACAATAATTTTAAACATTTATTTATATATAAATAAAGAATAATCAAGGCTTGACAAGGTCAATTGCATTATTCATAATTATTCATAATTATTTATATAAATGGAACTAGAACTATAGATCATTATGGGTAAAATCGATCACTAGGATGCCAATTCCCCATTCTCATTTGGAATTAAATGTTGGCTTCTATTGGTGGTTGAAAGCACCCGAACTAATTTCTGGAAATCACGACAAATCGTTTAAAGCAAGGATTCTCCAATATTAAATCCATGAAAAAAATACGTCAAAGACAGGTTTTACAATTGGTAACAGCAGAAGCAATCCGTAGTCAGGAACAGCTTCGTAGCCACCTCGCTAGGAAGGGATGTAAAGTGACCCAAGCAACCTTGTCACGGGATTTAAAGGATCTCAAAATTGTGAAGGTGAGCGATTCCACAGGTAGTTATCGCTATCAGACACTTGAGGGAACCCGTCCGGAGACACCCCGTTCAACTGCAAGTGGAAATTTGATTGTAATCCGGACCAAACAGGGGCTAGCTGCTGCTCTAGCTTACGAAATCGATGCCCTTGACCTGGATGAAATATCGGGAACTGTGGCAGGGGAAGATACCGTTCTGGCAGTTGTGGCAGAAGGTCAACAAGCCGTGGAAGTGGAACACAAACTATGGAACATTCTCAAAACATAAAGAAAATCGTCCTAGCTTATTCAGGTGGTCTCGATACGTCCGCCATGCTGCACTGGTTGAAAAAACAGTACGGATGCCCAGTTATTGCCTTCGTCGCTGATGTTGGACAAGAAGAAGATTTCGATGCCATCCAAAACAAAGCTGTAGCTACAGGAGCGGACGAAGTGGTAATTGCAAATTTAAAAGAAGAGTTCGTCCGGGAATTCGTCTTCCCAGCGATTCAGGCTCATGCCGTCTATGAGGGTGAATATTTACTAGGCACCGCACTGGCTCGACCTCCGATAGCCCGTGAACAAGCCCGAATCGCAGAGTCAATGCAGGCCGACGCCGTTGCTCATGGAGCTACCGGAAAGGGTAATGATCAGGTTCGCTTCGAATTGACCTATCAGGCTCTTGCTCCGAAACTGGTGACTATTGCACCTTGGAGAACCTGGCAATACAAGAGCCGAACTGACCTGATTCAATACTGTAAGTCCGAGGGAATTCCAGTAGAGTCGACTCTTGAAAAACCTTATAGCATTGACCAAAACCTTATGCACTGCTCCTATGAAGGAGGAGTGCTAGAGGATCCTTGGCAACCACCTCCAGACGATCTCTTTCTCATGACACAAAACCCCCATCAATCGACAGAGGATGCTGAAGAAGTTCAAATTGAGTTTTTCCAAGGAATTCCAATTAAAGTAGATGGGAAGTTACTCTCCCCTGTTCATCTTCTAGAAGAATTGAACACCAGGGCTGGACGCCATGGCATAGGTCGGGTAGATATTGTGGAAAGCCGGTTCGTGGGAATGAAATCTAGAGGAGTATATGAGACTCCAGGAGCTACTATTCTCCACAAAGCCCATCGAGCACTGGAATCAATTGTTCTTGATCGTGAAGTTCTTTTTTACAAGGATTGCCTGGCCCCAAATCTAGCACAAAAAATCTACTACGGTCTCTGGTTTGCACCAGAGACTCAAGTGCTTTTGAAAACAATTGAAGAAACTCAACAACGAGTTTCTGGTGAAGTAGAGGTAAGCCTTTACAAGGGTACCTGTTCAATCCGTCGTCGTCGCTCCAAACACAGCTTGTATAGTGCTGAATATGCCACTTTCGAAGAAGATTCCGTATACCGTCAGTCTGATGCCAGCGGTTTTATCCGATTACAGGGATTAAGACTACGCATGGCTTCCGACCACAATAAAAAATAGTCCACGGCATGAAGAGAAAATATCTGGAAACCAATGAAAAAACCTAGCAAATCAAACAAACAACTTTGGACAGGTCGTTTTCAGGAATCTGTATCTGATGCCGTTATTGACTACACTGGCTCCCTCGATGTAGACCGTCGATTAGCCTTTCAAGACCTAGAGGGAACCCGAGCCCATGTACAAATGTTGTCCTCACAAGGAATTCTATCTGAATCCAACTGTGAATCCATACTCCATGCTCTGAGCCAAGTTGAGACTGAAATAAAAGAAAATCAGTTTCCTTATCGATCAGAGTTGGAAGACATTCACATGAATATAGAATCCCGCTTGATTGAACTTGTGGGGCCATCGGGAGCCGGGGTTCACTCTGCAAGAAGCCGTAACGACCAGGTTTCTCTAGACATCAACCTTTACTGCCGAAAAATAACAAACTGTTGGAAAAATCAACTTTTAAATCTGCAGAATTCCTTTCTCGATCGATCCGGAGATTTAAAAGAGGAACTTTTCCCTGCCTGGACCCACTTACAAGTTGCCCAACCTATATCTTGGTCTCACTACCTCCTTTCCTTTTGTGTCATGTTTTCACGGGACATTGAACGTCTTGAGAGCTATCAGATTCGTACTTCTACTTCTCCCCTAGGTGCTGGGGCCGTTGCCGGCAGCACGCTACCTATCAATCCAGAGATAACAGCTCAGACTTTAGGGTTTAATCAGAGCTTCGAAAATAGTTACGACGTAGTTGGAAATCGAGATTTCATCCTCGAACTTCTTCAAATTTCCACCCAACTTATGATTCATATAAGCCGACTGGCCGAAGACTTTATCTACATGTCTAGCTCCGGCGTAGGTTGGATTAGACTCCCTGAATCTCTGTGTACTGGCAGCAGTATGATGCCTCAAAAACAAAATCCCGATGTCCTAGAGCTAGCTCGGGGAAGAGCTGCCTCAGTACTGGGACACACTCAAGCCGTGTCAACATTACTGAAAGGATTACCTACTTCCTACCATCGAGACCTTCAAGAGGACAAAACACATTTGTTTGCGACAGCCGATATCGTAAGTTCAACTCTACAAATTTTGCCTCTAATTATCCTCGGATTTGAAATCTGTCATGACAAGTACGCTCACCTGTTCAAGGAGAGTTTCTTGGAGGCCACTGATCTTGCCGAGTATCTAGTTGAGCAGGATGTCCCATTCCGTGAAGCCCATCGACAAGTAGGTAAATTGGTGTCCTACTGTGTTTCTAAGAACAAGGCTCTTCAAGAATTAACTGATGAGGAAATTCAAAAGTGGAACCCTAAGTGTACCAAGGCAATCCTAAAAAATCTGGACCCAAAGTCAAGCCTGAAAAAACGAAACCATAGAGGAGGTACAGGAGTAGAATCGGTGGAGAAACAGCTTGAACACTGGAATAACTGGATAAAAGAACGTCTAAAAACAGTATCTATAAAGTGATAACCAAAATTTTGAGGTCGTCGAGTGTAAAGATGTTACGCGAGTAGAATCCTACACTCATAATACTTGGACAGGCTCCCGAGTCCAGAGATTCCCAGTACGAATTTCGACGAAATCCATCGTTTTCCCGTCAGAATTCCACCACAGAAATTCACAATCGTCACTCAAATGTAAACCATACCGATGGCCCTGCAAGGAGTGTTGCAAAATCCACCTTTGCTACCCAGATAGCACGACACTTGTACAGACGCCAATATAGAGCAACTAAGTTTAAAACAGAAATTTCAATCCAAACTGGATCTGGCGAGAAGTTATCACTGTGCCTGTAAGCCGGCCAGCTGACCCACTTGGGATTCCATTTCCTTCCGGATCCGATCCAACGAAGATGAAACGGTTTTGAGCAGTTGGCGTTGCAAAGCTAGTCCGGTTGAATAGGTTAAAGAACTCAGCTCGAAATTCGAGGTCAAATATTTCGGAAACTTTAGCTTTTTTATGTAGGGAGAAATCTACATTGAATAGGCCTGGCCCAATTACAGTATTCCGACCCAAATCTCCCAAAAATCCAACAGGCTGTAACTCAAAGGAATTGACATTGAAATAGGCATCGGGAGAACCTGCGCCAGGGTTGTTATCTGCTCCGGGGCGCAGATTAGGACGATCATGACGGAACGGTCCTATGGCCGCAGTCCCTGTTCGGTCGAACGAATTCTGCACCGTAAAGGGATTTCCATTAGCCAATAAAACAATCGAATTGATTCTCCACCCTTCCAAGATAGACAAACCTGTTCGTCTCCCCTTCTTGAAAGGAAAGTCGTATCCAAAGTTGAGAACAAAGTTGTTGCGTACATCAAAGCCAGAAAGAGACCGATCCAAATGACGTTGAAACCAATCAAAAAGAATAGTCGGACTGTTTTCAAGATCGCGCAGAATGGGTGGAGAATTATCAATAGTCTTAGAATAGCTGTAGGAAGCCTGGATATGGAAACCCTTACTGTATTGTTTTCGGAATCGAATTTGCAGGCCATGATAGTGAGAATCGCTTCCGAAATCTCTAAGATTTATTGCTGTATAGTGAGGATTAACACGTACCGGAGGCCCCGGTGGAAAGAAAGCTGTTCCATCTTCAAGAATCGTACGCTGTTTAAAGTTAATCTCAGTAGGTGTTGCTAGATGTACCCCCCGGTTCCCAAAGTAAGACACGGTGGCCACAGTTCTCGGGAAAATCTCTCTTTCCAGAGTCAAATGCCACTGCATCGTATAGGGTGTCTTGGCAGCCCATTCCAATGGAAAAACAATGACCGGCTTAAAAGAGTCAGGAAAGGGAATCACGGGAAAGGCCTCAGCTGTGGCTGGCCCACCAATCAGAATAGTTTTAGTTGGAGGTTGGCTAAGTCGAAACACAAAATTTAGATTAGCCTCATTTAGCTGCTGATAAAACATCCCGAAACCAACCCGTACGGCCGTTTTTTTATCACCAAATGGATCCCAAGCCAGACCCAAACGAGGCATGATCTGGTTTTTGGCTAATTGAATTGGTCTATCCGAAACAATAGTGGCCATCTCATCCCTGAGAGGATCCCGAAAATTCTTTACAGGACCAAGTTTATTATAGGGATCGGTCATTATTTCGTAGCGTAGACCGAGGTTCAAAGTAAGCCGACTAAGAGCCCTCCAGTCATCCTGTATATACAAACCAAACACGTTGAAGCGCTGCTTAGTATCATAGACCGTATCTGGCATGTCCTTGACCACCGAAATTGGGAAACCAGCCAATAGTTCAGTTCTTCCCACAGGACCTGGTGGTGCGCATCCAGCAACACAGTCAAAGTTAAAGGAACCTCCCTGAAAAAAACGATTATCATCATAGTGAAAACGCTTATAAACCCCACCTATTTTCAATGAATGCCTACCTAAAGACCAGATAAAGTCGTTGTTCACCTGGAACATATTCTGGAGAGTCATTCCAGGGGTCTTAGTCCAACCCCCGATAGTGGACAAACCACGAACATTTATAAGTCCTATCCCATCCTGAACTCCCTCAAGAAAAGAAAACTCCTTAAGAGTACGCAAGGGGAATTGTGATTCCACCTGATTTGTCCGGTTATAGCCAAAACGAATGTCGTTGAGAAAATCGGCTGAAAAAACTTTGGAGTAGGCGACAGTTAACAACTGCTGACCACTATCCCGGGTAACAAATGGTTCCAAAAGCTGGGGCCCAAAAAGAGATCCCAAAGCTGGGAATTTTTTGTTAGCCGTATCAAAAGAGTAACGGACAAACATGCTTTCAGATTCATTAAAATAGTGATCGACCTTAACCACAAAGAAATCTTCATTTGTATTGGAATTGGTTCCAAACAGGTATTCTGCGCGACCATCTCCATAATTGCGGCCATTAGGAAAAGGGTACAGATTTAGAAAAGGAACTACATTTGGATTGACTGAAACTTGGCCAAAAGGAAGGTTTCCTTCACGAGCTTCCTTTGTCAAAACAGTTGCAATTGACGTCAAGCCTAATCGTTCTCGAAAGCCTTCATAGCTACCGAAAATAAAAGTTTTGTCTGGGACAATAGGTCCGCCCACAGTAAATCCAAACTGATTCCTTTTAAACTCTGGCTTGTCTTTACGGACAAATTCCCCAGTTGTACTGTTAATGGGAGCATCAAAAAAATTTGCTGCATCTAAATTGTCATTCCTATGAAACCAGAAAACAGAACCATTAAAATCATTGGTTCCTGATCGGGTGGCCACATTGATAACACCGCCAGCAGAACGCCCAAATTGGGCATCATAGGTACCTGTGATTGTTGAAAATTCCCGCACTGTGTCCACCCCCAACAAGACCCCAGCAGCACTTCCTGGTGCATTTCCAAAGGCATCGATTGCATCGGTACCATCTACCACAATGTTGTTTAACTCCGGACGCATTCCATTAAAAACCAGACGAACCCCTGTTCCTCCAAAAGCAGTAGCCGTAGGATCACTTGCCAACGCATTCTTAAAACTGCTAACACCTGTCTCCAAAGCCGAAAGATCTGCAAAGGAACGTCCGTTTAAAGGCAAATTTTGAATCTGTACAGGATCGATCCGTCCAGACATCTCGGAGCTGGTGGTACGTACTTGTGAGACACCACTCTCTACAACAACTTCTTGACTTATTTCCCCAAGTTTTAGAACCAAGGTGATGGATTTTTCTCGGCCAATTTCCACTGTGATCCCAGGAGAAATAGCGGTTTGAAAGCCAGCCATTGAAGCACGGACTTCATAGGTCCCCAGACCCATTCCTGCAAGATAGAAGTATCCATCTTGACCCGAAACAGCTGAGCGTCTCACACCTGTGGAGGAATGGATGGCCACCACCGCCACATTGGACACAACAGCACCAGTCTCATCAGTTGTCGTTCCTGATATGAAACCCGTACTCTGGGCCCCAGCCCAAGAAAACATTGTCATAACCAGAATCGATACAAGAAAGTTGTGAAATCGACACATCATCAGTTGATACTTGCAGGTCAAACGACAATTTCACATTGAATTTTTATAACGGATAGCAACTAATAATTTCCATGTGAAAGACCTACATTTAAGCACAACATATCGGAGCAGGCCCCTTAAGGACAAGACCCTATAGAATTCTTGTCCTACTTTTGAGTTTAGGTTGAGCAAGAAAGAACACGTCGTTTAACAACAAAGACCAAATAATTAACACCACTTAAAAGAATGCATTATAAGAAATAGATTGTTAATCGAAACCTTAGATCTGGTTTGGAAAAGAACGACTAGAGCTTTATCGGTAGAGGGGTTCCCGTGGTAACATCCAAAGAAATCTAATGTTCTCCAAGAGTCTGTTCCTAAGACTAATTCCACGTGTTTTTCTACAAATTCCCCTCAGTATTTGTCTGCTAGGATTAATTAATAGCACCTATGTCTATGCAGCAAACCATGATGAACAGATAAATTATTATCAAAAATGGCTCCTAGAGGACGTACCCTACATTATCACACCTGAAGAGGCTGATTTATTTGTTAGCCTTGCTACCGATCAGGAACGAGAACTCTTTATCGAGCAATTCTGGAGAAGACGTGACACCAATATCCAAACTTCCGTAAACGAATACAAAGAAGAACATTACCGCCGTATTGCTTATTCCAACGAAAACTTCACTTCTGGTTTTCCAGGATGGAAATCCGACCGCGGGATGATCTACATCAAGTACGGAGAACCTGATCGTCAAGAACGCCATCCCACCGGAGGACACTATCTTCGTTCGTTTGAAGAAGGGGGTGGCTCCACCTCAACCTATCCCTACGAGCTTTGGAAATATCGTTATTTGGATGGTATTGGTCAGGACATTGAACTTGAGTTTGTCGACCCTTCACTTACTGGCGAATATCGACTAAGCACCAACGTCGACGAAAAGGATGCTTTGCTGTTGACTCCAAATGCCGGCTTGACCGACGCCGAGATGTCGGGCCTCGTAGAACAAAAACTCGATCGTATCATTCGAAAGAATAATCCTATGCCCGGTCACAATCCACTTATCTTCGGCTATGGGAGATCTAAAAACCAGGCTTTTGAAAAATTGACCCTGATTACTAATCTGGAGAAGGTTCCTCGTCCACATTTTAAAGACCTTCGACTTAAAGTAACCACTCGAGTTGACTTCTCAGGCCTTCCTTTTCAACTCCAAAGTGAGGTTTTTCGGCGGGTTGATGAGGGAAGGCTAATTCTCATTCTTCATTTTAAGGCTCGAGATCTCCAATTAAAGAATATAAACCACGTATACCGTGCAGAAATCAATGTCCAAACAGTGGTGACAAACCTAACAGGAGAAATCTTAAAGAATTCTGAGGACAGCCTAGTAGCAAATATACCCAAAAATGATTATTCCCCCGACAAAGAGTCCCCTTTGATTTTCCAGAAAGACATCCTATTAGCACCTGGCCGATACAAGTTAGAGGTTTTTGTGCAGGATCGAATCGGGAACAACTTCGGTTTCAAACAAAGCCTGGCTGTTGTCCCCAAATTCGAGAATCGAAAACTCAGCCTTAGCTCCATCCTTCTGGCCCGAAGAATCGAAACCGTTCCCGTCTTTGTGAAAGATGGAAATGAGTTCACAACTTTCCAGATCTGGCCAACTGTGGGTGAAAATGTTCCATATCAGAACAGGAAGCTTGGGTTTTACTTTGAGGTGTACGATTTTGAGGTTGACCAGTCCACAGGAAAACCGATGCTCGATTTAAGCTACGAAATTTTGGACAGTCACGGTAACAGTTGGCCAGGTGAACCCGAGTATCATTTCACAGACCGCTTCAATCAAAGGGTTGCAATCATGAGTATACTCAAAGCTTCTCATCTTCAAGTAGGTATTCACAACCTTCATATAGGAGTCCATGATCGTATTTCTGGAGAATATTTGTCTCACGCCCGTAAGTTTGTACTCAAATAAGTCCCGTCACGGTTATTACAGTGATACATGTAGGGAAAGATTCATTCCAACTAAAATAATTTTTCTAACCAATAATCAAATTAGAAATCAAGATCTTTCTCTAAACACTTCTTACAAAAATCCTCAGAAAAGGCTTCGAAAAACAGATAAATATAAACTGGAATGATTGCACAGATTTACAGTTTCCTTGTAATTGTCCGCCGAATTTCAAGAAAATTATGGCGTCTTGGGATTTGATTATTTCGATAAAAACATTCATGTTTCAGAGACCGTTTGACGGGAGGAGATGTTGCCTCTATCCTCCAACTAGAAGAGGAGAAATGACGAGAATTTGAACAAGTCTGGAGATGTCACAATCAACATCGATTCTGGGGTCGGGAAAATTTCTTTTTTTCATCCTAGAAAAAATGCTTTGTCCCTAAAACTCCTGGAACAGCTTTCTGATTGTATTGATGAACTTGGCAACAATAAGGAAGTTCGAGTTCTTACTGTACAGAGCGGTGGGCAAGGATCGTTCTGTGCAGGAGCCTCTTTAGAGGAAATTGCTGAAATCAAAAACGAGTTCGATGGGCGAGAGTACTTCATGGGCTTCGCAAGAATTCTCCTCTCTATCAAGAGATGCCCTAAATTCGTAGTAACCCGGGTCCAAGGAAAGGTTGTGGGAGGAGGGATTGGCCTTATTGCCGCCTCCGACTACGTCCTCGCTTTGGACGTGGCGTCTTTAAAATTCCCAGAGTTTTCTCTCGGTTTTGGCCCCTTTGTTGTTGGTTCAGCAGTTCAAAGGAAAATTGGCCTATCAGCTTTTGCTGAGGCCACTATTGACACAAAATGGAAGGGCGCACATTGGGCAAAAAGTCATGGACTTTATAATCAAGTTTACAAAAGTTTTGAAGAACTAGATAAGGCCTTCGACGCCCTCGCAGTGCAGCTTACAAGAAGGAGCTCTAAAGCCACGACAGAACTGAAAAAAATTCTCTGGCAAGGAATGGAGAACTGGGAGGAACTGTTGATCCACGGCGCTAAGGTGAGTGGAAAGCTCATTCTGTCCAATTACAGCACTGCTCGGATAAAAGGTTTTTGGAAGAAGGTAGACACTTCGTAAACCAACTTACCCAAGAAATCTTCTAATCGTCAACCTTTGCGTACGTATGTTAAGACTTCTAGTCCAGAGGGAAACACCTCCCTTTAGCAGAAACTTTTACTACTTCAGATTTCTAGTAATCCTTTCTAGATCACATAATGGAGGAAACTTTAGGGTAAGGGAACCCTGTTCGCAAGTATCGACAAATTGGAGTGGAAACTATCTTTTCTATTCAACACCATCAAGCATTTCTCCATAAAGTGCTTCAACCGGATCACAAATCTCTGCCTCAAGTATTTCAATATGTTGGAGAATCGCATAAAGATTTCTCTCCGCAGCAAGATTTTTTTTTGCTAGTGAATGCGCACGATTGGCCAAAAATCGTAACTCTCTCACTAGTTGGGTCAATTGAACCATGTCATTAATCACAGTTAAGCTCTCCTTCTTTTCTCAAATCTTTCACTCTCCGAATCTTGACTTCATTTTTAGACAAAGCTCCCTCCTCCAACAATTGGGACTTAAAACGCAAATGAGTTCTGTCTTTTAGAGCCATCTCCAATTTCTGAAAGAGAAAATCTCGTGCAGTGTCCAGTAATCTGGTCCCCACCTGAATGGTTAGTTCATCCATCCCACGGATTTCGGAGATAACAACACGGTACTCGAGAATTTCATCGAAGGTTTGCACCACATCCTCAATTGCTCTAGGTGAAAGGAGAACACCCCGTATCTTGATCAGATCATCGGTTCGTCCCAGAATTCCACCCTCCAACCATCGAAAGGAACGCCCACATGGACAAGAGGATTTGGAAACTCTAACAAGATCCTTAAGATCCCATCGAATTACAGGCTGAGAAAATTTCTCTAGAGCGGTAATCACAACTCGGGAAAGTTCTCCGGCACGGGCTGGCTGAAGCGTCTCCGGATCTAGAAATTCAAGGAAGAAAAAAGACTCACAGATATGAACTCCACCAGGGTGAAAAGAGCATTCGTATCCCCATGGGCCAACTTCACTAGCCCCTAGGTGATCAAAAACTTCAGCGTTCCAGGCCTCTTCTAACCGTTTTCTCATAGAAGGAATGGATCCGCCTGGTTCAGCACCACAGATCAGTTTTTTAACTCCTAGAACCCGTGCATTAAATTCTCCTTTGGACCCAGTATGCAATCCCATACGGAGCAAATAGCTAGGGGCTCCCATAAGGGTAGTTATTCGATGCTCTCGGATCACTTTTAGTCGGTCCCCGGTACTCATGCCACCACCAGAATAAACTCTGCATCCAAGTAGTCTGGCCGCATCCTGCCCACCCCACCATCCTACAAAAAGATTGAATGGGAAACACACCAGAACTCGATCCTTAGCTGTAAGGTTACAAGCCGAAAGACCGTATCCCCAGCACTCCAACCAACTATTCCAGTCTCGAGTAGAAAAAGCTAATCGGACTGGCTTACCTGTAGTACCGGATGTCTGATGATAACGAATCAGATCCGACTCAGGTACGGCTAAATTCGTCCCAAAATCCCAGGTGTTTGACCCTTGGGACTCAAGCCATTCAGATTTCTTGGTAAGAGGGATGCTCCTCAGGTCATCTAAGGTTTGAATATCCTTAGGAACAACTCCTGATCGGTCTAATTTTTCTCGATAGAAAGAAGAATTCCGCCAAGCCCAATTGATGATCCGTTTCACTTTACGGAGTTGAATTTTCCTCAACTTAACCAAAGGAAGGCTTTCTAAAAAAGGATTCCACACAACACAACAGACTCGCCAAAGTTAGAAGATTTGTCAACATTTCTTAAACTAGATTCAGAACATACCCCATAGACTAAGGTATAATTTTTACTCTTGAGCACAAAAAAACTGATCATCGGAATTACAGGCGCAACCGGAACCATCTTTGGTGTTCGAATGTTAGAGGTCCTTAAGGGACTAGACGTTGAAACTCATTTGGTTGTAAGTAAATGGGGAGCTCGAACCCTATCCATTGAAACCGACTATGACCTCATCCAATTAAAAAAAATGGCAACAGCCACATATGCTCCTGGCGATCAAACTGCGGTTATTTCAAGCGGTTCCTTCACTTCGACAGGAATGGTAATCGCTCCATGCAGTATGAAAACCCTGTCCGCTATCGCCCATGGTCAGGGCGACAACCTTATCAACAGAGCTGCCGATGTTGTCCTCAAGGAGCGCCGTAAGCTTGTCCTTATGGTTAGGGAAACCCCTATGAGCGAGATTCACCTAGAAAATATGCTTAAACTTGCCCAGATGGGGGTTGTGATTTACCCTCCCCTTCCCGGATTCTACAATCATCCCAAAAGTCTAGAGGACATGGTCGATTTCATTGTAATGCGCGTGTTAGACCAGTTCGGTTTCCATTTAGACCTCGTGAAGCGTTGGGAGGGGGAAATCTCTTCTCCCATTAAATCAGCCTAACTTTCCCAGCCCAAATGTAGGCCCATATTTTTCGGATGCTTGTCCACGATAGACCCCTTAAAATTACAATGCCTTTCCAATTATTTTTCGAGCTTGGGAAGGAAGCGTCTCGACAAGTTCTAAGGCTAATTGATGTCCATTTGAAGACATCTTTCCCCAAGTTTTTTGTAGAATTTCAATCACCTTTTCTTCCTTGTGCTTAACCAGAAACTCAGTCAGTTCATTTTCAAGGAAAACCAAACAAATAGCATTCTCGAAAAGCTGAACTTCTGGGTCTAGTTTCATGCGGAGCTTCTGAAGCAGTTGCTGAACACGTAGAATTGTTTCCTGGTCATAGCCACTTTTTTCAAGAATTTCTCCCGCCTGTTGAGCATGGAATTTTTTCAGTGTTTTCCTCCAACGATGATAACCACTACGATCCATTGGAAAGTCTTTTCGGGGGATTGTCCAACGCTTTATGTGTTGACAACGTGCGGCTAATTTAAGACTTTCTGAGACCTCAGAGTCCAGTTGCTTTACCCAGTGAAAAAGACGTTGATGATAAAAGAGAGACCAAGTAATCTTTTGGCCTTGGACAATCAAATGCCTGGGATCTTGTAAGTGATCCTCATCGAAAAGCTGTAGTGCTTTACGATACCGGTCCACTTCGAATTTAGCATGAGAAGCCATTTTCACCTCTATAAAAAAACTGCATTTTTCTGATTATTATCTACATTTCTGAGAAGGTCGCAGAAAATAGTCTGGACCTTTCACAACAAGGTTTTCAACTTTTTTCTCCTTCTACTATGAGAAAACTTTCTAACTTAATCGTATCAAAGAATTCTGTAACTTCTCCTCCCTCCCTTAGTAAATATAATGTTTGGACCTCGTCAATACTGGGTTCATTTTCCAGTCCTATTGAAACTTCGAAGAGACAGGGGTGAAGGACCTATATTCCGAAAACTGTAATTCTCTATTTGGCAGAGTTTTAAGTCTTGTTACAGTGCTAATCCTTATTCGCCTAGGCTGGCCTAACCTTGAAACCTTAGTGACAGGTCCAACCACCATCGAGAACCAATGCCTGTCCTGTCATGTTGCGGGCAGACGGACTGATTAGATACTCAATTGCCCCGGCAACCTCCTCGATAGTGATAAATCTTTTCTTCGGCATGGGATCAAGCATTATTTTGTCAATTACCTGAGCTTCAGGAATGCCATGATGGGTTGCCTGATCTCGAATTTGGTTTTTCACAAGGGGTGTACGAATGTAGGCCGGACACACAGTATTGATGGTAACATTTACATCGGCGGTTTCGAGGGCTACCGCACGTGAAAATCCAAGCAATCCTGTTTTTGCAGCAGTGTATGCCGTCTTGTATGGAGAAGCGACCAATGAGAAGGCTGAACCGATATTCACGATTCTCCCGAATTCCCTCTGGCGCATACCAGGCAGAACTAGCCGAGTCATTCCTGCTGATCCTTTCAACATGACATCAACCAATTGGCCCCATTTCTCTGGAGGAAACTCTTCGAGGGGGGCAACATATTGCATACCGGCATTGTTTATCAACACATCAACACAATACCTACCCAGACTCTTGCCAAATTCTTCAATATCTTCATTCTTGGCTACATCCAGTACAAAAGCGCTGACATTAGAACCAGCTTCGATGGCAGTTGCCCTTACGGACTCCTGGCATTTATCAGTTGCCAACACTCGGTGGCCATCAGCAGCAAAATGTAGGGTCAGACCGTGACCAAGACCGCTTCCGGCACCAGTAATCAGAATTGTGTAGTTGTCTGCGGCTGGCATACAGTTTTTTGGCGCAACAAGTGAGTTAGTAAGCTTAACTTTCCAGTTCTGATTGATCAATAATCTCTAAATCAATTGATTAGTTGAAAATGTTCAAGAATTTCAAAAGAAATATCGGGGTTGGAGCCGGCGAAGGGACTTGAACCCCCAACCTACGCCTTACGCATGCGTCGCTCTACCCGTTGAGCTACGCCGGCTCTCGGCGAAGCATACTATCCCAGATTTGCTTTTGCGCTACTTACTTCATTTCCCTATCGGAGACTATATTTATAAACACCGGTTAGTTCCTAGGACAGCATCCCAAATGTAATGTACAAAAGCTAAAGAGCTGGCCGCACAAAATCCAAAAACAAAACTTAGAAACAACTGACTGAAGTTTTTTAATAACTTAACTACTGTTAGCCCTTAGCCCGCTCTAAATATTTGCCTTCCTGGGGATCAATCCGAACTACCTCCCCTACTGAAATAAAGGGTGGGACTTGAACTACAACACCTGTTTCAAGGGTGGCTGGTTTCGGAGAGTTACTGGCTGTTGCTCCTTTGAGTTCGGGTTCTGTTTCAATAATTTTCAATTCTACTACTGAAGGAATATCGATCCCTATTGGGGATCCTTCATAGAACTCCACTTCAAGTCGTTGGCCTTCTTTCATATAATTTTTAAAGTTCCCAAGGGCTTCTGAATCTAGAGCAATCTGCTCATAAGTCTCGACGTTCATAAAATGAAAAAGTGTTCCATCCGTGTAGAGGTAATCCATCTGGCATTGCTCCAAAGTGGCTTTTTCGATTGACTCTTGGGAATTAAATCGCACCTCGTAGGAAGAACCTGTTTTAAGGTTTCGTAAATGTGCTCGAACGATTGCTGCTCCCTTACCTGGCGTGCGATGTTGAAAACCCAGGACCCTATGAGGGTCTCCCTTGTACAGAATAACGTTTCCTTTTCGAATTTGAACAGCTGATATCATGGCCCGATAAGATACCAGTTTCTAGGCTTCGGGTTCCATGTTTCAAATTCTTATTAGCTCCAACCGAAGTTTCTTATGCATAAGAAAACTTGAATTGGGTACCTGAAATATAGTGGAACTTCTTTCTATCTCTATAAGGACTATATTGGGAAAAGGTTAATTCCTCACTGTGTTTCGAATCTGTCAAGTACAATAAACCAATAAATTTAGGGCTAGAAACCAAAACTCACAACTATAGTGAGACAAGAACTATTGCCTAGACAAATCTTGCTATCAAAAATATAAGAGCTCCAATATTAGCATCGACAATATAAAAATCTGCCTGGATGACACCTATGACTCGAACCTTAAGAATTGCGACTTAAAGTGCAAAGTGCCAGACTACTGCATTTTCCTTATACTCACTAATATGAAGCTGTTATTTTTGACTGGACATTCTAGCTAATCCAGAAAAAAGAGGTGACAAAATACGATGAGAAAAACTGTACTAGTGACGGGTGGAGCTGGATTCATTGGTTCTCATATAGCAGATAAACTGCTGACCGCTGGCTACAAAGTAGCCATACTTGACAGTCTCTTAACGGGAAGGATCGGTAATGTTCCTTCTGAGGCTTCGTTTTACCAAAGTGATATTCGAGACAACAACCTAGAAGATGTTTTTCGATTGGTTTCCCCTGACTATGTTCTACATCAAGCAGCCGTGGCTAATGTCCGGGAGTCACTTGAGGAACCAGTTCTTTACGCTAATGTTAATTTGGTAGGATCCTTAAACCTGTTGCAATGCTGTCATAAATATGCAGTAAAAAAGATAGTCTATGCTTCTACAGGAGGGGCAGTCTACGGTGAACCTAAAAATCTTCCAATTGAAGAGAGCCACTCAATCCAGCCCCTTGATCCTTACGGAGCCAGTAAACATCATGTAGAACATCACTTACACATATTATGGGAAAACTACGGGCTAAAGTTCACAACTCTGCGCTACTCGAATGTCTATGGGCCACGCCAGGATCCCAACGGTGAAGCTGGTGTAGTCGCCATTTTTTCTAGGAGTATGCTGCAAGGCAAGAACGTGACCATCAACGGAAATGGAAACCAAAAACGTGATTTTGTATACGTTGAAGATATCGCCCGAGCTAATCTCTTGGCACTGACCAATGGTAATTGCACAGAATATAATCTTGGAACCGGCACAGCAACCTCTGTGAATCAACTCTTCGAGATGCTGCGGGAACTAACTGAATATAGGAAAGAACCTCTTCATGCACCACCCAAGCAAGGAGAAGTTCTGAAAACTTCCTTGAACTCCAGAGCAGCGTTAGATGATTTGAACTGGATTGCCGAGGTCAGCCTGGAAAAAGGTCTACGCCAGACCCTAGAAAGCTTCAAGTATCCCCATTAGTTAAACATTATCTAAGCCTTTCTGCTCCTGGGTTTACGTCCTTCTCTCCGCCTGTTATTACCCCTGGTTTCCATAGTTTTACCCCATGATTTTCCCCATGCACCCCAGACACACCCCGTAGTGGGGCGGCCGAACTACCTCCTATATATTTATTGACAGAGAAGCGAGAGTGGTACCCTCAAGTTTTAG
>CAZMUJ010000031.1:0-1887 GCA_964569605.1 uncultured Acidobacteriota bacterium
ATTAGCGGAAAACTAATGGCGGAATTGATTAACAGGGAAACACCATCTCTGTCTTTAGAAGCTCTAAAGCTAAATCGTTTCTAATTAATAGCTACTTAATTTTCTCAGGTTTAATAATAACTCAAGCAGACTGGTATTTGAGATCAACCTCAACCATGCTGAGTTTCAAAGGTGTCTTGAGGCCAGGAGGGCGTTTTACAAGCCGAACCTGAATGATATTTTTTCCCTGCTGCAGAGGCGGGCAATCGACATCGTATTCAAGAGTTCCCGTCAAAAATTTTCCGCCATAGGGCCCACGTGACTTGTTCCAATAAGAAACTAAGTCAAAAGAGTCTGAACTTCTTTGAGGTAAGCGGTGACCATTTAAAATGACTTCGATTTTATCCTGGGATGTAAAATTGTCGAAAAGCAGGCGCAATTGGGTTTTTTTCAAGCGGCCTTGATTTTTTGCTGAAATAAGATCATCTGAAATTCTAAGGCTCAGACGAGAGCCGGATCCACTGGGCTTTTCAGTAAGCATTACAGGAAGTTGAACTGCAGGGACTGCTGATGAAAATGCAGCTCCATGCCCATTCCAGCTAGGGAACCAGCGTCGTTGATCCATCTGATAAGATTTATCCAAATAGGCTAATTTTTCAGGATCGCCAATATCTTTAAACAACTGTTGTTTCCAGTCGGTTGGTTGGGCGAAGTAGTTGAATAGGTGCAGCCCATTAGCACCACCTTTCCAGAAACGCATGGCAATTGCACGATTGATGTCTAAAGCAGTAGTGGGACCTGTACGTTTCATAAAACGTAATAGTTCTAATCCTCCAAAGACATCACAATCTGTGCCCCGAGCTGCCTCTACAAACTCTTCAAAGGGCATGTCAAAGGGGATAAACCCTCCACCTGCAATGAGAATATCAACCAGACCTTCACGGATCCAGGTTTTAACATCTAAGCCCACCCTTAATGCGTCGGCAAACGTAGGAGGAACACGCATTGCTAGATCAATACTTCGGCCTTGAGCCTGACTGACCTGGTCTCGCTTGTTTTTGATATACCGCAACATATCGGTCATATGGTGGTGATTTTCTACAGCTTCGTGAAGTTTAAAGAAGGCTGGATGTCGCATAAAATCCAATTCAACTCCGTCAACTTGAAAGTCTTCAAAAATTTCTACAATGGTTGCTGCCATGTGTTCTTGAACTTCAGGAATAGCGTAATTCAATCCCATTCGGATTCCAAATTCCTTGCTGCCTTTGGAATAACCTGGAGGATGGCCAATTAACCATTCGGGGTGTTTAAGACGAAACTCACTATGACGGGGTGAGCTAGGATCTATCGGATAGTGACTGTTCATCCGGACAGAGCCAAAGATACCCATACCTTCCTCATGACAAACATCAACAAAAGTGGCTAAGGGTCCTTTTCCAGATTTAATGAGTCCACGGATATTATTCTTTTTTCTCCAAGCCCAATCATTTTTAAACGTTTTGTGTCTTTGACCAAAGACTTCAGCAACTTTGCTGTTATAGTGATAAACTTCTCTTCCTCCAAGGCAAAAGCAAATGGTATCTACTGGAGTTCCTTCGTAACTTTTTACCACTTCTCGAAAGTGGTCCGCGGTTAGTGGGGGCTCTACCGACATAATGGCCCCGTCGTTTTTTGAAAGCATTCGACGTTTTTTGCGGGTCGGAAAGCCTAAAGGATTAGAAAAATGCGAAGTTGCCGGCCCTAAGAAAGAGGTGCCTATTAAAGTGGTACCGGCTGTTTTGAGAAACCGTCTGCGATTCATGAAGTTCTCCTTAAGAGTTTCTCGAAGGACAAAGCGGGGTAGTGTTTGTTAGCAGTCACATTGTTCCCAGAAGGGACCTTCAGCTGTTCGTTTCCAAATAGTTTTAA
>CAZMUJ010000032.1:0-13158 GCA_964569605.1 uncultured Acidobacteriota bacterium
CGATATTTTAGAATATGGGTGGCGATTTCATGGTCTACTGCTAGTTTTTCTAAAACGTCAACACCAGTTGCATAGTGGCCGGCTTTTCGAGTTCGCTTTACTACAGGAAGTTTGAGTTTCTCAAAGAGTATAGAGGCCAGCTGGCGAGGAGAATTGATATTGAATTTTTCTCCAGCTAGCTTATGAATTTGTGTGATCGACTCTTCGATTTTGAGGTTGACTTGACCGGACATTTTGTCCAGAAAGTCTGAATCGACAAGGATTCCGCTCTTTTCCATTGCTATCAGAACCTCAATTAACGGGATTTCAATGTTCTCTTGAATGGTCTTAAGACCTTTGTCCACAAGCAGGGGATCGAGTTTACAAGCTAGTTTGAGAATAAGATCTGCTCTCTCAGCCAAGGCTCTATTGTTGAAATCTTCGAGGAGGCTTTTTTGGGTCTCTGTATCTGAAAATTGATAATGGAGATATTGAAGACAGGCTTTCTCTAAGGTGAAGTCTTTTTGGTGGGGAGAAATAAGATAAAAAGTCAGCATTGTATCTGACAACCTTTGTGGTGCTTGGATCTCCTGAGATTCTAGCCAGGCCAAGAGTGGCTTCAGGTCATGGGTTATCCATTCTCTTGCCTGACAAAGTAATTTGAAAACCAAATTAGTTTGATTTGTTAGAAGATCTTCTTCCACTGAAAATCCAGTCTTTGGAGCTGTGGAAACTCCCAAGCCACAGAGATTGTAAATACCGTTTGAACTCCTTTCGAAAAGAGGGAAAAGAGAAATCCTAGCTTCCAGGATTTCCTCCTTTAGAGACTCTAGTTCTGAAAAGCATTCGATTTTCTTATAGTCGACGTCCTCATCATTTTTAGTGGGGAGGAATTCATTGATTATGCTCACAAAGTTCAGCTTAGAAAAAAGTTTTCTAGCTGATTTTCCGTCTGGTTTAGTCAATCGGAGCTTTTCAAGGTCAAGTGGAATGGGGAGGTCCTGATAAATTGTCACTAGTTCTTGGCTTTGAAGAATCTGATCTTCATGGTTTTCGAGACTAGATCGATAAGTTCTATTTGAGATTTCTGAACGCCGCAAAAGGAGTTTGTGTAGGTTTCCATACTTGTTGATCAGTTTCTGTGCTCCCTTAGAGCCAATGCCTGGGGCACCGGGAACATTATCTGAGCTATCCCCAACAAGACTTAGCAAATCAACGACTTGGTGGGGTTGAACACCAATCTTGCTGAAAATCTCGGATGGTCCCAATCGTTTCATCTGACGAGTGTCAAGAATTGAAATCTGCCCAGAAACTAACTGGAACATATCCTTATCAATACTGACAATCACAACTTCTAGGCCAGCGCTTACTGCTTTCTTAGAAAGGGTTCCAATCACATCGTCCGCTTCATAGCCTTTAAGGGAAAAGACAGGGATCCTTAGCACCTGGCAGACATCTAAAACTAGTGGTATTTGGTCTAGTAGTTCGGGAGGAGTTGGCTTGCGTTTGGCTTTATACTCTGCAAACTTTTGGTGGCGAATAGTAGGGCCAGGCAGATCGATGGCAACACCTAGAAAATCTGGATTTTCTTCGTCAATCAACTTACGAAGCATCTTGGTGAAACCGAAAACCGCGTTGGTAGGACGTCCAGTTTGGTCACTCAAGCCGCGAATAGCGTAAAAAGAACGATAAATTTGGGACATTCCGTCCACAAGATAGAGTCGGGAGGTCACAATCGATATCATACCAGGACTTGGCTGAAATCTGATTTAGTCTTTTGTTTAGGAAACTTTCTTTACTCAACAAGGTATGAAGAAAGTAATTGATGTCGGTTGGGAAAAAACCGAACCGATTTGTTGAGTTTGACTTTCTAGCCTACACATGAACAGGTTTTTTGCTGACATGTTTATAATATGGAGTTCAGGTTTAGGGATTTGATCTTAAAGTATTTTCATAAAGATTCACAACAGTGTTTTCAGCCAGGGAAAAAATGAGTATCTATGAGCCTACTTCCTGTATTTAACTCAGCTTGGAGAGTTCCTGTTATTCTCCTAATAACATTTGGGTTGGCAACGGTGAGTGTCGTGTGTTCATTCGTGGATTCATCGGGAAGGATACAGCATCGATGCGCTCGAGGTTGGGGAACCTTTGTACTCTGGGTTTCTAGAGTGCGTGTGGTTACACGGGGGATGGAGAGACTTGACCCCCAAAGGGGTTATGTCCTGTTGGCAAATCATCTTAGCATGTTTGATCACTGGGCATTTCTTGGTTGTCTTCCGTTCCACTTTGGTTTTGCAGCAAAGTCTTCTATTTTTTCTATCCCTTTGCTTGGTTGGCACCTGAGTCAATCCGGAAGCATACCTGTAGATAGGAAAAACCCTCGAGAAACACTCCGGGGTTTCGTAGGAATGAGAGAGAAGATTAGACAAGGTCTGTCGATAGTAATTTACCCTGAGGGAGAGAGGACCTTTGGGGATTCTTTTGCTCCCTTTAAACGGGGGGCTTTTTTGTTGGCTCGAAACTCCGGTGCTCCAATTGTTCCTGTCACAATCATTGGTGCCCATAGACGCTTGCGTCGGGGATCAATCATTATTCATCCAGGTGTGATAGAAATGATTTTCCATCCTGTGCTGGAATTTGAAGAGTACAAAGAACTTAATTCTCGTCAGATATCTAGAAAGGTTCGTAAAATCATAAAAAAAAGCTATAGACAGGTGGCACATTAATGGTTCTAAATGATCGGATCAAAGCTGTGGAGAGTGCGCTCCAAAAACTTTCTATCCCTGGCTGGCTCTTCTACGGATTCCAGCGCGTCGATCCACTAGCACTGAGGATACTGGGTTTCCCGGACAGTGTGAATCCTAGCAGGCGCTGGTTCTATCTCGTGACTGCGAAAGGTGAGCCCCAGAAACTAGTCCATCACATAGAATCTTCTCAGCTAGATCATTTACCTGGAACAAAGAACACATATCTTAGATGGCAAGAACTCAGATCAGAATTGGTCCGGATGTTGAAAAGAGTCGGGAAAGTTGCCATGCAATATTCGGAGAATTGTAGGACACCGTATGTTTCTAAGGTCGATGCTGGGACAATAGAACTCGTTCGTGACATGGGGGTAGAGGTTGTTTCTTCTGCAGATTTGGTCCAATTGTTTGAAGCAGTATTGTCACCAAAAGAAGTAGAAGAGCAGGTTGTTACGGCCCGGACTCTAACAGAAATTGTCAACCAATCCTATGGTGAAATTGCCGAGACCATTCAAAAGGGTTTCTCGATCTGTGAATACGATGTACAACAATCAATTCTGCGTTCTTTTGAGCGTCATGACTTGGTTTCTGACCATCCGCCGATGGTGGCGGTCAACAATCACAGTGGAGATCCTCATTACAATCCACCGCATGAGGGAAGTGAGAGGATCAGGAGAGGAGATTTTCTTTTGATCGACCTTTGGGCAAGACCAAATAAACCTACCTCTGTTTATGCAGACATCACCTGGAACGGTTTCTTTGGACCCAAAATTCCCGCCCCGATCCAAAAAACTTTTGAGATCATCAGAAAAGCCCGAGATGTGGGTGTTGAGTTTCTCAATTCGTGTCTCTTAGTCGGTCGAAAAGTACAAGGATGGGAGGTTGACGATCAAGTACGGGGAGTGATTGAGAAGGCGGGTTTCGGAGAGTTCTTTGTTCACAGGTCTGGACACAATATTGGTAGGGAGGTCCATGGGAATGGAGTAAATTTCGATAATATTGAAAGCCATGACACACGCACGGTGATCCCAGGAATCCTTTGTTCAATTGAACCAGGGATCTATTTGGAGAACTTTGGTGTCCGGACCGAAATCAACATATTTGTTCATGAAAGAAAAGTTGTAGTGACTACTCCTCCACAGAATCAGGTATTGACTTTTGACATTTAAAATTTCTAAAACAAAAAAGACAAGACATGGAATGAAAAGTCTCAAAACCATACGTCTTATTTCGATACTAGGGATAGTGGCTTTATTGAGTAGTTGGAGCGTACTTTTTGCTGCTCGGAGTGAGTCCCCAGTAGAGGGGGGAGAAGTATTTCGTTTTGCTGTTATCGGTGATAGCGGAACTGGCAATAGGCCACAGTATCGCGTTGCCACTCAGATCCGTGATCGCTACCTGCGCTCTGGGCTTGATTTTATTCTAATGCTGGGAGACAACATCTACGAACATGGAGATCGCGGTGGATATAAAAAAAAGTTTGAAGAGCCCTATCAGTACCTGATTTCTAAGGGAGTTCAGTTCTATGCAGTTCTGGGAAACCATGATGTCCGTTGGGGAAACTGGAGGCATGCAATTAAATATCCCCTTTTTAATATGAGGGGCAATCGTTACTATTCTCTAAGCTTTGGGAAAGATCTATTACAGTTATTTGGGCTTGATTCTACTACTCTCTCAAAAAGGCGCAGTGGAGATTCTCGAGACCCAGATCAAGAGCAGTGGTTTAAGAAAGAACTACAGTCCTCTACGGCTCGCTGGAAAATTGCTTTTTTTCACCACCCTCTCTATTCCTCGGGTAAGCGTCATGGAGGGAACAAGAACGTAAAGAAGTCACTCGAAGAGCTTTTACGTGAAGGCAGGGTAAAAGTTGTGTTTTCCGGCCACGATCATTTTTACGAACGTTTGAACCAGCAGCAGGGGGTTTTATATTTTGTTAATGGAGCTGCAGCAAAGTTACGCAAGGGGAATCTTCTAAAGGGATCAAGTTTAACGGCCTGTGGTAACGATCAGGAGAGAAGCTTTCTATATGTGGAGGTGGACGCTCAAGAACTGCGTTTTGAAGCCGTTAGTGAGACAGGGCGTGTTTTTGATAAGGGAACTCTGTCTTATCATTTGAAATCTGGATTGCAATTGAGTGCTAAGTGTCAAACTCAATAAGTTTAACGAGTAGAAATACCTGTCTGTAGGACAGGAAAAGTAATCAAAGGCATTAAAATCCAAAATCTTATAAATCCAATGTAGCTTATTGATCAGTTTCAAAAAATTTGTGCCTAGGGTTTTGATTTCGAAAGAATCCTGGTTTGTGTCGCAGATTGCATTTCATATTGGATGCCTTTCCACAAAATTTTCTTGCTAAAAAGGGATCGAAAGAGAGCTTGAAGGGTAACCAGGCTGCAGAAAGGAGGTGCAATTCTGTGGAGCCAGGCATGACACAGAATTTGCTTTGATTTTTCGGGAAGAATCGAGGCTACCATCTTCAAGCGAAGATGGGCTTTGATACTGCTAAATCCTACGACCATTAGTCCTATGGTGCCCAAGATTATCCGTTGTCTCAGATTTAAGTCAGAGAAGTCCTCTGGGGCCAGCACTAGAAATGGTGTCATCCAAACACTGAAAAAATAGAGTAACTGAACAGGCCAGAGCATTTTCCAAAGGGTAGGAGAATAAACACGAGTAATGGAGATTTGACGAGTACTCCAATCCAAAAGTTGGCGGAGCGAACAAGATGCATAACTAAGGCTCAAAGCTCGTGGAACGAATCGAATTTTATAATTCTGATTTTTAACAGCTGATGACAGAGAATAGTCATCACTTAGAGAGCCATTCCAGATTTCCTTTCCACCGCATTCCTCAAAGATTTCCCGCGAACAGGCAAGGGCTCCACCCCACCCAAAATCACACTTTTCTGTGTTCATTCTTGACAAAATACCCGCATTCCATGCAGAGCGAAGGCAAGAAGCAAAACAAAATTCTTTAGAGCATAGATACCAACGAAAACCAGTAGACAATCCGGTTTCTTTTCTACGCAATTCCTTAAGTAGGGCTTGTAGCCAGTCGGGCAATGGTCTGATGTCTGAATCTGCAAATACAAAGGTTTTTTGGTCATTTGGCAACTGTTCAATAGCAAACTTCAGGTTGTGGACTTTCTGGCCACAATTCTTAGCTGGGCCCGCAACAAGAATCTCAGAATAGTTATTGGGGTTTTTTTTGCAGAGCTGCATTAGTGTTGGGTAAGCTGGATCAGATTTTGAATCGATGACAAAAATCAATTTGAGATGGGTGGACAGAAGATTAAAAAAAGCAGTGATATTTTTTTCGAATCCTTCTTCTAGTCCACGGCAGGGAATCACCAAACTTGTCATAGAGGAAGGTGTGAAGGAATTTCTTGCTGGGTTTTCTGGAGAAGGAATTAGACAACGGACTTGCTGAATTCCGCAACGTAGGGAGTTTAGGCCTTCAGTGAGAGCAAGAATTAGAAGAATTAACCAGACAACAAACATGACTGAAACAATTTCAGGTAGGAACGTATGAATTGTGTGTAAGAAAACTTGGAATCTGTAACACGATTTTTGTTGAGTTATTATTAAATACTAACTAGCAGCATACGATATTTACACCAAAACCCATTATTTTGTACTAAAATAGGAAGATGATATTTGGGGGGCGACCGGCTTCGACGGAAGTAGTTGAAGCAAGAGGTGCATGTCGAGGTGTCTGTACCCTCGTTAAACTACAGTCAAAAGTATAACTGCCAATGATCAGTTAGCACTCGCTGCGTAATAAACGTAGCCGTTCTGTTCTCGCAGCCCGCGGTGGGAAACAGAGCGTCATTTAGCGGGCTTTTTGTGTTCCCCCGTTTCTCCAGGGGGATCATGAGAGATATTTTGGGGAAGCGCGATTCGGGCAATTTTTCTAGTTTCACCTGTTCGGATGGCGGTAAAGTTGAAACTAGATAAACATGTAGAGTCTCTTGTTTAATGCTTTCGGACGTGGGTTCGATTCCCACCGCCTCCACCAAAAGGTTGTGCGTTTTCCATTCTGCCAATAACGCTTATAAAATTCATAGCTATTTTGGGTGGAATTAAGAACTATTAGAATTTCAGGAATATGTTGAAAACAAAATGGACCGGCTTTAAATCTCTTCTTCAGGCTAAGATGATTTTGAATTGGAAGGTCTTGTGTCGAGCAGTTTGTCTTGCAGGCTTGGCTGTTTTGCTGTTCAACTATTATCAGATGTGGAAATGGACGAGGAGCTTGGAATCACAATTTGAGTCCATTCAACACAATAATAAAGAGATTAGGTTTAAGGCAAGACAGCTAACAGAGGGCCTATCTATCCTAGAAGTTGCTGCCAATAAATTGATGGTTCTTTCCGGAGTGGATGAAAAATCGTTGGGAGGAAGTGGGGGCCCTACAACTGATCTGACAGAGGAGTTTTATAGTGAAGAGTCTTTGCTAAATCAGTTAAATGCACTCGAGAAAAAAACCTTTTCTTTAAGGGGGAAATTCGATGAACTTCAGGAATATTATGGTAGCCGAAATATTCTTCTAAGTTCGAGTCCTTCTATTTTGCCGGTGATGGGTTATCCTTCTGATCGTTTTGGGATGCGCAAGGATCCTTTTACGGGGAAAGCATCCTTCCATCCAGGAATAGATTTTTCCGCCCCTTTGGGCATGAAGGTTGTTGCCACGGCAGACGGTGTCACCTCTTTTTCTGGGCGCCAATCTAATTATGGAAGACTGGTGATACTGGAACATCGTTTTGGTCTGACAACGAAGTACGGCCATCTCAGAGAAGTGGTGGTTGATGCTGGTCAGTTTGTCCGAAAAGGAGAAGTCATTGGATATGTGGGAGCTACTGGTCGGGCCACCGGGCCTCATTTGCACTATGAAGTTCGTCTCAACGGTCGCGCACTCAATCCACTTCGTTTTCTATATGAAGTAGATTAAGTCAAAACATTTGACTTTCCTCCCGAGCAGATTTCTCATAAGTCATAAACCTAAGTTGGTCCATTCCATTTTATAGTAGAGCAGGTTTTAGGTGGACTACTGTAAGGTACGAAAAAAGACCTTCAAGCATATGTTTCTCTAAACAATGTCACGGTAGCAAGTCACGATCGTCTACTAGAGTAAATCAAAATATAATTCTGTCTACCTGCTAGGTTTAAACTTTTTTTGTGCGTCATGCATCCTAGTAATGCAAGCAGTCATATGACACAGATCGATCAGTATTTACTTAATCTTGCTCTTGACGGGGATGCTGACAGTTTTGGCATGCTCATGGAGCGTTGGCGCAATCGTATTTTTGGGTTTATTTTCCGTTATATCGGTGATAGAGAGGACGCAAGTGATTTAACGCAGGAAACTTTTACAAAGGCTTATCAGAATCTTAATCGACTAACAGATCCTGCCAGTTTTTCTGCCTGGATATACAAGATTGCACTCAATGAATGCAGAATGCGTTTTCGGCGTAATGCAAGATCAAAGCTCGTGAGTCTGGATAAAGCACAAACCATTCCTGAAGCAGCAGTAATGGATGAAAGCACACCAGAAAAACTTTTTTATCGTTCCGAATTGCAACGGGTTTTTCAAGAAGTGTTTACAAAACTGCCCTCGAAACAACGTGCAGTGATTGTAATGAAAGAATACCAAGGTCTTAAATTTAGGGAAATATCAGAAATTCTAGAAATTCCGATATCAACAGTGAAATCTAGACTTTATCTGGGGTTGAAAACTCTAAAAGCATTAGTGGAGAAGAACTATGAACTGTGATTTGATCAAGGAGCAAATGATTGAAGTTCTGTATGACGAAGACATATCACCAGCAGACTCTGATGGGTTTTTTCGGCATCTGGAGGGTTGTGAAGTATGTCGAAGTGATTTTTTGGGTCTAACTCAGACCAAAAAATGGTTAGGGTCTTGGGAAATTGAACCCAGCGATTCGAAGCCAATTAATCAATTCTCAATCTCTAAGGCAAAATGGTGGTGGCCCACTGTTCTAAGGTTAGCGGCTTCTGTCCTAATTGTTATTGGCTGCGTTTCAATTTTCAGAGAGTCTGGTTTGTTGGGAGATAACCTCTCAATATCTGAGAGGCAATGGATGGAACTTGTAACTGATATCGTGGTTTCTCAACAAATTGAGCAGGAAAATCTTATCGGGCATGCCCTCCGAGCTGTAACGGATGAGGTTAGCCTGCAACAGGTCGTCTACAGTGAAGATCTAACATTACGTCTCCAGGCTCTCGAAATAAGTATCCAAGAAGCCTCTCAGGAAAGGGATAAAATTTTGCGGATGTTAGTGCAATAAACAAGGAGATCTTATGAGTAAAAGACTTTTGATTTTTGTTGCCATTGCTTTTATTGGCCCCTCAGTTCTTGGGGGCCAAGGCGAGATTAACTTGCCCGACATGAAAAAGGATGCATCGGTATTTGAGCGGATTTTGGATGAGAGGCTCAAGCTGGTTTCTTCTAACCCGTTTGCAGTAATGGATGGTTCACGGGCAAGCTATATCAAGGGCTATGGGGTGGTGGTTACCCTTCACCTTCGCATCGATAGATTTGGTCTCTCCACAGGGTCTTTTGCCAACCTTAAGGACACCTCTAGCAAGGAAGAAAAAATAGAGACGTTTCGCAATCTATTGAGATCAAGACTTCAAGCTCCTCAAGGAGAAACAGGAGAAAAAATCAAGGAAATCCAGCAAATACTCGTTGAATGTCTCTCTAATAATGTCAACACCTTTCGGCAGTTGGGCACTCAGGAAAAAGTCTCCATAAGTGTCCATACCGAGAATCGAAGTGAACTTGATCCAAACAAGCGACACCGGATTCTGGTGGTTACAACAACTAAGGGCAATAGTGATTTGTTGGCCATGCGCCAGATAACAGCGGATGAATTCCGAGAACGGCTTCATTTTCTTGATTACTAAGCTAGGAGGATCTGCCTGTTTTAGGGTGGTTCTAAGAGTTTGAAAATGGAGACATTGAGGGGGAGAATAATATTGTGATCAAGCTTGCGAAACTTAAGACTCGTGACTCTTTTGGAGAAGCGTTGCTTCGTCAGGAAATCATTTCGAAAGAGGAACTTGTGGCAGCTCGCAATCTTCAGAGGCAATCTTCAGAGAAGCTCGGTAAGTTACTGGTGGACATTGGTGCTCTATCTGAAATTGAGATGGTAAAACATTTCAGCAGTTATTTGGGTTTGCCCCAGGTCACTGGAGAAGATTTCCCCAAAGTACCAGTGGCTGAAGATACTCTTTCCCCTCGTTTTATGAAAGAGACTAGGTGCCTTCCCCTTGAAGTCAAGGAGGGAGCCCTAATTGTTGCTATGGTAGACCCGTTGGACACATCTGTCCTAGATGCAGTCCGTCTTTTTACTGAGTTCAAATCAATAAAAGTTGTAGTGGCCTCAGAAAGTGAGCTGCTAGATCGCATTGACAAGTTTTACGGAAATGAAACTACCAGCTTGGGCCGGATAGTAGAAGGGATGGAAGATGAGGATAGTCTCGGGGGAGAAAGTGACGATATCGAACACCTTCGGGATCTGGCTTCGGAGGCGCCGGTTATTCGTCTAGTCAATCTCATAATTTCCAGAGCTATTGAGTCTCGGTCTTCTGACATTCACATCGAGCCTTTTGAGAAAGATTTAAAGGTTCGATATCGAATTGATGGGATCCTCTACGATGTCGAGTCTCCCCCCAAACGTCTGAAGGCAGCCGTCATTTCACGTATCAAGATAATGGCCCAATTGAATATAGCAGAGCGACGTGTTCCTCAGGATGGGCGTATAAAAATGCGGGTCTTAGGAAAGGATATTGATTTGCGGGTTTCCACACTTCCAACTATGTACGGTGAAAGTGTGGTAATGCGGATTCTGGACAAAAGCAATACACAAATTTATGACCTTGAAAAGCTAGGATTTTCGTCCCAAATGTTGGGCGGCCTCAAG
The DNA here is from genome assembly GCA_964569605.1 of uncultured Acidobacteriota bacterium. Lineage (GTDB taxonomy): Bacteria > Acidobacteriota > UBA6911 > RPQK01 > CBDAPI01 > CBDAPI01. The sequence continues at coordinate 10,669 of CAZMUJ010000032.1, forward strand.
GCATTGATTGAGCGTCCCAATGGAATTATTTTGGTAACTGGTCCAACAGGAAGCGGTAAAACCACAACTCTGTATGGAGCTCTAACAAAAATCAATCTTCCGGATAAAAAAATCATTACTATAGAAGATCCAGTTGAGTATCAAATTGAGGGGATTAACCAGATTCATGTTAATCCCAAGATAGGTCTCACCTTTGCCGCAGGCCTTCGTTCCATTGTCCGACAAGACCCAGATGTAATCATGGTAGGTGAGATGCGCGATTTGGAAACTGCTGAGATTGGAATTAGGGCCGCCCTGACTGGCCATCTAGTATTTAGTACCTTGCACACAAACGATGCTCCAAGTGCTATTGCTCGGTTGACCGACATGGGAGCCGAAGACTATCTCTTGGCTTCCTCCATTCTGGGTGTTCTGGCGCAAAGGTTGGTTCGCGTAATTTGTTCCTCTTGTCGAGAGTTGGATCCGATCCAACCCGAGGTTTTGAGAGAGGCTGGCTTCATAGGCGAAGCTGTTCCGCTTGTCTACCGTGGAGCTGGTTGTGAGGAATGTGGGCAAACTGGGTTTAAGGGTCGTCTTGGGATTTTTGAACTTATGTTGATGGATGACGATGTTCGTCGACTTACCATTGCTAGTGCGGATGCATCTCAACTACGCCAAGCAGCTGTGAAAAACGGAATGTTAACTCTCAGACAGGACGGGTTTGAGAAAGTTGGACTCGGTTTGACTTCTATGGGTGAAGTTCTAAGAGTCACTCAAGAGGGTTAGAAAGTGCCTCTGTTTCAATTTAAGGCGGTAACCTCTAAAGGTAAGGTTATAGAGGGGAGTTTGGAGGCTTCTGATGAGAAGAGTGCCTTAGCTCGCCTGGAAGAAGAGGGCCAGATGCCGATTCGTCTCAGCGGGGAGAATATCTCTGGATTAATGGGTCGGGAATTCAATGTTCCTTGGAAAAAAAAGCGTGTTCCCCAGAAAGATCTTCTTATTTTTACTCATGAATTAAGCAGTCTTTCCAGTGCAGGCCTTCCACTAGACCGCAGTCTGTCAATCCTGGCCAAGCTTACAGAAAATGATTACATGAAGGAGATTGTCGGAGATCTTTTGAAGGAGATCAAATCTGGCAAGTCTCTGTCTGACGGACTTGCAATGTATCCACAAGTATTCCCTCGAATCTACACAAATATGATAAAGGCGGGCGAAGTAGGAGGGATACTGGAAGAAATTTTGGTGCGTTTACATGAATATTTAGAGGATTCTCAGGAGTTGAAAAGCTTCATTATCTCGGCTTTGATCTATCCGTGCATATTGGTTTTTGTGGCGATTGTTTCATTCATGATTTTGCTTGGTTTTGTTATTCCAAAATTCTCTATTATTTTTGAGAATGCAGGCGCTCCAATTCCACTTCCCATGCAGATTATGTTGATGATCAGCGGAATACTTTCGGGCTATTGGTGGCTAATGGTAGCTATTGGTGGAGTTGGTTGGTATTTCTTTCGTCGCTGGCTTAACACAGAGGATGGTCGTTTAAGTTGGGATCGTAAGCTTTTGTCGATCCCACTTTTGGGTCCAGTTTTACAAAGGCTAGAAGTAAGTCGGTTTAGTAGGACCTTGGGAACCCTCCTTCACAGCGCTGTTCCTCTAATTGCTTCAATCAATATTGTCAAGGAAGTTGTAAGTAATCGGGCTATCGCTAATGCTATGGAGCCGATCAAGGCTGGTGTTAAGAAGGGAGAGGGACTTGTGGCCCCGATCCGAAGAGAAAATGTCTTTCCAGCGTTTGCTCTGCATTTATTGGAGGTAGGGGAGGAAACCGGAAGTCTTGATACTATGCTTCTGCAAGTTGCAGAAACCTATGATCGTGATCTGAAAATTGCTTTAAAAAGACTGATGGCCTTTTTTGAACCCGTCATTATTCTGATAATGGGTGTTGTATTCGGGTGCGTCATAGTCTCAATTCTGTACTCGATTTTTAGTATCAACGATGTGCCACTTTAGTGAATCAAACACAGTAAGCAAACGTTGATAATGGGGCCTTCGGAAAGGGGTTAACTAGGATGAAACAAAAACGTAGGCAAAGTCGAGAAAGAGGATTTTCCTTAATTGAGCTCATTGTAGTTCTTGTGATTTTGGGCCTCTTGGCTACGGTGGTTGGTCCTCAAGTTATGAAACGGCTAGCTCAAGGAAAGGCAGAAATTGCAAAGCTTCAAATTGACCAATTCGAAGGGGCCTTGGGTTTGTTTAGGTTCGACGTGGGTCGCTATCCCTCTTCTACGGAAGGTTTAGAGGCTCTTATTCGTGAAGCCGGGATTGAAAACTGGACAGGGCCCTATTTGGAGAAGAGGGCTGTTCCTAAGGATCCATGGGGTCGCGAGTATGAGTATCGCTCTCCAGGGCAAAATGGCGACTATGACCTATGGAGCTACGGGGCAGATGGGACTTCTGGTGGAGAAGAAGATTCGGCAGATATCACTTCTTGGTGATGTTTGCGGAGTGTCG
>CAZMUJ010000033.1:0-6723 GCA_964569605.1 uncultured Acidobacteriota bacterium
ATCCAAATAAATAAATACAGCATCATGAATACTTTTAGTACAAACCAAGCCAAGGACGGAACAAAGTCCAGAAAATCAAGAAAAGCAACATTTGGGAATGGTCTTAACCATCCGCCAAAAAAGAGAGTTACCGCCAACGCCGAAACGGCTATCATGTTTGCATACTCGGCAAGAAAATAAAGAGAGAATCGAAATCCACTGTACTCAGTGTTAAATCCTCCACTAGCTCCGTTTCAGCCTCTGGAAGATCAAAGGGTAAACGATTAGTCTCCGCTAAACCACAAATAAAAAACAAAACTGTGGCTACTGGCTGGAAAGCAAAAAACCAAATTCCACTAGCCTCTTGTTGTTCAACGATTTCTACAAGGCTAAGGGACCGTGCAATCAATAACACTCCAATAATCGAGAAACCCAGTGCCACTTCGTAACTTACCATCTGGGCGGTGGAACGCAAAGCCCCCAAAATGGGATATTTACTGTTCGAAGCCCATCCACCCAAAATAACTCCTAGGATGCCAACAGAAGAAACTGCGAGGATAAATAGAACACCTATATTTAGGTCAGTAACAAATCCACCACTAGCAATGCTATTGCTTACGATACGGTTGACGGACTCCGGATCTAAAAACCATCCCAGAATGATTGTTAGAGGCCACTGAAACATATCTGGTGGCCCAAAGGGAACAACTGCAAAAACCAGAAAAGCAGGAATCAGAGAGATAATTGGACCCAGGGTGAAGAGTAACCTGTCTGCGCGTATCGGGACAATATCCTCTTTGGCTAAAAACTTCAGACCGTCTGCAATGGGCTGCAATAGCCCATGCCAACCAACACGCATAGGGCCCAATCGCACCTGAATGTGAGCAATCAACTTGCGCTCTAGTAGAGTTAAGTATGCAATAGCACCAGACAGGATCAAAACTAACATACCAATTTTGATTCCCGGAATGACCATATAGGTGACTACGTATTCCATCATCGGTCAATTTCTCCCAGGACAATATCCAAAGTCCCAATGATGGCAACAACATCCGCCACAAGATGACCACGCACAAGTTTGCGAAGAGCCTGTAGACTTATAAACGTTGGAGGACGAATTCGAACTCGGAAAGGCATGGCTGATCCGTCGCTTACAATGTAGTAACCAAGTTCACCTCGTGGTCCCTCAACCGCTGAATAGAACTCTCCGACAGGTGGCTTGACAACCTTGGGAACCCGTCCTCGAATTGGACCCTCTGGTAAATTGCCCAATGCTTGGTTGATAATCCGACAACTCTGACGCATTTCCTCTAACCTGAGTAAATAGCGATCATAGGTATCCCCGTTCTTACCCAAAGGAACATCAAATTCAAACTCTTCATAGCCTCCATAAGGACGTGTTTTCCTTAGATCAAGGTCTACTCCGGAACCACGTAAAACAGGACCACTCAGACCATAATCAATCGCCTCTTTCGCCGAAATAACACCAATTCCCTGGGTTCGATCAATCCAAATTCGATTTTCAGTAAGTAACTGCTCATACTCGTCCACCTTAGAAGGAAACTGATTGATGAACTTACTCGCTGCCATCTCAAATCCGTTGGGAAGATCCTTCCAAAGACCACCAATACGAAAAGCATGTGTGGTGAGACGAGCCCCAAAAAGAGCCTCAAATAACTTGAGTATTTCTTCCCTTTCCCGAAAACAGTAAAGAAAAACCGTCATGGCCCCTATGTCGATGGCATGCGTTGCCAACCACAAGAGATGACTTGCTAATCGATTGAATTCAGTCATCATCACACGAATACGCTTGGCTCTTTCGGGAACATCAATCCCCATCATGGCCTCAACACCTAAAACGTAACCAAAAACGTTTGAAACTGCTGCAATATAATCGGTTCGATCGTAGTAAGGAACACACTTAATATAAGAACGATTCTCACTGATTTTCTCCACCCCTCTATGAAGATATCCGATGATACACTCACAATCTTGAACCCGTTCTCCATCCAGGTACAATTTTACTCTCAGCACCCCATGGGTGGAGGGATGCTGTGGCCCCATATTAATTTCCAATTCTTTTGTTTTAAGGATGGTCTCTTGCGGCATTAGTTTGGAACCTTGCGGAGCCTAAGATGTTTTTTGATCCAGGATTGATCCTGAAGTTTGATATCGTAATCTTTCCTCAAAGGATGACCGTGCCAATCATGCGGAAGTAAAATTCTTTTTAGGTCAGGATGTCCCTCAAAACGAATACCAAACATATCGAAGACTTCCCTTTCCATCCAGTTAGCAGACTTCCAAACAGAACTTACAGAGGGAGCTATTGCGCCTTCTCCAAGGCGTGATTTAACCCTGATCAGTTCAAGCCCTTGATGACTGTAAAGGTGATAAACCAAACACCAGCGTGACTCATCTCCCAGATAATCAAGAGCTGTCAAATCAACGAGGTAGTCGAAATTTTGATCGGACCTCAGAAAAACCATAATCTCCAGCAATTGAATCTGATCGACAGTGTAAATTTTCTGCTTCAGGAAGGACTGGCCAGACAATAATTCTTCTCCAAATTGTTTGGTCAGAGCTGTTAGCAAAAAATCCTCTTTTAAATTCTCATAGACGGGCCCTTTTCTACGTGGTGGTCTTTTTGGCCTCGACCTATTCTTACGCGTAGCTTCAACCATAGAACCCGACTCAACTACTTGTTTTTTTTCGGGCCGAGGTTCCTGCCTAGAATCAGACTTGTTTTTTTTGATAGTTTTTTCCTTCGCTACAAGTCCATCTCCAGAAAGCTCTCTACTATCCGATTCCACAGAAAGAGATGCTTCCTCTGGCTCCTTTTTTCTTGGGTCCCTTTGAGAAGGAATTTTGTCTTCATCCATGGCTGTCGTGAGGCGATGAACTATTAATAGATTTCTATTATTTAGGTAGGCATCTCGATCCGTTTTTGGTCCAAGATACTCATCTGATCAATCTTATCCTGTAGTCTCATTAATCCATAGAGAAGAGCTTCCGGTCGAGGCGGACAACCAGGTATATAAACATCAACCGGTATAACTTTATCAACTCCCTGAAGGGTGGAATAGGTGTCAAAAGGGCCACCAACGCTAGAACAGGCCCCCATTGAAATGACCCATTTAGGATCAGGCATCTGATCATAAAGTCGCTGGATTACCTCTGCCATCTTCAATGTTACTGTCCCAGCAATAATGATCAAATCAGATTGACGGGGAGAAGGCCGAAAAATACCCGCTCCAAAACGATCCATGTCAAATCTTGAGGCACCCGTGGCCATCATTTCTATCGCACAGCAAGCCAATCCAAAAGTCATTGGCCAGAGAGACGATTTCCTGGCCCAATTTATAACTGAATCCACTGTAGTAGTGATAATATTTTTGTCGAAACTTTTTTCAGCTATGTCCATTCCAGGGCTCCCGTTTTCCAAACATAAAAATAGCCAACAATTAAGATTCCCAAAAATATAAACATTTCGATGAGACCGAAGAGAAGAAGTTGATCGTAAGTAACTGCCCAAGGGAAGAGAAATATCGTTTCAACATCAAAGATGACGAATAGAATTGCAATGATGTAAAAACGCACAGATATTCTTTCTCTAGCATCAGTTTCAGGATCAATACCACACTCGTAAGGGCCGAGTTTCCTAGTGGATGGCTGATAAGGTCGGATCAATCTACCGACCCCCAAACCTACTACAGGTAGAGAAATCGCAATGAGTAAGAATATTAGAACTGGCAGATAACCTGCTAGCACCCTTCCCCCTTCTTTGTTCTATAAGTGGGTATTTTAACAGACCTCCTATTCACTTCCCACCCCAACTTTGGGTTCTTTTTAGTATTCATAGACAGTATCTGCGGGATGTTTAAACAATCTGGCGACAGAGGAACGCATCGAAGTACTTGATTGTTTTTTCCAAACCTTCAGAGAGGCTAATAAGAGGATTCCATCCAAGTTCTTCCCGAGCCAAAGATATTACTGGTTGTCTCCGTACAGGATCATCTTCTGGTAGCTTCTCAAAAACAATCTCACTTTCTGTTCCAATTTTCTCCCGAATTGTTTCAGCAAGTTCCAGAATCGAAACTTCGTTAGGATTCCCAAGGTTCAAAGGACCAGACAGATTGGGTGCTTCCATGAAAGACCGAAGCCCAGATATCAAATCAGAAATGTAGCAAAACGAACGCTTTTGGGTCCCATCACCGTACACGGTAATGGGACGTTTCTTTAGTGCCTGCACTATAAAGTTGCTCACAACCCGACCATCTTTTACGGATAGCCTGGGACCGTATGTATTAAAAATTCGAGCTATGCGAATATCTACCTTGTTATAACGATGGTAATCCATCATTAGAGTTTCGGCTATACGTTTGCCCTCGTCATAGCAGCTTCGAACACCCACAGGATTTACATGGCCCCAATATCCTTCAAATTGAGGATGAACCTGAGGGTCACCGTATATTTCCGAAGTACTAGCCTGCAGTATACGGGACCCCATTTTCTTGGCAATTCCCAAACAGTTGAGTGTGCCCTACACATTGGCTTTAACGGTCTTGATCGGATTTCTTTGGTAGTGAAACGGCGAAGCAGGACAAGCTAGATTATAAATCTGGTCAACTTCTAAAACTATTCTCTGCACAATATCGTGAAGGATAAACTCAAAACCAGGCTCTTCTAAATGGTGCTCGATGTTGTGTTTAAACCCTGAAAGAAGATTGTCCAGGCACAAGACACACGTACCATCCTCCATAAGAGAATCACAGAGATGACTTCCAATAAAACCGGCTCCGCCCGTAACAAGTACTCTCAAATCTTCCTCTAGTTAACGTACCCTAGACTTTTTAATCGTTCTAACTGTTCCGGCGACAACCTAAAGTCTGTGATGTGCACATCCTCATATTTCTCCCACCAGCGGAGAATTTCTTCTTCCCAGGATATTTTAGAAGCCCCAATCGGTCTATTGTGGATGACATTCTTCAACTCATGTGGATCTTCCTTTATGTTGAAAAGGGAATTCCTATTAGGATCATCAAATTCGATGAATTTGTAATCTCCAAAAATCATGGTTCGACGTATAGGACTCTTCGTAAATAGCTTGACTGCCATAGAGTAAAGCTTACGTGGTCTTTGTTCATCTAGTTTGAATAAATTTAAGCCCTGGAAAGAATTCTCTAGATATGAAACGTCTAGTAATGAAAGAACCGTTGGCATAATATCAATAGACATCCCCTGGGTCTTCAACCTTAGACCTTCAGGTAGGTTCCCAGGCATTTTCAGGATCAGTGGGACACGCACCACATTTTGATAAACACTCTGACGGTGCCCCCGGTATTCATGCTCTCCCAAACTTTCTCCATGGTCGGCTGTGAAAACGATCAATGTTTGGTTTGTCAGGCCCAACTTATCCAGATGAGCTAGTATTTTCCCCATGTAGTAGTCTGCAAATTCGATCTCTCTCAAATAAGATAATTCTTCCTCGCCATATTGATTTCTAGGTGTATTTACAGCAGTTTTTTCAGGCTTGTCTAAATCAAGATAAAAGTTATAGGGCTCATGAGGGTCAAAAAAGTGAACCCAGAGATGAAAAGGGCGTTTATGTTTTTTTGCCTTAGTTAACCACTCGATTGCCAAGTTAGCAGTTTCGTCTCCTCTCCTTTCACTTGGAAAATTGATCTTATTTTTTGAAAATAATCTTAGGAAGGCTTTGAAGTAACCAATACCATCTTCCAATCTAAAAATATCGTTGTAGTAATCAAAACCCTGGTCTAGATTAAACACCTTCATTAGGGGTGCTGCTGAAACGATAGCGCCTGTTCTGTAACCTAGACTGGACAATACTTCGGCCAAAGTGATAGCTGATTCTTCCAGTTTCTGTCCATTGCTCAAAACATTGTGGGTAATGGGATAAAGACCTGTGAAAATCGAAATATGATTAGGAAGCGTCTGAGGAGCCTGAGCGTATATATTGTCAAAAGTAACACCTTCACTAGACAGACGATCGATTACAGGAGTTTGAATTGAATCAAATCCGTAGCAACCAAGTCGATCGGACCGCGTGGTGTCAAACGTAATAAAAAGCAAATTCGGCTGAAATTGTTTTGCTTCCTTGCACCAAACTAAAGAGTAATGTAGCAATAGAATGAACAAGGGGACTAAGAGAGTTTTCTTATACACAGTTGTAGTTTTTAAAAAGACAAATTTTGTCAGGGTAAGCTATGCAAGGAAATAACCTCACCTAACTCCTTATTTGCGTTATGATTTCATTGTTTTCAAACAGACTTAATTTCACAATCCAAATTTTGGTTGCCAGTTACGAACTGCCTTTCTTCCTAGAATCTATCTCCGTTTCCTAATATCCCATTATAATTCTTAGGTGTCTGTCATGAAAAATCTTTCTTCCACAGAAACTAATCCAGTCGGAACTTTATCCTGCCCCAGTGAATTTCGGATTCAAAGTGATTTCAATGCTTCTCCAGACCAAAAAAGAGCTATTAAAGCTATCTGTAAAGGAATCCGAAATCAAAAAAACGATCAGGTTCTCCTCGGAGTCACAGGTTCGGGAAAAACTTTTACTATGGCAAAGGTCATTGAGACCTTAAAGCGTCCAACACTGGTATTGAGTCACAACAAAACCTTAGCTGCTCAACTATACCAAGAATTTAAAAACTTCTTTCCAAATAATGCCGTTGAGTATTTCGTTAGTTATTATGATTACTACCAACCTGAAGCATACGT
>CAZMUJ010000034.1:0-23077 GCA_964569605.1 uncultured Acidobacteriota bacterium
GATCGCTTTATACTCAGTAAGGGTCATGCCGGAGCTGGAATATATGCTGTTCTCGCAGAAAAGGGTTTTTTGAGCAAGGAAATGCTAGATACCCATTACCAAGACGGATCTCTACTCTGTGGACACGTCTCACACAAAGGCATTCCTGGTGTCGAGTTTTCGACTGGCTCCCTCGGACACGGATTACCGGTGGCAGGAGGAATGGCCTATGGAGCCAAGCTTGACGGTGCTAACCATAAAATCTTCGTATTGCTGAGCGACGGAGAATGCGATGAGGGGTCCAACTGGGAGGCAATTCTTTTTGCCGCCCATCATTGCCTAGATAATCTAGTGGTCTTGGTGGATTACAACAAGATCCAAAGTCTAAAATCCGTGAAGGAGACACTCGAACTTGAGCCTTTTGCTGAAAAATGGATGAGCTTTGGATGGAGTGTGCTCGAAATCGACGGCCACAATCACCAACAAATCGCATCCGCCTGCAAACAAGTCCCCTTCAAGAAATCTAGTCCCAGTTGCATCATATCTCACACAACGAAAGGTAAGGGAGTTTCATTTATGGAAAACTCCGTGCTCTGGCATTATCGTTCTCCCCTAGGAAAGGAACTTGAGGCGGCTTTGAAGGAACTTACCCAAGAATGAGAGACATTTTCATTAAAAGGTTGAGCCAACTGGCTGAGACTAACCCGAAAATTTTTTTGGTGACGGGAGATCTGGGCTTTAGGGTACTCGACGACTACGCAAAGAGATTCCCAAAACAATTTCTTAATGCGGGTGTTGCCGAGCAGAACATGACTGGGTTGGCTGTCGGACTGGCATTGGAAGGCCGAATTGTTTTTACCTATTCAATCGCTAATTTTCCAACTTTACGATGTTTAGAGCAACTCAGAAATGATGCTTGCTTCCACGAGGCCAACGTCAAAGTAGTTTCAATTGGTGGCGGGTTCAGCTACGGAGCCTTAGGCGCCTCTCACCATGCAACAGAAGACCTATCCATTTTAAGAGCTCTCCCAGGCATTAAGGTATTTGTACCAGGAGATGACTGGGAGGTCGACGAACTAACAAAAGCTGCTGTTGACACACCAGGAACCTGCTATTTACGACTCGACAAATCCTCAGCTGGGCATACTCGTAAAAACGGTGAACTTTTCCAAGTTGGTAAAGCTAGAACTGTCAGAGAAGGCTCAGACGTAACCCTTGTAACATCCGGAGGTATCCTTGCCGAAGTACTTGCATCGGCTGATCACCTGTTAAAAAAAGGCATCAGCTGTAGGGTGCTGAGTATGCACACCGTTGCACCAATAGACCGTTCAGCAATCAGGAACGCTTGTCTGGAAACTGGAGGGGTTATCTCTATCGAAGAGCATACACTGAACGGTGGACTGGGAGGAGCAATAGCTGAGGTCTGCATGGACGAAGGGATATACCCATCTTTTTCCCGCCGTATTGGATTGCGCGGAGAGTTCTCATCCATGGTTGGAAGTCAGAAATATTTGCGTGAATTTTTTGGGATTGACAGATTTTCTATCATCCGTGTCGTTACTGATGCTCTCTCTTCCTGAAAACTAAACGGACAGATCAGGGGAAATCTAACTCCATGAAACGATTACTAGACTTTCTAATAGCCGGCTTCAGCCTTCTGATCCTTAGCCCATTTTTTGCCCTTGTCGCATTACTGATTTGGCTACAAGATTTGCAACCTCCTTTCTATGTGGCTCCTCGTGTAGGAAAAAACGGGGAGTCATTCCCATTGATCAAGTTCAGATCAATGGTCGTAGGAGCCGATCGCAGCGGTGTCGACTCGACTTCAGCAAGTGATCCACGAATCACCCGTCTAGGAGCTGTCCTTCGCAGTTCTAAGTTAGATGAACTCCCTCAACTATGGAACGTCCTAAGAGGGCAGATGAGTTTTGTCGGGCCTCGTCCTCAAGTAGAGCGAGATGTACTACTATACACAGAAAACGAACAGAAACTTCTAACAATTCGACCTGGAATTACAGATCTTGCCTCCATCGTCTTTGCTGATGAAGGAGAGATACTGCGAGACTGTGCTGCCCCTAACTTAGAATATAATCGCCTAATCCGTCCCTGGAAAAGTCGGCTGGGCCTAATTTATGTTGAAAATCAGTCCTTGGAGTTGGATCTACGATTATTTTTTCTCACAGCATTGGTACTCATTTCATGGCCCTGGGCTCTAAAGGGAGTCCATAAGATTCTTTGCAGCCTAGAAGCCGAAGAAACCTTAATTCGAGTCTGCAAGAGAAAGGATCCTTTGATCCCTTATCCACCCCCCGGTAGCAGTCAAGTCGTTGTTGAAAGAACATCCAAACCACTTAAGCCCAATTCAGCCTGATCGCATTTACAAGGAGATCCGATAATCTGAAATGTAAAAACTGCCATCAATCCCAGCATATGCAGCCTAATTAAAGTGACAGGAGTAACTCTATGAAAATAATGTCTATTGTCGGAGCTCGTCCCCAGTTTATCAAAGCTTCTGCATTGAGCAGGAAGCTCCGTAGGCATCACACCGAATTTTTGGTTCACACCGGCCAGCATTATGACTACGAGATGTCTCAGCTTTTTTTTGACCAACTCAACATACCCAAACCTGAAGTGAATTTAGAAGTTGGTTCCGGAAGACAGGGTGAACAAACAGCTATCATGTTAATAGGTCTTGAAAAACTTTTAATCAATGAAAAACCAGATCGAGTATTAATTTATGGTGACACTAACTCAACTTTGGCCGGAGCCTTGGCTGCAGCCAAACTATCTATTCCAATTGCCCATGTCGAGGCAGGAATGCGAAGTTTCCAAAGGTCTATGCCTGAGGAGATCAATCGCATTCTGGCTGACCACCTGTCCAATCTCCTCCTTTGTTCAAGTAAAACAGCAGTCAAACACTTAGCTAATGAGGGAATTACTAAAGGAGTGCATTTGGTAGGAGATGTCATGTGCGATGTCCTATCTGAAGTCATAGAAACAGTCCAAGGACAATCAGATACGTTGGAGAAATTTGGGATTTCAAAGGGTGAATATCTATTACTAACTATCCATCGACCTCGAAATACAGACAATGATCTTCACCTGAAATCTATTTTGGAAACCATTGAAACCGCTCAGGAGCCAGTGATTTTCCCGATCCACCCCCGCACTAGTAAGGCCCTTCGCAGAATTTCCTACACACCTTCTCCTCACATTCAACTTGTAGATCCGGTTAGTTATACAGATATGGTACAACTCGAAAAGTCAGCTCGTATGATTCTCACAGATTCTGGTGGAGTGCAAAAAGAAGCATACTGGTTAGGAATACCATGCTTGACATTACGTGAAGAAACCGAGTGGATAGAAACGGTAGAACAGGGATGGAACCGATTGGTAGGAGCCGATCCTGTTTTAATCCATCAATCTATTCTCAATTTTTGTCCTCCCCAAACACGTATACCTTTATACGGACAAGGTCAGGCGGCTAAACGCTGCTATGAACTACTAATCAAGCCTGTGAACTAATTCATGTTTTCCTACTCCGGACTACCGTACAAAGTATTAAATTCTGTTCATTTATTTAGTCGAGGACAGAAAAAACTTTGGGATCAAGCAACATAATTAGTTTTTGAGGTTTCAATAAAAGGATCGGAAAGTTAGTTTGTTCCTACAGGGACATGGAAATTAACGGGACCATATCCTTTCCCCAATCCAGGATTGCTCTTAATAGTCGCAGCAACAAATTGTTTCGCAGCTAAAACCGCATCTGAAAGATCTTCGCCCGAAGCTAAACGTGCAGTAATAGCTGCAGAAAGCACACATCCTGTCCCATGTGTATGTTTAGTGTCAAACCGTTCACCTGAAAGGCGTTGGCTACGACCATCCGTGAATAGCAAATCAGTGGGATCCCCCTCAAGATGCCCGCCCTTAACAAGGACACTTTTAACACCGTACCCCGAAATAATACCTGCTGCTTTTTCCATTGAGGTCCAGTCTACAACTTCCATTCCAGCCAATTCTGAGGCCTCGAGTAAATTTGGAGTTACTAGAAAAGCATTCGGCAACAGCTTTTTTTTGAGCGCCCAAACGGCATCCTTATCCAACAACGATTTTCCCTGCGTACTTAAAATAATTGGATCTACTACTAAAGGAAAAGAGAAGTTCAAGGATCGATCTGCAATGATCTCGACAATAGGTGCATTTCCCAAGGCTCCTGTCTTGGCAGCTAGTGGAGGGATATCATTAATCACAGCATCAAGTTGTGCCGCCACAAAATCGGAGGGCAACACCTTAATTTCATCTACCACTTGCGTATTCTGAACTGTTACCATTGTTACGATACTAGTTCCGTAAATTCCGTGTTGATGAAAAGTCTTTAAATCTGCTTGGAGTCCTGCCCCAGCAGAAGGATCCGACCCCGCAATAGTCATGGCAGTAGATGTCATTTTAAAACCTTTGTCAAAAAAACCATAAGGGACATCAGAATTTTAATTTAGGCACCTTACAAACCACCACCACTAATCTCTAAAATTGACACAGAACAAAGAAAAATATCCATCTTCTCTACAACAACTAATATTTCTGGTCTGTTTCTTCTTCCTCTCTCTTCATCCATTGAAACTAGCAAACTAACCAATATTCAATGGAGAATTTAGAATGAACCTATCACAGCTTGACCAAAAACCTGATTTTCTTCAACTATCTAAACAGTAAAAGAAACAAGGCAGATGCTTTAAGGCGGACAATAAAACTAAGAAATGTTGGACTACTTGAATCATATCAACGATAGCAAGTGTTTTAGACGTTGCCCACAACACATGCCTAGTCGTTGTTATGGATACAACCGGAGACCATACATATTAAAATGTTTCAACAGAAAAACTAAAGTTTCTCTCAACAAGTTCAGTGATGGCCGTTTGTTGTATGATTTATAGCTTGGGGATCTTTTCTATTTCTCAACTCAAGAAAAGCTGAAAAGAACATTACCAAGAGGCCTTGGTAACTCCAGGAAGTTCTCCCTTCAAAGCAGCTTCCCTAAAAGCAATGCGAGAAAGTTGAAACTTTCGATAACACCCTCTACCTCGGCCCGTTAACCAACAACGAGTAGTCACACGGGTTCGACTAGAATCGCGTGGCAAGCGCCTAAGCGCCCTCTGGACCTGCTCCCTCTCCTGAGGCTTCAAACTCGGATCAAAAACAAGCTTCTTTAGATGTTCCCTCTTCTGGGCATATTTGGCAACCAACCGCTTTCTTCTGAGATTCCTAGCCACTGTACTTGTTTTAGCCATCTCTACTCCGAAAAAATTTCATGGGTTTTGCAAATCAGTTTCTTATTAATATCTTGAGTGGCGGCTTTGAGAACTTCTAGTTAACAATTGATCTGCCGTTGAATAAGGTAAAAGTGCCAAATGGCGAGCCCTCTTTATTTCACGGGCTAGTATACGTTGATAATAGGAACTAACTCCAGAAATTCGGCTTGGCATAAGCTTTCCATTCTCTCCCAAGAAGCGCTTCAAAAAGTCAGGATTCTTATAGCTAATCGACCCCGCCTGCTTAGGGTCTGACTTGAAAGGACAAAACTTCTTTCGTATTGATCGTCTTCTGGGCATCTAACTCCTAACCTCTGGCCATCAAGACCAGCTATAACGCAAAAAACATATAATAACGGGAACGAGAAAGGTTAATCAAATCATTCCGAGTGTTGGCTTACATTACACTACCTGAAGTCAAAGATCATCTTCGTTGAAGCATTCGAAAAAGAATGGAACACAAAAAAAATTCTTGATTTTGAATCCATTCGTCAGAAAGTTTGGCCGGACAACTTGAGTATATCGAACAAAATATGGGAACTTTGCAGATAAGAAAAATCTCACAATTGCGACTTAAAATAGATCCGACATAGCTCCAAAATCCTCATATCAACCTTTGCATTATCTACCCTTTTCGAGCTCAGTAAGTCGCATATTTTCAATCTTTAACATTTTTTTTTCCACCTCCAAAGCCAGATCAATCTGTCTAGAATTAGCGTAGTTGAGTAACGCAATAGCTGTGTCTGCCGCCTCTTCCGCTAAATCAGCAAGAACAACTCCCACACCTTTCCAATCTTTCTTTTCCAAATTAGCAATTTCCCCTGCTTCGCCACACAACTCAAGAGAGAAAAAACTTGCAGGACGACTAGGAAATGCTTGCTCCTGGTATTGCTTGAATTGCTTTTGAAGTTCCTTCAAGCCTCTGTATTTAGTAGGTAGACTTAACGGTCTATTTTTCATGGAGTATTCCCTTTCATGCAGCCGAGATCGAACCAGGACTATTGAATTACTTCCCTGAGTGTAAGGCCTTCATCTTTCAGGAATTCTAGAAAACCCTTCCGTGTCACGGTTCTAAGAGCACGTGCTGATAGCTTTACACGCACCCATCGATCTAGCTCAGGTATGTATAATCGTTTGGTTTGTATATTGGGAAGTTGTCTGCGGCGCGTCTTCTTGTGGGAATGGGAAACCCGATTACCGCTCATCGGGCGTTTGCCTGTAAGTTGACACCTTTTGGCCATTATGCACTCCAGTTTTCACTTTTAGTTTAACTCAGGCTGCCTGTCACTGGCTATTAAAGGGTACACTACACTATTTTAGACAAGTCCCCAACTCTGACTCAATTAAAAAATACAATCAATGTTTTGGAGAATCTGTCAATGATTGCCAAAAGAATAACTCAAAAGGGAAGGACTCTGTTCTTAAAAAAACGATCTATTTTACTATTCATCTTACCCTCTCTCATATTTCTCATAGCATGGGTTACCCAATCTGTCCCATCAATAAACTATGTCAAAATAGAAGTTCTGGCAGAGTATCCCCATGATACAAAGGCCTACACACAGGGGCTAGTATGGCATGATGGTAAAGTCTATGAGAGTACTGGAAAATACGGAAAGTCAGAGCTTCGAGAAATAGAGTTGGGAAGTGGTAAGATAATTAAGCGTCATCCTCTGGAAAGCCACTATTTTGGGGAAGGGCTAGCATCAACAGACACTCGCCTGGTACAACTCACTTGGACCCGAAATGTTGCCTTTGTTTATGATCAAAAAACTTTCGAACCACTGGCAAGATTTTCCTATCGAGGACAAGGCTGGGGGCTATGCTTTTCCGAGGGCCTTTTCTATATGAGTAATGGCAGTGACGAATTGACAATTCGGGAACCCGATCATTTTCTAGTCGTGGATCGGAAAAAAGTGACAAAAAATGGAAAGCCGGTTTTCAGATTAAACGAACTTGAATGTGCTAACGGTCAGGTCTGGGCCAACATCTGGAACAGCGATCAGATAGTAAGCATTGATCCTAGCAATGGGAAAGTGACCGCTATAGTGGATGCTTCTAGTCTCCATCCGCACCGAGATGGAACAGCGGAAGATGTGCTGAATGGGATCGCATACATACCAGAACGCCAGACCTTTCTATTGACCGGAAAAAACTGGCCCAAGTTATTTGAAGTTCGGTTTGATGGATATCCTTAAAATTCCGATAAAACTGTAAATACAAAAATTTGGAGTAAAGCTACACAAAAGAATTTACTAAATAGGCTGAATTCCTCACCGATACCCTCAGTCATTCTTTTTCGGCAATCCGTTCGACTTCCTTCCAAAGTCTAAGGATATTACCAGAACTAATTTTTTGGATCTCTTTTTCGGAATATCCCCGTTTCAAAAGTCCCTCAATCAAATTAGGATAATGAGAAACGTCTCTTAATCCTTCAGGCATTGTGTCTCCTACCCCATCAAAATCTGAACCGAAGCCAACATGTTCAATGCCTACTAAATCTCGAACATGATCGATGTGATCCAAAACTTCGGAAACATTGGCTAGCTCGAGTGAACTTGTTTTTTTAAACTGTCGGATTAATTCTGAAGAATCTGGATCATTTTCCTTCATGCCCTTACTATGAAGATACCTCTTGATTTCCTTGGTTCGTTGGAGATTCTTAAGACGGTACTTATTTCTTATAAAAGAAGAGCCGAAGGCAATTTGAATTACCCCACCTATAGCAGCCAGTTTGCGGATCATATTATCACTCATGTTTCTTTCCCAACCAGGAGTGAAGTGTCGACAGGAAGAGTGAGATGCTAGGATCGGAGCCTTCGTAAGTTCTATCACTTGCAAAAAAGCTTCGTCTGATACATGGGAAATATCGATCATGATTCCCAGACGGTTCATTTCTTTAACCACCTCTCTTCCAAAAGGGCTAAGACCGTTCCATCTCCGATTAGAATCGTACGAGGAGTCGCTGATTTGGTTGCTGAGAGAATGAGCCAATGTGATGTAGCGTACCCCCTGATCGTAGAAATACTTTAAATTTTGCAAGCAACCTTCTAATGGGGCACCGTTTTCCATGCCCATAGCAAGAGCAACTTGACCACTTCCAAAAAGAGATTGGACCTCAGCAACTGAGCGAATAACTCGGAATTTGTTTGGCCAATTTCTTTCGAAGCCAATGACCATGTCAATTAATTTGTCCGCATACTCAGCAGCCCCACCCGACTCCTGATACCTAACTGGCACAAAAATAGACATGAAAGCAGCATCTAATCCTCCTTTTCTAGCCCTGGGATAATCGAAATCTCCACCTTCCGTCCGAATTGAAATATCTTCAGCCTCTTTAACCAATCTATGAGGAACATCGATGTGTGTATCCACAATGAGTAACTGTTTTGCCAATCTCTGAGCCTTTTTCTCAATTATTTTACTGGAAGGCACAGAGACCATAGATTCCTCTAATCCAGAGCAACCCATTGGCAATATTAGGAAAATCTGAGACAAAATAGGCTTAATCCACTTTTGCATTACAGTTTTTAAGTTCTTAGACTTTCCTTAACCAGGCAGACGTTAAAATATGTCTGAAAAGATATTAGATTAGAAAATTGTTCTTTGTTTATTTGCCTTGTACTGGGTCAAAAATGTTTAGCTTGGCTTACAACTGACTTTACGTAGAAACGGAAATTCAGATTTCTTTGTTTTCCTAATGTGGAAGTTTCACCAATTCGGTTAGCTGCAATTTAGGGCCACCAATTAACTCTATACAGTGCTTAGTTGCAACCAATACAGCATCTAGGCATTGTCTTATCGCACGAGGGTTTCCAGGCAGATTTAAAATCAAGCATCTTCCTCTCAAGCCGGCATTCTGTCTGGAAAGTACTGCTGTTGGAACCTCTTCTACCGACACTCGACGCATTTCTTCTCCAAAACCTGGAAGCATTTTCTGACAGACTAAGTTTGTTGCTTCAGGAGTCTGATCACGAACAGTAGGACCCGTCCCACCAGTAGTAATAACGAGACAACAACCATCTTGGTCCACCAGTCTTTTTAATTCATCACAAATAGCTCCTTCATCATCTGAGACAATTCTTTGAAGAATCCTCAACGGACTAACAATATTCTTCTCAAGATAGCGAATAATAGCCGGGCCACCACGGTCCTCGTATTCTCCTCGACTAGCTCTATCTGAAACTGTGAGAACACCTATGAGATTTTCTACCATATTCTAAATAATAACGTCCCAATCTTCTCATGTTCCAATTCCTTTAACTACTGGTTGGACCATATCTCTATTGTTGTGAATTGACTGACACAGAGTTAGAATAAACATGCTTTCGAAAACAATGCATGCTACTTCTGGAGAAACATCTTGAAGCACAGATTTCTTTTTTTCTTTTCTTTAACCCTAGTCTCTATTTTTCTAGCCTGTGATTCCCCCAACTTTGATAACATAAACAGTGGAACTGGGGTACCTATTGGAAAGCCTCTCGACCTCATCAGTCCTTTAGGGCTACCTCCGATCCCTGTGCCAGCTGACAATCCTTCAACATTAGAAACCATTGAGCTCGGTCGGCGGCTTTACTACGACACCAGTCTTTCAGTAGATGGTACCCTCTCCTGTGCTAGCTGCCACAATCCAAAATTTGGGTTTTCAGATGGAAATTCTTTTTCAGAGGGCGTCAACGGTCAGAAGGGTGGCAGGAATGCGCCTACTATTTTTAACGCAGCGTATTATAACAGCCAATTCTGGGACGGACGCTCGCCTAGCCTAGAAGATCAGGCTGAAGGCCCTGTGCAAAATCCTATAGAAATGGCACATACCCTGGAGGCAGTAGAAAAGACATTGTCAGCTGACCTCTCTTACCAAGATTTGTTTAAGAAGGCATTTGGACCTCGTCCTATACGTTACGAAATGGTGGGAAAAGCCATCGCTGCTTTTGAGCGAACTGTTGTCAGTGGTAATTCTCCTTTTGACAGATACTTTTATAGGGGGGAGCAAGTCGCTCTGAACGACACTGCCAAGCGAGGCTTAGAAATATTTCGAAATCCACAAAAAGGAAATTGTACGGCTTGCCATGTTTTGGGTCTCTTTACAGACAATCTCTTTCACAATATTGGTGTGGGCGTTGACGAGAATGGAGAGTTGACTGACCTAGGTCGATTTGAAGTAACAGGAAAGGATTCTGATCGAGGAGCCTTTAAAACTCCTTCATTGCGCAACATCGCACTCACCGCACCTTATATGCATGATGGAAGCCTAAAGACACTGGGAGAAGTGATTGACTTCTACGTCGGTGGTGGCAATTCAAACGAAAACCTTGATCCCCAAATGAAAATCTTAACTCCCTTAACAGAAACAGGTGAGGAAAATTGGTCACGTGCTGATTTAGAGGCTTTCCTAGAAAGTCTTACGGGCGAAATTCCACAAGATATTGGCCCACCGGAAGAAAAATAAGAAGTAGCTAAAGAGGCTTGAATCCGATGCCTTCAGAAAGCTACCTCCTAAATCCTTAACTGGAAAAGTTGCAGATTCCGCGCTCGGAAGATCTAATAAAATCAATTAGTAAGGCTGGAAGTTTCGAGTCCAATTTTTTCAACTCTCTCAATTTCTCAGCAAGTCTTAGTTCTTTGGAAGCGAGTAATCTATAGGATGTTTTCAACAACTGCACCTCTTCCTTACTAAACCTGTTACGCCGAAGTCCTACAAGATTGAGACTACGATGAACAGCTGGAAACCCATCTACTAGGAAAAAAGGCAGAACATCTTGAACGACTTTAGTCTGTCCACCGACCATCGACATTTCCCCAACACGACAAAACTGATGAACCCCTGCTCCTCCTGATAAAAAGGCTTGGTTCCCTAAAGAAACATGTCCTGCCAAGACCACATTATTAGCTAGTACAACTTTGTTTCCCAACACACATTCGTGCGCCACATGAGAGCAAGCCATAAGAAAGCATCCGTTGTTAATAGTTGTCTTTCCTTCAGGCTCAGTGGCACGATTAACAGTAACATTCTCACGGAAAATGTTTTGGTTTCCTATATGTAAATATGACCTCTTACCTGAAAATTTGACATCCTGAGGTTCACCCCCAAGTACTGCACCTTCAAAAACCAAATTGTCTCGCCCCAAAACAGTGTACTTTTTAATAACAACATGTGCACCAATTCTACAACCGTCCCCGACCACTGTATCCTTTTCGAGAACTGTATAAGGACCAATCTGAACATTGTGTCCAACCGCAGCACTAGAATTAACAACCGCAGTAGGATGGATAAATCCCTTGCACATCGTGCGGAGTGTAACATGGAATTTAGTTCTGTTTATGTGGAGTGTCCTTTCGAATACTCCCTTGTAAGTTTCAGAACGTTATGACACTTATAAACTTCCCCATTACAGAGGATTACTTCAGGCTGACTATCTTTGTCCTAATCTCGGGCCTAATTCGATTATCAATCTGGCAGTCTAGTCACAGGTAATGCTGCAAACTGTCCAGGACGAGTCTGGATGGCTGTGGCCCCCACTAGTCCTGTTGATTTAATCTCTAAAATCCCAACAAAGTTGTCAAGACTTTCTTCCGCCCAAGAAAAATCAGTGATAAAAAAACGCATCTGGCCACC
The DNA here is from genome assembly GCA_964569605.1 of uncultured Acidobacteriota bacterium. GTDB lineage: Bacteria > Acidobacteriota > UBA6911 > RPQK01 > CBDAPI01 > CBDAPI01. The sequence goes on from CAZMUJ010000034.1 coordinate 11,905, forward strand.
TGGAAGAATTGAAATAACATGGGGCGTATCCAAAATCTCTATCTTAAATCCACTAGCATCAAACAGAGCAGGTTCTAGGCTGATAGATTCATTCCCTAGATTTACGATAGCAACTCCAGTATTAATCTCCTTCTCTGCATCAATCTGAATAATGGTTCGAAATCCTGACTCCATTATCCCGCTAGAAGGAACACCCGCTAAACCAAAGTCACCTCCAAAAAGAATTGTCCCAGAAAGGGGCTGAGTTGTCTCAATTTTCAAGGAACCAGCCTGAAGGACACCTTCTCCTCTAGTTCTAGAAACTTGTCCTCCATTGGCAGGGATAATGCCTGCAGCGGGTTGATCATCAGTAGCATCAAGCAGATCGACAGGAAGAATCTCTCCTTCCATATCCCTAGCGATTGCAAGAACGCTAGCATCGGCAGTATTGGCTAAATTCATCAAATAAATTTGACTAGTAAGGCCTTCTCCATCGGCAAACTGTGCAAAGTCAAGGGCCTGAGAAAAGGCCATGTCCATTGATTCAGATGAGATACTCTCCTCGGATGTTACTGGAAGTGCCGCAAACTCCCCTGGCCGAGTCTGAATAGCTGTCGCCCCAACCTCACGATCTGATTTAGTTCGGAGTATCCCTAAAAAAGTAGAAAAGTCGACCGGAGGGGAAAAATCCAAATCGGTAACAAAAAGAGACCGTTGTCCTCTGCCCTCAAGCTCTAACAAATTAACATCAGTTGCGGCTGTTGATACCAGATTTCCTTCCAAATCCAAAAGATCAATGTCGAGTAAGGCAGACTCATCTTCAAGATTGACAACTGAGAATCCTGTGTCAATGGTCTTATGAACATTCGTTTCTACAAGCGTTCGAAATCCTTGCTTAGACGATGTTCCGGGAGGAATTCCGGCAAGACCAAAAGGACCTGTAAACAGAATGAGTCCATCAAGTGTTTGATCTGAAACAACTCTTATTGATCCACTTTCAACTGGACCGTCAGAAACAGTCATCAAATGGATGAAGCCTCCAGGTGGTACGGATACCTCTAGTTGACCATTTACCTCCATTTCATTGAGACTTAAACTCCAGGGATCACCATCGGAGGTTGTCATTAACACAACTGCTTCGGTAACAGAGGTACTCGTCAGGCTAACAAGAAATAGTTCACTGGTGAGTCCACTTCCAAAAGCGAACTGGGCAAAATCTATAATGGACTCAACATCATTAACGATAATTGACACCACATCACTGTCTGAAAGAACTCCATCATTAACTGTCAACTCAAAAACTAGAACTGAGTTTTCTTCCACAGTGGGAGCCTGGAACATTAATGAACCTGAACCAGAATCTGAAAAAATGACTGTAGGCCCCGACACCTGCGACCAATTGAAAGTCAGATCATCACCATTAGGATCAAACGAGCTTGTACCGTCCAGCCATACTTCCTCACCTTCCTCCACGATTTGATCCGATCCAGCATCGGCCACAGGAGGAAGATTTCCAGCACCATTCCTCACCAAAATATCGATGTTGTCCTTGTCACTCGCCTGACCATCATCGACGGTTAAACAAAAACGGAGGGTAGTATTACTGTCGACCCCTGGAGCGACAAATGTAGTCAAAGAAGAACTAGAATTCAAAAGTTGGACCATTGGCCCAAACTGCTGCTCCCACTGAAAACTCAGCTCATCTCCTTCTATATCAGAAGAACTTCCCCCATCTAGGATTACTACCTCTCCTTCATCTACTGTTTGGTTGGGACCGGCAGCTGCCTTTGGTGGATGATTGATATCCAAGTCAAGAACCCGGATATTGACTAAGTCAGAGTCGGACACAAAACCGTCACTAACCGTCAGTTCAAGTACAATTATTGTTTCACCATCTGTTTCTGGAGCCTGAAAAGAAGGGGTCTGAGATATTTCATTAAAAGAAACAGTGGGGCCTATGATTTGGTTCCATGAAAAACTCAAGTTGTCTCCATCAGGGTCAAATCCTGATGCATCATTCAAGGTAATGAACTCTTGTTCATTAACCTCTCGCTCAGGTCCAGCATTAGCAAAAGGGGAGTGATTGACAACCAGGTTTAACCAAGACCAGCCCAAGTCCTGGAAGATACCCTTAACCACAGCGCCAGGATCATGTTGACTTTCACTGCTAGAAAGATACGGAGTCATCAGACTGTTTTCTCCTTCAGCAGGATATGTGGATTCGTCCAGGTGGGCAATACTGCTGCCCACCTCAAAGCTGGAAGGAGAAAACAGTACAACATCCATGGAATTAGCTCCAACCAGAAATGTGTCTCCAGTCAAAGCAGTTCCTAGGGTAATTGATGACTGGGGATATAAATCCGTGTCGATCAGATTTCGACCTAAATAGTCCTCGACAAAGCGATCATAAATAACAGGATATTCTCCAACACCCCAACTCCCAATATTAGAATTATTTACGTGAAAGCTATCAGAAAAACCCAAGCCGTGAGCCAATTCGTGGAGGACAACACTTACAAAATCAATTTCATTTGATCCTGGATTTCCGTCAATACCAAAATACCAATTTGGGAAACCACTGTTGATGGAAACCTGGATGTCGTCCTGACTAGACAGATCATTTCCTGCTAGAAAATTTGCTAAAGACACCGAGAAATAGGTATCAGGGACATCCCCAGTAAAGTTACGAATGAGTACTGTCGGACCTGCCCCACCCAGAACATCCGGCTCATCCATGTCTACAAACTCGGCATCGACCCGGATAGCCACAGGCGAAGAGATAAATTCAGCCCAAATATTAGCGGCAAATTGAAAAGCAGATTCTGCCTCTTCCGAAAAGCCAGAAAAGGAAATCTCCCAAGTAGAAAGACCCTGCAAGGAAACAAGATGGGAATCATCTAAAGGCTTCTGACTCATTCTTCGAAAACGAGCTAAAAATTGCTCTCGGACATCCGACCGTGCCAATTCACAGACAGTCCCGGTTGCTGATAGAGTTCTTACATAAATTGGAACAGTGGATACTTCTTCGGCCGCGACAACAAGAGTCTGCCCACTCGCTCCAAGGAAGGAAAGAAACCAGAGTAACCTCCAACCAACCTCGACCGTTCTTTGGAGAAAAACATCAGGCCATTTTTGTTGCAAGGGTTTAAATCTCATGAATTCACTCAATTGTAGCAATCATTGTAAGAAATTGGGGTTTCAAAAAATAAATTGAGAACTTCATTCCCATTGGATTTCTCAAGGGTTACATTATCTGAAAATCTTGCCCAAAATCGAATATTTTTCAGACGCTCTATCCTTTACTTCCATATTCTGAATACTGACGAGCTACTATCTAATCCTCCTCCCTAGCCTAGCCAATCTGATAGTGTTCACAATTCCCTAATTAAGATATACTTCAGTTGATTTTCTTCTATCCGGAGTGAAACACACACGAGCGCCAAAACTAGTTAACTCCTAACGGATACTTATACTTACTTCATAGACATTGAAGCTAAAGATGCTACCTATCCAAAACAAACGAAAAACCCGTCTTTTCAGCTATGCAAGGCAAGTCGCACTTCTCGTTCTTTTCATACTAAACACTCAAGGGGCTTCTCTCCCGGACCGCCCCAATATTATTGTGATTTTAACTGATGACCAAGGTTACGGAGACCTATCTCTCCATGGGAATACTCTCATCCAGACACCGAACATGGATCGTTTGGCCAAGGAAGGTGTACGTGTCAAAGAATTTTATGTTACTCCGCTTTGCGCAACTACTCGAGCAAGCCTACTGACCGGTCGGTATAACCAGAGAACAGGCGTGTTCTGGCCAACAAAAGGAGCTGAAGTATTGCGGCACGGGGAAGTAACCATTGCCGAAGCTTTGAAAAAAGTCGGCTACCACACCTCAATAATAGGCAAGTGGCATCTTGGCAGATATGGACAATATAGTCCGTTGACCCATGGTTTTGACGAGTTTTTCGGATTTCGGGATGGCATGATTGATGACTACTTCGATACCACCCTAGAACACAATGGCCGTCCCACCCAAATCCACAACTACATCACAAATGCCTTAACAGAGGCCGCACTGCGTTTCGTACAAACAAACCAACACCAGCCTTTCTTTCTTTATCTGTCCTACAATGCTCCACACATTCCCAATCAAGTTCCCTATAAATATGAACAGGCATACATCGACCAAGGCTTGCCCTCTCAACTAGCCAAAGTTTACGGCATGATTAGCTGTCTAGACGATGGGATCGGTAAAATTCTACAAACCCTACAAAAGTTACACCTGGACGAGAGAACTATCATATTTTTTCTATCGGACAATGGTCCTCAAATGGAAACTAGCCGTGAAATGAAACAGTTCCGATCTCCAGAGTGGCAGAATTTGGATGCCATGTGGAAGGGAGTTGAACGATACAACTCAAATCTAAGGGGAGATAAATCAAGCGTATATGAAGGTGGAATACGCTCTCCATTCTTTGCACGTTGGCCGGGTCAATTTCCAGCCGGAAAAACCCTAGATATGGCTGCTGCCCACATCGACTTACTACCAACTGTTCTAGAGCTTTGTGGATTGAAAGATCTACGTAAAACTTTTCTGGATGGCAAAAGTCTCGCTCCTTTTCTTAAGAGCGGAAAAGGTCAAACCCTTCACAAAAGACTCTTTTTCTGGAGTGATCCACCTTCGTTTTCAGTCAATAATACCCATGGAGTTAGTAACCTAGGAATCAGTTATCCACGAAACAACTGGGCAATACGAAGCGGACCATGGAAATTGGTGCGGGGCACAGAACTATATCATCTTGAAAACGACCCTTACGAACAAACAAATCTGGCCACCTTCCATCCCGAAATCGCACGAGAACTGAAGAATGCTTTCAATCTTTGGGCTGATGAGCTTTGGGCTGATGAGCTTACCCGTGGAGAAGAGTTTTTTCCGCCCCTCATTCCTGTTGGACCCGAGGAACAAACTCCTTCTATCATGACCAATGTATTTTTGGGAGGAACAGTGATCGACATAGCCTGGGCGCAGCTCCATGGTCCCAAAATCCATTACGATTATGACAAGCTGGTCAGAGATAAAATCACTGGCTGGGAAACTTCAAAAGCCTTTCTCCGCTGGAACATTGACGTAAAGAGAAAAGGAAAATATGAGGTTATTCTTCATTACGGATGCTCAAGAGAAGATGCTGGCTCACGAATTCAGATCAAGGGAGGAGAAGACCTTTTTGAATTTGTCCTTGATCCAACTGCAGCAATGAACGTTTGGGAGACACGTACAGTGGGATATCTCCACTTACAAAAAGGCCAGTCCACTCTGGAAATCAGAGCTCTCTCAGTACCCGGGAAAGCGATCATGGACCTTCACGAAATACGGCTTAGATGGTTGCCAGATTAATGAACACTATAGGGTGTCCTTTCTCCTGATTTAACTTTGTTTGGATACATTATCTAACACCTGATTACAGTTTGTTAAGAACGAGCACCAAAATTTGCAAACCCCACATTTCAGAGACATTCGAAATTATTTTGAATTTTCAAAAATTGATGTTTTGTAATTAAGCACTACTGTACTCCTTTTGGAACCGAATCTTTCCTCCCTTAAAATCTATAGTTGAAGTTAAACTCCCGTCCCGGCATTACATAGATGCTTTTTTTATAGACTTTACCTCTTGGAGAAACAATTCGGACATTGTTTCGACCTACTGGAAGAACTGCTGTCGTCCCAAAAAATCCTCCATTCAAGTCATCCACTAAACCAAGATACGTACCATTTACATAGACCTCGGATCCTTTTGGCTTTACGTTAAAATCAACACTTCCATACCGTCCCCCATAATATCCACCAGCCCTAGCATAAAACCCAATTCCAGGATAAGCTCTTAACTGGACCATGGGACGAACCATTGGATACAATCGAAAGGCGGTCCTTCGATGCCGACGATGATCTGCTTCAACAGACAATGTTGTAAAGCAAAAAATGAGCCCTATTCCCACTATCCATTTATTGATATTCATTCTTCTTCCTTTCTAGCAAAATCATATTTTTTACTTTCATATATAGACGGGGACAATACTTTTATTTCTCATAATTGGATCAACTCCATTTTATGGGGTGATTTTCTTGTCCGTTTTTCTTAGAATTTATTTATAGAGAATTGATTAGGGAAAACGAGAAATACTTCCCCAACAAAAAAGTCTAACATTTGAAATATCCTAAAAATCATCGGTTCAAATGAAACCCAGAAATTGTCTTTTCTTTTTTATTATTTTTGTTCTTTCTTCCAAAGAACAAATTGAGGCCAACAAGGCAGTTGACCATGCGCCAATTGGTGTTATGGGGGACCATTACCACAAAAAAGGAGAATGGATGTTTTCCATTCGTTTTTCCGAAATGTGGATGGGAGACAACGTCTTAGATGGTAATGAAATAAGTGATTCTGAAATATTAGAGCTTCCTAATCCATTTTCAGTTATGCCCAATATGCCCATGTACTTAAGTGTTGTTCCACAGAAAATGACCATGAAAATGCTAATGCTGGGAATGATGTACGCACCTACCGACAACTTAACCCTTATGGGCATGACTATGTTCAACATGAAGAACATGAATCTAAATACCCATAGAGCCATGATGGATAGAGAATATCTTGGCTCCTTCGAGACCTCGACTTCAGATATATCTAACGTTTCTTTGACAGGTCTTTACCGACTAACTGAACGAGAAAATAGTCGATGGCACCTGCATCTAGGTCTCGATGTTGGGTTAGGCAGTAATGATTCGGTAGGTAACGTTTTAACCCCAATGAACCAAAAGATGTCCATGACTTCACCCTATGGAATGCAGGTTAGCGATCAGGCCTTAAGGTCAATCCTTGGACTAACAAATGTAAGCACTTTTTCTGATTTGATTTTCGGAAATCAATTAGTCTTCAACAAAGCTTTGGCAAAAAAAAACTGGGCTTATGGAAGCATGTTGGAATTTAATAGTTGGTTCCAAAAACCAATTAATGATGCAATTGCATTATCGGCAAGAATGCAGTACACAAATCAAGGCTCGATAGAGGGAAACGATCTGAGAATCCATGCACCAGTTCAGACTGCTAACCCACAAAATTACGGTGGAGAAACAATCAATTTAGGGCTTGGCATAAATACTGTATTTAACATCCTAGGTGGAAAAAGTGGTGACAGGTTCGGTTTTGAAATAGTCATACCTCTTCACCAAAGAAAAACCGGCTTGCAAATGAAAAATTCTTTCTCAATTATCCTGGGCATTCAAAAGAGTTTCTAACCCCAACCACTTACACAGAAAAAGGCAAGAAAAAAGTAAAACATTTTCAATTAGGCTAAAATGTTTTCATGCCTTGCTTCAGTCTTGGTCTGATAATTAGTTTGGTGATCTTGATTGGTTCACCGATCTATCTCTCAGCACAAGATGGAAATCCGTCCCGATCGTTAATCAAAAAATATTGTCTTGGCTGCCATAACAACAATCTACTTACAGCAGGCTTCTCTTTAGAAGACCTCGATCCGACCAACATTGGTTCCGACGCAGCCGTGTGGGAAAAGGTGTTAAGAAAAGTCACTCTTCGTGAGATGCCACCTACCGGATTTCCCGCTCCTAAGACATCAGAATCACTAAAGCTAGTCACTCAACTCGAAGAAGCTCTCGATGCAGCCTCAGCCGCCTTTCCAAATCCGGGCCGCCCTGCTCCCCATCGGTTAAATCGTGTAGAGTATAGCAACGCAATCCGAGATCTACTATCTATTGATATCAATGCAGAATCCATGCTTCCTGCAGACGATTCTGGTTACGGATTTGACAATATCGCCAACGTACTATCACTCTCACCTACCTTGCTTGAACGCTATCTTTTAGCTGCCCGAAGAATTAGCCGATGGGCTACTGGAAACCCTAATATTAAGCCTCAAAAGGACTATTATGAAAGAAACCGAGAAAGCGGATTTCTTCGAGCTGGGCATAAGAAAAACTCCAGACAGGATCTTCCCTTCGGCGCCGATCAGGGCACAGCTCTCCACTACTACTTCCCCGCTGACGGTGAATATATTATCTCATTTGGAGTCAAAGTAGATGGATTCTTTGACAGGGAAGAATATCAATCTGAGCAGTTAAAATTTCAGGTAGAAAGTGGACTCCATACACTGGGTTTTACGTTTCTAGGGGAATCCTCTAGAAACGAGCGTTTTAGTCCGCTACAAGATACACCATTTGAACTCATCCAACGTCCATTTGACATCCGTTTGGACGGTAAGAGGCTGAAACTTTTCAACTTTCCGTCCGGACCAAAACGATACGTACTCGAATGGATTTCTATTGACGGGCCCTACAATGTTGTTAACCCTGTCGATATTTCAAATGCCCCCAAACTTTTTCCATGTTTTCCCGTCACCAAATCTGAGGAAAAGCCTTGTGCAGAAAAGATCCTCTCCTCCCTGACCCGTCGAGCTTATCGGGGTCCCGTCGATGAGGTCGAATTTAGAGCCTTGCTAAAAGTCTACGAATCAGGACTTGCCAAAGGTGGATTTAGACACGGCATAGAAAAATCACTACAGGCTATTCTTGTCTCTCCTAATTTCCTGTTCCGCCTCGAGAAAGATCCTCCAGAAATCAAGCCTGGAATTCCCTACCGGATTAGTGACATCGAACTCGCTTCTCGACTGTCATTCTTTCTGTGGAGTAGCATTCCAGATGAAGAACTACTGAGCCTTGCCGAAAAGAAACATTTACACGACCCCTTAGTACTCAAAAACCAGGTCCAGCGAATGCTTGCCGATCGCCGTTCTAGTGCCCTTGTTGAGAACTTCGCGGGACAATGGCTTTATCTGCGCAACATCAACACAGTCAAACCCAACAAGGTTCTATTCCCGGAATTTAGCGCCGAACTACGTGTGGCTGCTGAGCAAGAGACCAAACTTTTCTTTGAAAAAATACTGAGAGAAAACCGAAGTGTGTTCGAGCTATTGGATTCAGACTACACATTTTTAAACAATGTACTCGCTAAGCATTATGGGATTGGGAATATCAACGGACCACAGTTTCGCGAAGTAAAACTGCCAGACTATCGACGAGGCGGTCTACTCGGTCAGGCAAGCATTCTTACAGTGACATCATATCCCACGCGGACCTCGGTAACGTCGCGTGGTAAGTGGATTCTTGAAAACTTGTTCGGTATGCCACCTCCACCTCCACCTCCAGACATCCCAGAATTGGAAAAGGAAAGCCACGACACTAAGAAGCGTCTCACCCTGCGTGAAGCAATGTCTCTTCACAGGAATAGTCCGACCTGTTCTAGCTGCCATGTACGTATGGACCCAATCGGATTTGCACTCGAAAACTATGATGCGATTGGTCGCTGGCGCACTGAAGATGCTGGTGCTCCAATCAATGCTTGGGGGGAACTTCCTGGTGAAATTACTTTCGATGGGCCTGGCGAACTAAAACAAGTTCTGACAACAAATTTTGGAGATGCTTTTGTGGCAACCGTAATAGAAAAGTTGCTGGCATATGGCCTGGGAAGGGGTGTAGACTTCTATGACAAAAGTACAGTTCGCTCAATTGTACGTGAAACAGCAACCAAAAAACATCGATTGAAGGACCTGATCCTTGCAATTGTTAAGAGTACCCCATTCCAAATGAGGAGAAGCGCTTCCCCATGATCATAACCAAAAAATCCTTGGCTCGTCGAACGCTGTTGCGCGGACTTGGGACTTCCATTGCTTTGCCATTCCTCGACGCAATGGTTCCGGCCCTAGCCGCTCCAATTGATAAAACCCTGAAACCTCCTGTACGTCTAGGATTTGTCTATGTTCCAAATGGCATCATGGACCTAAAAAACGAGTGGACTCCTAAAAAGAAAGGAACGGACTTCGAATTTGCCCCAATCATGAAGGCTCTCGAACCATTTCGAAAACGTTTGCTGATCCTTAGCGGACTGGCCCAGCTACAGGGTCGACCTGGAAGTGATGGTGCCGGTGACCATGCTCGTGCCTCCGCCACCTTCCTAACCGGAGCCCGCCCAGTCAAAACTGAAGGCATGGGTATTCGAGCAGGAATCTCAGCTGATCAGATCGCTGCCCGCCAATTTGGAAAACATACCCCACTTGCATCCCTAGAGGTTGGAATTGAGGATCCAAGCATGGCAGGGGGCTGCGACTCTGGTTACAGCTGCGCTTACACAAACACAGTCTCTTGGCGTACAGAAACAACGCCCAATCCCATGGAAGACAATCCCCGTCGATTATTTGAACGTCTATTTGGAGACAGTGACAGTAATGACCCAAAAGAGCGTTTGGTTCGACTATCCGAGCGAAGATCAATTCTCGATTTTGTTGGTAAAAGTCTTGCTCGCCTGCAGTCAAACATAGGGGAATCTGACAGACACAAACTCGAAGAATACACCGATGCGATACGCGACTTGGAACGTCGTATCGAAAACACCAAAACACTGAGCACAACACACGTCCCAATTATTGAGCGCCCTAGAGGAGTCCCCGATCACTTTGAAGAACACGCAAAATTAATGGTAGACCTCCAGTTATTAGCTTTTCAAACGGACATGACGCGTGTTTGTACTTTCATGATGGGGCGAGAAGGTACCTGGAGAAGCTACCCTGAAATTGGAGTTCCGGAATCTCATCATCTTGTAACCCACCATCAAAACGATCCAGACTACATCTCCAAAACAATCAAGATCGACAAGCACCACATTAAGATATTTGCCTATATGCTGGAAAAAATGGGATCCACTCTGGATGGGGAAGGCACACTCCTTGACCATTCGATGATTCTTTATGGTAGCGCCCTTGCCGACGGAAACCAACACACACACCACGATCTACCGCTGGTTCTTGCAGGGGGCGGCGCAGGCCGTTTGCGCGGAGGGAGACATCTATCCTACCCAAGAGAAACTCCAATGAACAATCTCTTGTTAACCATACTGGAGACCGCAGGAGTTTCAATTGATCACCTTGGCGATAGCACTGAGAAACTCGAAGGACTTTTAAAGGTATAGGTATTGGGAATACCTGCAACAACTCTGGCTGTCCTAACCTTTTGTATAAGCCTTTCCTTTGCACTGAGCAATGTTGACTTGCGTCTTATCGAGGCAGTCCAAAACCGAGATCACAGTCAAGTCAAAGCATTGATGAAACAACCTATCGATCTGAACGCAAC
>CAZMUJ010000035.1:0-7876 GCA_964569605.1 uncultured Acidobacteriota bacterium
TGACTCAATCGAACTGCTGCCTGTAAAAATCCAAAAAGCTGAGGTTCAATTTCAATGGGCTCTAGGTAAGCGCGCCGATTGATATGGCTTATTACACTGTTATCTCGAAACACGGACATCTGTTCTTCAAGTTTGTTGATAAGGTCCAGGGCACTTTGAATTGAGTTAACTCGAGCCCTATACGAATCAGGAAAGCGAAACTCGAAGTCACAGGCCATTGCTCTTCTTCGGAAGCAAATCAGGCGGGGTTCTAAATAATCTGCAACCAGGAGTCGAAGCTTGCTACCTTTATCAGAGCGCAAACTATTTCCGACTAGTTCCCGTCTATTTTGGTGAATTACCCTAGCAGTTCGAGGAAAATGCATTTTTTGAACTTTTTCTTGTTATTCTAATTTAATCATAGTCGATTGTGAAAAAAAGATGCTCTTTTGCAGTTAGAAGAGTCAATGATCTAAAGCAATTGTTTTTGAATTTCTTTCCTGTTACCAACAAAATAGGAACTTTTAGTTTGAGCAGCTTGTCCTAGGCCTCGACGTTGGCCAAGGAAAATGGAACAATGACTCACATGATCAGAGTTCGATTTGCTCCCAGCCCAACAGGTGCTCTTCACATTGGAGGAGCTCGAACCGCACTATACAACCAGCTCTTTGCACAGAGCAAAGGAGGGGTTTTAGTACTGCGCATTGAAGACACAGACAAAAAACGCTCGCAAGCAGATTTAACTAGAGGCATTCTTGAGGGTCTACGCTGGTTAAATATTAACTGGGATGAAGGTCCTTATTTTCAGAGTAGCAACTCAGTTCGTTACATTGAGGTGGCAAAAAGTCTTGTATCTAAGGGTTTTGCTTATTATTGTTTTTGTTCCGAGTCAACTCCAAGACGATCAAAAACAGAAGTGTTTGAAAAGCACCACAAGTGTCCTGACCTAGACCCTGGAAAAGCGTCTGATCGAATTGATGCAGAACCGGCAGTGATTCGTTTTAGATCTATGAAGGGCATGTCAGTTCTTTTCAAAGACATCGTCTATGGACAAGTTTCTGTCAAATCCGAGTTTGTTGAAGATTTCGCCCTTGTTAGGTCTGACGGAACCCCGACTTACCATCTATCAGTAGTCATAGATGATATTGATATGAATATATCTCATGTCATCAGGGGAGTAGACCATCTCTCCAACACGACAAAGCAAATATTACTTTACAAGGCTCTGGGAAAACCCATTCCTTACTTCGCACACCTCCCCTTGATTGTGGGATCCGACAACACCCGTTTAAGTAAACGACACGGAGCTACTTCTGTAATGGAGTATCGAAAACAGGGTTTTCTTCCATTGGCTCTTCGTAATTACCTTCTTCGGCTTGGCTGGTCTCCAAAAAACGAGAAGGAATTTTTCACAGATAGAGAACTCAATTCAGTGTTTTGCTTGCAGAATATTAACAGAGCTAATGGACTCTTTGATTTAAAGAAACTTGAGTGGTTTAATGCAAAAATTATGGGCTCTACTCCCTTGGTAGATCTGGAGCCTCTTGTAAAGGAAGCCTTACAGCTACAGGGATTACTCGGGGATAACACTTTAAATCTCACCCCTAAAAAATTTTCACGTAGGGTTGAACTGCTCAAGGTTCGTGCTCGAAAACTGACTGACTTTGGAACGAAAGGGAGAGCTTTTTTTAGTAATCGATTTGAGTACAATAGCCTAGCATTCCAAAAGTATTTAGATCCGTCCGATCCCGATTGGGAAAGATTAAAGCTAGGGCTAAAGAATCTTGTCGATTCTTATGCAGATCTCAAGTGCTTTAATTTGGAAAATACTGAATCCGTTCTACGAAAAATTTCTCAGCGGCACAAACTAAATACAGGAAAATTCATTGGTGCCGTTAGAGTTGCTTTGACTGGAGAAGCAACTGCCCCCGGAATCTTTGACGTGATTGTCACCTTGGGAAGAAATACTGTTCTTGCCAGAATCAAACAACTATTTTCTAGACTCTCATGAGTAATAATCCGGTCCTTTCTGTCGTTATTCCGGCTCTGAATGAGGCGGATCATTTGCGTTCATCTCTCAAGTCAATTTGTGAATATTTTGAGGCACGATCTATACCCACAGAGATAGTAGTTGTGGATGATGGTTCTACAGATGACACAGTTGAGGTCGCTTTGAAAACAACGATCACTGATTTGTCGCTGGTCAAGATTCGTGTGCTCAAGAATGGGGCTAACCGTGGCAAGGGGTACAGTGTTAGACGAGGTATGCTGGAGAGCCAGGGCCTATTTTCCCTGATGACCGACGCGGATCTTAGCACCCCTATAGAGGAGTTCTCAAAGCTCGAGTATTTTGTCATGGACGGTAGATTTCGAGTTGCTATTGCATCTCGTGACCTGGAAGGTTCTAGGGTGGAAATTCACCAGTCTAAGGTACGCGAAAATGCAGGTCGTTTGTTCAATCAACTTGTACGACTTTTTTTCCCTCTCAAAGTTCGCGACACTCAATGTGGATTCAAGCTTTTTTCGATGCAGCAATGCCGAAAACTTTTCGAACTTCAACAATTGGAACGGTTTGCATTTGATGTAGAAATTCTTTTCATTGCCCATAAGTTAGGTTTGGCAATAGGAGAAGTTCCAATTATTTGGAGAAATGCAGAGGCAAGTAGTCTAAATTTTTTCAAAGATGGACCAAGAATGCTCTTAGATCTAATGAAAATCTATTGGTTTGATCTAACCGGCAAGTATAGTTTGAAGGAATAATTCATTGGGGCGTTAACCTTTTGGATAATGATAGCCATACTGATATTCTGATCCTGCTTTAAGAAATCCGTAAACTAATGGTTGGATTATTACCCTCAAGCTAATTTGTCTCCTGCTACTAATAAAGGGTACTGTAATAATGAAGGTGGTTACTAAACTCGGTGTGAATATAGATCATGTGGCTACCGTTAGGCAGGCCCGAAAAGCGGTAGAGCCTGATCCTGTAGCCGCCGCAGTGTTGGCTGAATTGGCTGGTGCCCATGGAATAACAGTTCACATTCGGAGTGATCGGCGCCACATTCAAGGCCGGGACCTTGAGCTCTTGCGGGCAACGATCAAGACTAGGTTGAACGTGGAGATGGCAGCGACACCAGAAATGACTGACATCGCCTTAAGGATTGCACCTGATACGGTTACCCTTGTGCCAGAAACCTCCGAAGAAATTACCACGGAAGGAGGTCTCGATTTGATCCAGCAGGTTGCTTCTGTGAAATTGTTTTTGGAAAAGATGTCTAGAAGTGATATCGAGGTTTCTCTTTTTATTGATCCAGACAGGTCCCAAATAGAGATGGCCGCAGAGCTTGGGGTTCAGGCGATCGAATTGAATACATCTGCCTATGCTGAAACGAGTCCCTTGGGGCTTGCCGAGTGGGATAATGCTTTTCAGTCTGAACTAGGTAAATTGATTGAAAGCTCAGCATTTGCCGCTGATAGGGGTCTAAGGGTTCTCGCTGGACACGGTTTGACATATAGGAACGTTGCTCCGGTTTCGAGCATTACCGAAGTGGAGGAATTAAATATTGGGCACAATCTTATTTGTCGAGCTGTACTAGTAGGAATAGAGCAAGCAGTGAAGGAAATGCTGAAGGCTATGAATACTGTGACGGGGTGACGGGGATATGCAGGGCACTCTTTTCGTAGTCGCCACTCCTCTGGGAAACCTGGATGATTTGTCAGAGCATGCTGTGCAAGTGCTGGGGAATGTCGAAATTCTTGCTTGTGAGGATACTCGACGAACACGCAAGCTTTTAAATCACTTTCAAATCAAAGCTCATACCCTTAGTTATCACGAACATAATGAAAGTCATCGAGCTCCGAAGTTAATATCTAGGCTTAAAGAGGGGCAAAATATTGCGTTAGTTTCAAATGCTGGAACTCCACAGGTTTCAGATCCAGGGTTTAGATTAGTCCGTGCATGTCGACAACAGGGCATACCAGTCTTTCCCATACCAGGTCCCTCGGCAGTTTCTGCAGCCATCTCTGTCTCAGGTTTGCCTTCAGATAAATTTTTATTTGTGGGGTTTCTTCCCCCTAGGAAATCTTTGCGGCTGAAAGAACTAGAAATTCTAAAACCAGTTCTAGCCTCGTTGCTTATTTTTCTTCCCCCTCATCATCTACGAGAGCAGTTGGAGGAATTACAAAGGGTACTGGGAGACCGTAAAGCCTTTTTAGCAAAAGAGATGACGAAAATCCATGAGAAACACTGGTGGGGACCTTTGAGCCAAATAATCCATGACCAGCAAGGAACTCCTCGCGGGGAGTTCACTCTTGTTATCGAAGGCTCAGGGAGTGGGCACCAGCAGGAAAAGAAGATTGACATCGAGTCTTACGTACATGGACTTCAAGAGATACGAAAAATGACCCTCAAAGAAGCGATCCGACAGGCAGCAAAAGATTTGGGGAAAAGACGAAATGAAGTATATCGAGAGGTGGTGATTAAAGATTAAAAGTTTTTGTTAAGTACAACAAAAGATCTCTCTATTTCTAGAAAAGGTTAATTCTTTCATGTGATGAGAGTTCCATTTGGAACAAATTTCTCAATGTTTTCGTTTGTCCAGTTTAGAGTTAAAGTGGTAACGGTGGAGGTTGGATTGCTAATTTTTTCTCAAGGAAATTAGCCACTTTTAGTAAGTTGGATTCCTCGAAAGGCGGGGCCAAGAGCTGTACACCCAAAGGGAGTCCGCCAGATGTGAAACCTCCTGGAAGGCTCAGAGCTGGAAGTCCCACTAGATTAGCCGATACAGTGTATATGTCAGATAGATACATTTTCAGGGGATCCTGGAATTTTTCTCCTAGTTTAAAAGCTGGGGTGGGTGTTACTGGTCCTATAATGACATCGACGTCCTGGAAAGCCTGCATAAAATCGTTTTTGATCAAGCGTCGTACTTGACTGGCTTTCTTATAATAGGCGTCGTAATAACCAGAACTGAGAGAAAAGGTGCCAAGCATAATTCTTCTTTTGACTTCTTCGCCAAAGCCTTCACTCCTTGTTTTTAAATAGAGATCCTCAAGATCGGTTGCCGACTCAGTCCGATGGCCATAGCGGATTCCGTCATAACGGGCCAGATTTGAGCTTGCTTCTGCTGTCGCAACCAGATAGTAGGCAGCAATGGAGTAGGGGTCATTTGGAAGCTGGATTTCAAGAATTGGGAACCCGCTTTTATCTAGAGCCTGAATGGAGTTGTTTAGTGCTTTTTGAATATCAGAGTCTTCTAGAGCGTCAATCCAGTCAGTGGCCACACCAATGCGCAGTCGAGGGCAATCACCAGAAAGTTGGTCTAGATAATTATCCACAGGTTGTTTTGCTGATGTTGAGTCTCTTGAATCTTCACCGGCAATAACTGAAAGAAGTCCTGCCGCTTCCGAAACCGAATGAGTAATCGGGCCTATTTGGTCAAGTGAAGAAGCAAAGGCTACGAGACCAAAACGTGAGACACGCCCATAGGTAGGTTTCAATCCCACTACACCGCAAAATGCTGCTGGTTGTCGGATTGACCCCCCTGTATCTGTTCCCAGTGCAACGGGCGCTTCTCGGGATGCTACACAGGCAGCTGAGCCACCGCCTGAACCACCTGGAACTCTGTCTGTATCCCATGGATTTCGTGTTGGGGAAAATGCAGAATTTTCCGTACTGGAACCCATGGCAAATTCATCGCAATTAGTCTTTCCAAGTAAGATTGCTCCCTGACTATCTAAGAGTTTCATGACTGTAGCATCGTAAGGAGGGTGATAGTCTCTTAACATTTGAGACCCGCAAGAGGTGCGAACCTCTTTAGTGATAATGACATCTTTGATAGCAACGGGAATTCCTGTGAGGAGATGAATTTTACGCTTTCCCGTTTGAATTTCTCGATCTAAAGATTTAGCTTGAGTGAGAACGGCTTCGGGTGTGCAATGAAGAAACGCTCCTACAGTGTTGTCGACCTCTTGGATCCTGTCTAGAAATGCTGTACAAACTTCCTTGACAGAAACCTTGCCTCTCTTAATGAGTCGGTGGAGTGCCAGAAAACTCATTGTTATTAGTTTGTTTTCGCTCACGATTCAATAACCTTGGGAACCTTGAAATGACCCTGGGAAGAATCGGGAGCCTCTTTTAATGCGTTCTTCCTAGTCAATTCTATTCTTACGCAATCTTCTCGAAAGGGGGTTTCTTTTGTTGAGAGTGGGTGGTGTAAATTGACAACCTGGCTAGTGTCGACTTCTTGTAATTGCTCAAAATAGCCAAGTAATTTCTCGAAATGGTCGATAAACTGATCTAATTGTTTTTGTGAAAATTCTAAACGTGCCAGTTCAGCAGTACGTTTCACTTGTTTTGGTTTTATTTTCATCTATTTCTCTAAAAAAACATTTTCCAACACTAATGTCGCTTTTTATCTGAGATGTTAGTTTGTGAATACTTTCAAACTTCTTTTCTGGTCTGATGTATTTCAAGAAGCGTAATTTCAAAAAATTACCATATAGATTGCCGTTAAAATCGAGCAGGTGTGACTCAATTGTTGGAATGGTCGCTGAGTCAGATTTTTGGGGGAGTGTAGGACGGACCCCAATGTTTGTAACTGAGTTCATTTCCATACTGTCTAATGTTACTTGAGTTATATATACTCCGGTAGCTGGACTTAGTTCATTGTGTAGTTGCAGATTGGCTGTGGGAAATCCTAGCTTTTTTCCACGACTAGTTCCTTTGACTACTGTCCCTACAACCTCATAAGGTCGACCCAGCATAGAAGCCGCCGCCCCAATGTCACCTTTTCTGATTGCTTTACGAATCCTTGTGCTGCTAATGCGATAATCATCGCAATGTATAGGTTTGACTTCATAGACCCAGATAGAAGTGCTTTTGGATAAATTTTTCAGTAACTGGTAGTCACCCTTTCTTTGATTACCAAAGCGAAAATTACTACCCACATGAATTTCAGTGATTCCGTGACCTAGTAGAAAACTGTTAAAAAATTGAGTAGGTGATAACAGTGAAAGGCTCCGATCAAAAATTATCTCTACTACAAAGTTGATGCCCATCTTTTCTAGAAACTCAAGTTTTTGTTGACTTGTCTGGATAAGAAACGGCGCGTTATTAGTTGAAATTATTTTCTTCGGATGAGGTTTAAAAGTTATGACGATGGACTGTCTATTCTCCCTATTAGCTTTTCGTACAATTCTTTGAAGTGTTGCCTGGTGCCCCAAATGTACGCCATCAAAAATACCGATAGTGGCAATTAAATTCTGAGCTTGAGATTTTAAGCATTCAAGTGTTTTGATCAGTTGCATTCTTGTCTCAGCTCCCAAACTAATCCATCGTATGCGAGGGATATTTTATCTGGAAGTTTCTTGTTGGTAGTTTCATGGTCAAGGTTATGGCACATATGGATTAGATAAGTTTGGTCGGCGCCGATTCGCTCTGCTGCTTCAATGGATTCGTTAAGACTGAAATGACTAAAATGGGGCTGGTCCCTAAGAGCATCTAGGGCCAGATAACGAACACCTTGGAGCTTTTCGTAGCTTTCTTCCGGTATTTTGCTCACATCGGTTAAATAAGCGAAGCAGCCAACCCTATATCCAAAAATTGGTAGACGTCCGTGTAATAGGGGAATTGGCTCAAATCGTAAATTTCCGATTTGGAAGGGGCTATCGATAGCGTGAAGCATCAGAGTGGGAGTTCCTGGATATCGTTTGCCGGAAAACAAATATCGAAAAGTGGTCCTGACCTCTTTAAGTGTTTCATTGCTTCCGTAGATTGGCATGTTTTTTCCAGTGCGCATAGTAAAAGGATAAAGGTCATCCAATCCAAGAATGTGATCAACGTGAGGGTGTGTCAAAATGCCTGCATCAAGTCTGTGAACTTGTTGGAGTAGCCTTAGGG
>CAZMUJ010000036.1:0-34260 GCA_964569605.1 uncultured Acidobacteriota bacterium
ATCACGGGTTGGCTAATTTCGGACGTTTTTTCTGCTATTCTTTCGAGAGCCGCGCGTGTGAAACTGAGCTGTATTCCATGTTTTTCCATAAATTGATTCTTGAATTTCTCCAGTTGAAATTCAACAACTCTCAATCGGTACATGGCTGGATTATCTAATAGATCCGCGAGCTTCTCGATGGGATTTTCAATCATCTCACGGGTGACTACAAATTCCCGAACTTCCTTATGATCGGGAAGTTGGTACTTGTATTCGCGAAAGGCTTTCTCACACACTGTCATTAATCCGCGAGCTCCAGTCTGTTCTGTGACCGCTTGTTCGGAAATGGCAAGCATCCCATCGTCTGTAAAATAGGCATCTATCCCATATGCAAGGAAGTCCTTCTTATATTGTTTAAGCAATGAACCTTCCGAATATTTTAGTATTTTAAATAGATCTTGTTCATACAGGGGATTGCAGTGCACAACTACGGGCAACCGTCCTACAAATTCTGCCTCAAACCCAAATTCTATAAAGTCTTTTGATCGGACCAAATTGAGTAAATGGCTGTCATGCTTTTCCTGATCCATATTTTTCTCAGTCATGAAGCCGATCTGAGTAGACCCAATACGTTTCTTAATGATGTCAATGAGTCCATTGAAGGCACCGCTAACAATGAACAAAATGTGGCGAGTACTGACCGTTTTCCGTTCTAGCTTACCCTTGTTTTGAAACTCGAGTAGGGACTGCATCTGCCCGGCCACATCAGTAGAAGATCGCAGAGGGACCTCAGTATCTTCCATTAACTTTAGAAGACCTCTTTGTACCCCTTGCCCGGAAACATCACGACCCATGAGGTTGCGGGAGCCAGCAATTTTGTCAATTTCATCAAGATAGACAATTCCATGCTGAGCCAGTTCCACATCACCATCAGCTTGCGCCACGAGCTCTCGGACCAAGTCTTCAACATCTCCCCCAACGTAACCAGTCTCACTAAACTTGGTGGCGTCTGCTTTCACGAAAGGAACACCAATCAAGCGTGCTATGTTCTGAATTAGATAAGTTTTTCCGACGCCGGTAGGTCCGATTAGAACGATGTTTTGTTTTTTATAATCCAAGAGTTTTTGAGAATTATTTAAATCCCTAATATGGTGGTAGTGGTCACAGATTGCAGTAGCTAAAACCTTCTTAGCCTCGTCCTGTTGAATAATATATCGATCGAGGTATTTCTTTATCTCACTAGGTTTGTAGTCGAACTGAAGAGCTTCGCTCCTTTTCTGTTCGACTTCTTCGACTGAATCTGATGTTTTGATGTCTTGTTTTGGGAAAACTTCGACCTGGACACCTGATCCATACTTACCTTTGATAAATTTTTTCAAATCCTCTGGATTAAGTTTGTCCTCAACTGCCATAGTTTTATATACACCTCTTTCAACTTTACCAGATGACATTTTATTCATAGGATGAACTTGTAGCTATAGCAAGTAAGAATGATGTCTAGTATCAAAAGCGATTACTGAGAATTCTTTGTCCGTCAGGGCTTCTGAGTGGATGAAGCACTTTTCTTTATTTTTTGTTCATGAATATTCACGATTTTCCAATTTTGAGTCTATATTATCTCTAGTGTATCGTTTTTCAGTGCCATCTAAGTGTTTAATGGTCGGATAGACTAAATCGATTTGATTTGGACGTGGTGACTTCTGCAGAGCAACGTCTAGGGCATTCTTCCAGGCGGTCAAGGATTTAACTAAATTAAGGAGATCGAATTTTTCAAATTTAGGAGGATAGGAAGAGAGATTGTTTAAGGCTAGCTTTAGCATCGAACGAGCTGCACCCCATTTATTGTTTTGATAGTGGTGAAATGCAACTGCTGCCTGGATCAATCCCTGTAAGAAGGCCTGTCGATCGCTAGACTCCTGAAGCCAAACATCTTCAATGGAATCATGGCATTTATAGAATTCTCTTCTGTTGAAGAGGGAGATTCCTCGTTCAAACTCACTGTCGAGACCCTCAATGTTCATGTTTTTTTGTTCCGAATCTGAAACTTCTACGATTCATGTAAGCAGCTTTGTGCTTATAAAGTCTTTAGACTTTGGTAAGAATGATTATCAATAGAGATTGACAAAGTCCCAAAGAACAAAGATTTAGGAACTGTGGGTGCTTCGATAAACGCGAGCATAAATACTCCGAAATGGAGCTACGCAATATTTTTCAATTAATTCTCTGGTAGCACCTGGTCGGGCCATTAGTCTGTCAATGTACTCTTCTTGGATCTGAAAAATCAGTTTCATTATATCGGCACGATCTTTGTTTCTCTCAACCTGAAACACATCGTCAAGTTGGCCAGGGAGTTGGAACAACTCTCGATATTTCGGCCGTTTAAGGTTCTGTGGTTTTGTAACAGGCAGAGAACCGGCATCATGATAATGTGAGAATAACTGTTTGCTGAAATTCTTGTAGTCGAATTGTTCTACCTTGTTGTTGACACTGACCTCGATTTCGAGCTGATTTCCATTCCAGGTGGCTTTTAGACCGTATGTGGTATCTAGGTCATATTTTTTGAACTTGATTCGGTGACCTTTTTTATCATGGAACCTCTTGAGCTGGGCAGTTGTTTCTTCTGAAGGGTTTTCAAGAAGACTTTCCTCAGTAATGTAGTGAGAAGAAACTGATTTGTACCAATCATCGATGATCTCACTCAATATTGAATTGATCAATTCTTGTGTTTTTTTGGTCATATTATTGTGAAGGAAGTAATTGTAAACTACTGACTTGCAAGGATCAAAATCCTTTGGAAATGAATTTCGATATTTCAGGACTAAATAACGTGCCCTTTTCTATCGTTAAAGGCTGTTTAGAAAAGAGTAAGAAATATCTTCTTCAGTGAACTTTTGATGAGAATTTTAACTTAGAGATTACTGATGGTGTCTTGCTTCCTTGTGTTTTTCTAGCTGGTAACACCTGAAAACTTTCATGCAAAGGATTAAGAAAGTATGCTTGAAGCTATGCACCTTATTCTATTGTCCCCTAGATTTTTATGTTCCACTGTGGCACTTCGCTTAACCATTCTTTGTTTTAGTATTGTTCTTATCTCTTCATGCAGACAAAACCCAGATCTAAACAAACATAAAGCTGGCCCAAGGATTCAGGTGTTGCGTCAGGAAGAAGGCTATCTTTTTCAGGAAAATTCCCGCCCTGTTCTTTTCTATCAATTGACAACGAAGTCACTGGATGGGAAATACGAACGATCGAACTATGTTCACCCACTTTATGGACTTGATGGTGAAATAATGACCCAGGACTTTCCGGATGATCATTTACACCATCGGGGCTTTTTTTGGGCATGGCATCGAGTTTTTGTTGGTGAAGTTAGGGCCGGAAATTCTTGGTTGGGCAAAAGTTTTATATGGGAACTTCAGGAGTCTAACGTGCTTGAGACGAAGGATGGTGTCCGGGCACGTTTTCATTGGAAATCACCAGAATTTCAGGGGGGTGAAGATGTTATTGTTGAAGAAACAACAGTCATTCGTGTACATGAGAGTGAGGAAGATTTCCAGAAAATTGACTTCGAAATTCGTCTTGTTCCACAGCAGGATCAAGTTTATCTTGGTGGTTCTGCTAGTAAAAAAGGGTATGGGGGATTTTCCGCTCGAATTAATATGATGGTAGAGGATCTAACTTTTATTGCGGCTGGTGGTCCAGTTACAGCCAGTCGAACTCCGATTGATGCTGGATCATGGATGGATTTTTCCGCAACTTTTGGAGAATCCGATCAAAAAAGCGGTCTTGCCATCTTAGTCCATCCATCTACTGTTGGATACCCACAGCCGTGGATCCTTCGTTCATCGTCAATGAAGAGTATGCAAAACTCGGTTTGGCCAGGTCCTGATATGGTGTTGTTGCCTAAACATGTGGAGATTTTTTTGCGTTATCGCGTGGTTTTACATCGTGGTAATGCAGAGAAAGTGCCTCTGGAAGATCTTTGGAATGAGTACAAGGGTTTTAATTATGACTCGATGTGATGCTCTGTAATAGTTAACGAGCAATCACCCTTCTTAATCAGTAGCTGAAAGAATTCCTATATAAGGTAGATTTCGGTATTTTTTGGCGTGATCGAGGCCATAACCCACTACAAAGCAGTTCGGAATCTCGAAGCCAATGTAGTCGATTTTGATCGGGATCTCTCTTCTCGCAGATTTTGAGAGAAGGCTGCAAAGGGTTAAGGAACGAGGATTACGAGTCAATAGATTTTCAAGCAGGTAACTGATTGTTTGTCCGCTGTCGACGATGTCTTCAATCAGAACGACATCTTTTCCCTCAATGTTAGATTCGAGATCTTTCAAAATTCGGATTTTACCGGAGCTACATGTAGAATCTCCATAGCTTTTCACTGAGATGTAGTCAACTGTGAGCATGAGGTTAACCTGTCGAACCAAATCGGAATGAAACATGGCAGCCCCGCTAAGTATGGCCACAAAGATTGGTGTCTGACCCTCTAGGTCTTTAGTCAGTTTTTTCCCCAGTTCTCGAACCCGTTTTTGTAAGTCCTGCTGGTTGAACAGGATTTTTATATCTGGAGGGCACTCAAGCATAATTATTGGATCATAACACGCAATTCTGTTGTGTTTGGCAAAGTATGTTGGCGAGGTTTCGTGTAGGGTTTCCCAGTCTCTTTTTATAGATTTTAATAGAGCTCTAAATTAAGCTTTTGGCTTTTGAACGGAGTAGTTTTTCCGGTAGAGAAAGCAAAAAGCGGGCAACCAGTAGGCCGTAGTAGCTCAAGTCATCCATCCAAGAATAAATAGTCGGTAGGATCAAGAGCGTCAAAAAAGTAGAAGTTGTCAATCCACCAAAAACCGCCAAACTCACGGGTGCCCACATACGAGCTCTTCCCTCTGTATTGGGAAACAGGTCGGGCAAGAAAAATGGCAAGGTTAGGGGAAGTAGCCCACAGAGAGACGTGAGTGCTGTCATTAGAATTGGTCGGAGGCGGTTCCTTCCACCTTGAATTATCGCGTCATTCCTAGATAGTCCAGATTTTCGGAGCTGGTTGATGTGATCGATTAGAATAATGCCATTATTTACGACCAATCCAAAGAGAACTAGGATTCCAAGATAGGACATAGCATTTAAAGTTGTGTTTGTAAGATAAAAAACCCCTGCAACCCCGATCATTGAAAAGGGAACGGTAAAAAGAATGGTAAAGGGATGGATAAAACTCTCAAAAAGAGATGCCATTATGATGTACATGAGAATTAATGCCAGACCAATGGCAAAGAGATTCGATTCTTGAGATTCGAGGAATCGGTGCCAAGATTTCCCTAATTCCAAGCTGTATCCGGGTGGAAGACTTATACTTGACAGGGCTTCTGTGACTTTAGTGTTAGTGAGAAAATTGGAGGCCCCATGCTGTGGTTCGCAGTAGATCTTTATGGTGGATTTTCGGTTTTCTCGACTGATGGAGAAGGGGCCTTTTCTATAGCTAAAGTCGACTACCGAATATAGAGGAATCATCTCCCCTGTTCGATTCTCGAAATGGATATTCTCGATTGTTTGAAGAGTGATGTCTTTACTCTCAGGTATTTGGACGACCAAATCGATCTCTCCCTGATCCCCTTTGATCCGGGTGATGGCACGTGTATTCAGTGCGGAAGATAAAGTGCGAGCAACCATCAGTGGAGAAACCCCGAAGTTTTCACTGCGAAGACTGTCAACTTTTACATGGATTTCATCAGTCCCAGTGTCTCGATAATCAAGAGCTTGTAGGATTTCTGGAATCTCCAGAATTCTTTTCTTGACGATGTCACTGTACATTTTCAACAGAAAAGGATCTTCTCCTTTCAAAATGACCTCAATATCAAGGCTCCCACCTCCAGCCCGTCGGAGTTGTGTCGGTTTAAATTCAAGGCCAGGAATAACCGGGAGAACAGCTAAAATCTTTTTTTGCACTAACTGGGTAGGTGTGGGATTCTCCATTTCCTTTAAGTAAATCTGAATGGATCCGTGTAGCTTTCCATCACGCCCTACGAGACGGCCTCCCATTCGGGAGGTAATGGATTCGATCTCTAGTTTTTCTTTGCGTTCAAGAAGCATCTGTTCCACATTGGTATGGATAGACTCCATCTTCGAAAGGGAGAAAGACTTCTCGAAGAGGCTGTCTAGGGTGATTTCACGTTGAGCTAATCGAGGCATCTGCTCGCGATCGATACGCATCAGAAGCGTGTAGGAAGCCCAAGCCAAGCCTGCCATTACTATTAAGACAAGCACTCTTTTCCTCAGTAGAAACTCCATCATTACTGCATAGCTATTTTTTAGTAGTAGGAGAGACTTCTGCTTTTTCTTTTCCTTTCCGGTAAGAATTCGGCTTGATGCTAAGGGAATCCAGGTTAGTGCTACAACCAGTGATGCAAGTAAGGCAACGCTAACTGTGGTTCCGAATCCACCCAGAAATTTGGCCATGGTCCCTTCTAAGAACATGAAGCTTGCAAAGACGGATATAGTTGTGGCCACGGATGCTAATACTGCTACACTAACTTCCTGGGTACCTTGAACTGCAGCGGTCAGTGCGTCTAGACCTTTCTCCTGCTTGATTCGAAAAATATTCTCCATGACCACCACACTTGCATCGACCAGCATTCCTATGGCAACCATCAGTCCCATAAGAGTAATAAGATTGAGACTGATTTGAGAGCTAGTACCGACTCGAAGTAAGTACATAAAAGCAAAAGTGCACAACACCGAAATTGGAATTGCCACTGCAATGATTAGGGTGGTAAGGAATTTACGCAGAAACAAAAAGAGGATCAAACAGGCGAGAAAACCTCCAACTAAACCTGCTTGGCTTAAATTATTGATGCTCTTAACAATCTCTTTAGACTGATCATTTATGATCTTATACTGAAAAAGATTTTTGTATTGTGGTTGGGTTGTGATCTGTTCCAATTCATCCCGAGCGGCCTGGCATACTTGGACGATGTTTGCATTGGAAGATTTTTGGATAGAAACATTAACGGAGTCATTTCCATTAAGGTGCATAAAGGAGTTCTTTTTAGGGAAATCGTAGCGGATCTTGGAGATGTCACCAAGGGCGAGTTCACCCACTGATAGGGGAAATCCCGCAATTTCAGTGACATCGCGGAATTCTCCCATAGTTCTAACCGTATATTTTCTGTCACCATCAAAAACATAACCTCCAGAGTAAGTTAGGTTGTTGGATCTTAAGGCTTGAGTGACACTGAAGATGTCAATTCCGAGACTCTGCAATTGATTAGGGTCGATCTCGATTAGAATTTGTTTTTTGGAAAATCCTCCAATATCTACGTTTCCCACGCCTGTTATTCTCTCCAAGCGAGGCCGAAGGATTTCTTCAAGGAAGTGGTTGAGGTCCTTTCGTTTCCCATTCCAACCCACTGAGAATCGGAAGACCGGCCAGGCATCCTGATTCCAGTGATTAATCCTGATTGAGTCAATGTCTTCAGGGAGAAGATCCCGAACCTGGTCAATTCTGTCTCGGATTTCCACAGAGGCGATATCCATGTTCGTTCCTTCTTTGAATTCAAGTTGAATAGTTGATCGGTTTGAAGACGAAGAATTGAAGTTCTCGAGGTTATTAAGGGTTGCAAGAGCTTCTTCTAGTGGTCTAGTAATATCTCTATCTATCTCACTAGGGGATGAAGAAGGATAGCTAACGGTTACACTCAGATTGACCACTGAAAAGTCAGGAAGCAGCTCGAGGGGAAGTCGCTGCAGAGAAATAAAACCTAAAACAATAATGGAAATCACGATCATTAAAATCGTGACAGGTTTCTGAAGCGAGTATTTAGCAAAGGTCATAGATGTTTTTCCCAAACTACCAGGGAATAGACCACAGGAACCAGTACCAAAGTCAAGACAGTTGAAGCTGTCAGCCCTCCGATTATTGTGATAGCAAGGGGAATCCATAGTTCGGAACCTTCGCCTAGGCTCAAGGCCATAGGTAACAGTCCTAGAACCGTTGTGCTGGTGGTCATGAGAATAGGCCGAAGCCGAATGGAGCAGGCTTGTTGGATAGCTTCGAATTTAGTAAGACCATCCCGGCGTAGCTGATTAGTAAGGTCCAGCAAAACTATAGCGTTGTTTACCACGATACCGGAAAGAACAATGAAACCAATAAATACGACTACATTCAGTACCTGGTCTGTAACGAACAGCGCCGTAGATGCTCCAATGGCAGCAAAGGGGATGGTAAACATTATGACGAAGGGCTGTATCAGAGACTCAAACTGGGAAGCCATGACCAAATAAACCAAGAAGACAGCTAGAATCAGAGCAAATTTCATGCTCTCAAATGCCACTGATCTTTCTTCGCTCTGTCCCCCGATATAGGCATAAAAATCACTAGGAAGAGACATATTGGAAAGTACTGATTCTATGTCGGTAGCGATGCTTTGTAGATCCCGTCCCACAATATTTCCTCTGATTATGGCAACTCGTTCCGGACCAATTCTTCTTATTTCTGCGGGTCCTCGTTCCAGGTTCACTTCAGCTACTGAAGAAAGAATGATGGGGTTTTCCTGACCAGGATTTATGACTAGGTTCCTTAGATCCGATATGCTGGATCGATCTATGTCCTGAAGCCGCACACGCACATCAATTCTGCGTTCTCTTTCAGAAAATTCAGTGGGTATATCTCCCTGAACCTTATTTCTAATCAATTCTGCCACTTGGTTGATACTGAAATCATATTTGGCTAATTGGCGTCGGTTGAAGTGGATCTGCACCTCAGGGTTGTCTTCTTCGGTACTTGACTTAAGATCTCTAAGTCCTTCCACTTCTTGCAAAAGAGATTGCAGGCGTTCGGCATATATCTTGAGACTTTTAAGATTGTAACCTTGCAGAATTATTTCGACGGGGGTCTTGAAACTAAAAAGATTAGGTTTGGAAAACTTATATTCTACTCCGGGGATCTTTTTAAAGTTCTGCCTAAGTCTTTCCATGACTTGTGGTTCTTTTTCATGTGAATTTCCGGATTTCAGCTTCACCAATATCTGCCCAATGTGTTCTTGCTCTTCTACAGCTTGAACCCCTGTTTGATTCCCAGAACCAGCTATCGTATAGAAAGAGGCTAAAGGAAGGTTCTCGGTCAATATATCCTCGAATTCCTTCAAACGGTTGGAAGTCTCCTCTACAGGTACTCCACTTGGCAATCGAACATCTACAAAAAATTCTCCTTGGTTGATCTCTGGGATAAGTTCGGATCCCAAGCGTCCCAGTAATAGGACGGACCCTGCAAATAGTAAAGTAGCTATTAAAATAGATTGAAACCTGAAACGCATTGCTAAAGCTAAAATCCACTGGTATGGGGAAACCAGGAAAAACTGATTTGATGTTGGGTAGGATTGGGTTTTTATGTTAGTTGCTGGTTTCTGTCTTCCCAGACTCGAAAGCATTGGAATTAACATGATCGCGACAACCAGAGAGGCAATTAAAGAAAAAGTGACGGTTAGAGCCTGATCTGAGAAGAGCTGTCCTGCTACTCCTTCCACAAAAACGATAGGGAGGAATACGCAAATGGTAGTAATCGTGCTGGCTACAACTGCACCTCCAACTTCAGAAGCTCCTAGTTTGGCAGATTCTCGTGGGCCATGGCCCAAGGAACGATAACGAAAAATTGACTCTAGGACAACGATTGAGTTGTCAACTAGCATCCCGATTCCCAGAGCTAGTCCACTTAATGACATGATGTTCAGGGATACCCTGGCGCTATACATGAAAAAAAAGGTGGTGATGATTGAGATAGGTATAGATAGGCCGATGATGCAAGTAGTTTTGAGACTACGAAGAAAAGCAAAGAGTACAATGATTGCGAGAAGCCCACCCCAAAAGGCGGTTTTTAAAACTTCATCGATTGACTGTTTAATGAATCTAGACTGATCAAAAACAGTGTTGAAGGTAACTGCATTGCTTGTGTTTTGGTAATTTGTTTCGAGTTGATCTAGCTGTTTCTTTACAAGTTGAGCTACTGCAACTGTATTGGCATCTGCTGCCTTAAACACAGCCAACTCTACACTATCCTGACCATTGATACGGGTGATGACATCGCGGTCTTTGAAGCCTGAATAAGCGTTTCCCAGATCCCGAACTCTAATAGGGATTCCGTTTTTTTGAGCAACAATAACATCGTTAATTTCTCTAACATCCTTGAATTCATTGAGGGTTCGGACTAGGTATTTAGCTCCCCCGTCACGTAGTTCTCCACCTGTGAGATTTATGTTTTCTTGTTGCAGTCGGTTCGTGACATTTTGGATGGAAACACCAAGTGAAGTCAGCATTTGTTCTTCTAGTTCAACCAAGATTTCTTGCTCTAACCCTCCGGACACCCGAATTGCCGCAACCCCTCCAAGGCTTTCCAATTCGGGTTTGACAAATTCGTCGCAAAGATACCGAATCATTGAAAGGTTATGCGAGCCTGAAACACCAACTCTCATGATAGGATCGGCAGACGGATCATAGCGAAGAAGAATGGGATTTTCAGAATCCAGAGGTAGCTGTATTAAATCCAGCCTCTCGCGCAATGCAAGAGAAGCAAAATTCATGTCGGTTCCCCAACGGAACTCAACAATAACATCTGAGCGCTCGGATCGAGAGACAGAATTTACGCTGACCACGTTATCGACCACACTCACGGCATTCTCAACTTTTTTGCTAATGAGAGTTTCAATTTCTTCAGGAGCCGCTCCTTCCAATTCAGTACGAATAGTCAAAGTAGGATAAGAAATGTCTGGAAGAAGACTAAGGGAGAGCTTGTTGTATGCCACAGCCCCGAATAGGGACAGAGCAAAAAATACCATTGTGACTGTAACAGGCCGATTGATAGAAAAATCAATGATTTTCATCGATGACTCTAGGAAAGATATCTACAATGCGTTTACATAGAGTCTAGACTTTAATTTGAGTAGCTCTATAAGTTAGGAAGTTTAGTGATCCAAAACTGACAGAATGTTCTAAGTTTTTAAAGTTTTCGGTCATTAGGTCTAGTCTTTTTTCTAT
This sequence comes from uncultured Acidobacteriota bacterium, assembly GCA_964569605.1. Lineage (GTDB taxonomy): Bacteria > Acidobacteriota > UBA6911 > RPQK01 > CBDAPI01 > CBDAPI01. Next base: position 11,008 of record CAZMUJ010000036.1, read on the forward strand.
GAAGTCTGGATTAATCAACTAATCAGTATCAGTCCATAAAACTTTGTTTTTCTGAATTTAGTTAGTGGATCCATTTAGGGAAGGAGTGACAATTAATCTAGCCACTGAAGTCAAAGTATTTTCCCCCAAAGGTATAGTCGAAAGTGCTCCTTTCTTTGTATCCTCCCATTCAAGGATGGACACTAAATATCCATCATTAAGCCCTTCCTGACCCACAGTTACTACGGTTTCGCCTTCAGACAATCCGGAAGAAATCTCCACTTCGTTGTCTTCCCTGAACCCAATCTCAACTTTACGTTTTTTTACTCTATTGTCTTTGCCAACGACAAAGACTCTATTCTCATCGCGTTCTCGGACAATAGATTGAACAGGTACGACAATTGCCAAAGGGTGAGTTTCTGTTGTTATATATACTGTTCCAAACATTCCAGGTCGGAGACGATTTTGGCGAGTCTCAACCTCTAAGGTAACCTTAATGGTTCCAGAGTCCGAGTCTACTATAGGACTGATCATCTTAATCGAACCCCGGAAGAACTTTTCTGGATAGGCTTGCATCTTAAGTTTAGCCTGTTGGCCAATACGAACTTGTGATATTTCCTTTTCGGGTATAAAAATACGAGCCCACAACTTATGGAAGTCTTGTACAACGAACAAAGCTTCATTTAGATTGACACGGTCCCCAATGTCTATGAGACGCTCAGTGACAACACCATTAATAGAAGAACGAATAGCCGTATAGTCGAGTTGAAGCTGAGCTGCCTCCATTCTGGAGACCGCAGCATCTCTTTCCTGGAAGGACAATGTTACAGCCAGAGAATCTGTTTCGTTGGTAAGAGCTGCCTGGTCATGTTCCTGGGGGCTAATTAGTTTTTGTGTTACTAGGTCCTCTGAACGTTTGTAATTGGCCCTTGAAAGTCGAGATCGGATCTCTGCTTGTTCGAGAGTTAGGCGGGACTGAGAGACAGCAATCCTAGCCTGATTGTACTCATTTCTAATTTCCTTATCATCTAGTTTAGCGAGCAGCTGATCGTTCTTAACCAAGTCCCCTTCCTCTACAAGAAGATCCTCAACAAGTGCATTAACCTTTGCATAGACAGTGATCTCTCGAATTGGCTCTAGGGAGGTATTAGCAATTAAATAACGTGAAATAGGTTTTCGTACTACATACACAGCTTTCACACTAACAGCTTCTTCCGCAAGATCTTTGGTCGGACCGGTGGTTTTTTTCGTCCAGCCTTGTGTACGATCTTGCTTTGGACGAGGATTCCGGTTGTTGTCAACAACAGAGCAGCCTAAAGCAAACGAAAATAGGCTTAAGAGAGATAAACGGGTAAGCATAAGTAGTAAATGTTTATCCTTATAATGAAGAACTTTTCTAACACAATAAAGAAGGATAATGATTTGTGCAAATATTGACGCTTAATTGTTACCTCAATACAATTGGGAGGAAACCACATCCAATAGTGTTTTAATATTAGCTGTTTTTTTTTAGATTCATATAATAGCCAACATCATACTAACGTTTCTGAGTGGTAAAAGTGATGCTGACAGAACCAATACATTTTGCTCTTCGATTTCTTAGAAATCCCCGATCTGTGGGAGCAATTATGCCCAGTGGTCGGACTTTAGGAAAAAAAATGGCCGATGTTGTGGATTGGGAACAGACTCGCACAGTACTGGAAATCGGTCCTGGATCGGGGGCTCTCACAGAAGTGTTCTTGCCTCGTGTAAAGGAGAACTGTAGTTTTCTAGCCATCGAAATAAATCCTCATTTTGCAGCTTTTATGGAATCCCGTTTTCCAGGACTTGAGGTTGTTCATGATAGTGTAGAAAACCTTTCGAGTATTCTTCATCAACGTGGGTTTGAAAAAGCTGATGCTATTATCAGTGGATTACCATGGACAATATTCACACGAACACAGCAAGAAAATTATATGAAAGCAATTAGAGAGTCGCTTGGCCCTGCTGGTGTTTTTGTCACTTACACCTATCTCCATGCATTTTCCTTGCCTGGAGGTCGTCGTTTTCTCCGGAGACTTAGTGACAATTTTACACAAGTGGTAAGGAGCAAGCCGGTTTGGATGAATGTCCCACCAGCTCTCTACTTCACATGTCGTGTTTAAAATTATCAGGACATGTAACTAGTAGAATTTAGCATAGGATTGTCCGATGATCTCGATTTGTTGTGATTTTGATGGAACCATAACTAGTCGAGATTCTATAGTGTTTCTTACAGAGAACTATGGAGGAGGTCACCGCTTTAGATCTGATGCCTTGGATCGAATTCAGTCCGGAGAATGGAGCGTTTGTGAGGCAATCGAAAACGAATTAGCCTCGGTTAAAATTTCTTGGGAAGAGGTGGTCCCAGTTCTTAAAAAAGAGATAACAGTGGACCCTTTTTTTGATAGTTTTGTGTCCTGGACTCGCCAGCAGGAAATTTCTTTACGGATTGTTAGTTCGGGAATGCGTCCCGTGATCGAACTTTTTGTGGGTCATCTTGGTCTTGAGGTTTATGCTCATTCCGTCGAAATTGATACAGATGGGTGGCATTATCGAGCTGATCCAAAAATGATGAAAGATAGGGTCCTAGCAAAAGTTCGTAGTGATGTGGAGCAGCTTGTTTACATTGGTGATGGGACTTCTGATCTTTGTGCAATACCCTATGCTGATCACTTATTTGCAAAGCGCTACCTTGCCAAACACTGCGAAGAAAACAGTATATGTTATTACCCTTTTGATACGTTTGATGACGTAAGGTCCCAGTTACAGAGGATTTTCTGATTGGACTCTTATCGTCGCCGGTCAAGAATATTGATGCATTAAAATCTATTCAATGACCGATCCTCAACCTAATTCCACCGTGAACCATTAAGGGTGTTCCCACCCTTACAATGGGTAGACGTCCTACAGGGTATTGCCGGTTAAAAAAGTTCTCTATCCCAACAAAGATCTCGAGTTGGTCTGTAAAGGGTTTTTGGATTTGGAAATCAAGAAGGCCACCTCCTGCTAGAGGAAGCTGATTTAGATCATCTTCATATTGACGACTCATAAAACGTCCTTCCAAAACGATTTGTAATGGTCCTAGATACTCAAGAGTGGCAACACCTTGATGCCGAGGTACTTGAGGAAATAGAAGGCCACTGTTATCTACTACAGCCTGAGAATAAAGGTAAGAAATCATCACAGACCAACGAGAGGTCAGCCTCTGTCTTAATAGTGCTTCTCCACCTTTTATTGTGCCACTTCCTAGATTCTGGCGCTGACGAACAATTAGATTAGGTTCCACAGTTAAAGTTACATTGGAAACGGGATCCTTCAGAGTATTCCAAAATCCATTTAACCGAATTAAAATATTTGGATGGGGATGAAATTCTAGTCCCCCTTCTGTCCCCCAAAGCCGTTCTTCTAAAAGTTCTTTGTTGGCCTGGGTAACAATGTTTCCAATTTGGTAAGGGCGATACAGTTCGTTGAGGGTCGGAGCTCGAAACCCTCGGTAGATGGAAGTACGAAAGGTTAAAGTTTTGGATGCCCGAAATAGAAGTCCAGCTCGAGGATTTAGACTCGTCTGATTAACATGATTTTGCCAAATATCAAAGCGTCCTCCTAGCAGAACATCCAGACGAGGGTGGACAGGCTTTAGATATTGTCCAAAGACTCCGCTGAAGTTCTGAGTTCTTCCATCCCAACGAGATTGTCTCCAGTCAACTCCTACTAGGGTTGTTTCAGTGGGTTGCCAGGAAAAAGAGCTTCCAAGACCTGACGAAGGAAAGTGTTGCTGAGATGTTCTAAACTCCTGGGACCGTCCTGTAAGAACGCGTGAAAAGGAACTGTTGAGTTCCTGGAATTGGCTGAAGAAGTTAAGTTTCCAATTAGTACCAGTTACTCCCCCATTCACCATTGCAAGCCAGGAATCATTTCTCTGAATTTTTGTTCCGTTACTTCTCTTTTCTCTGAAAAAGTTTACCCCTGCAAATCCGTTTTTAAATTTCACTTTCCCGAAAAAGCTCTGAAACTTTACATCAGCGGGAGTGTCCACAGTTCCACGTTCCTTTTTCGGAACTATGAAAAATCCATCTGTTTCGAATATTCGACCAGAAAGAAGATAGCCCCAGTCTCCGATTACATCCGTGGAAAAACCACTGAAATCGTAGGTATTTCGATTTCCCATCTGTCCCAGAAAATGAAAACGTCTGTCTTCGATTGGAAGGGTACGAAGTTGTACTGTGCCTCCCATAGCAGAACTTCCATAAAGTTGACTTGTCGCCCCTCTTGAAACCTCCACTTGTGATAGAGAAATGGTTGGTATTCGATTCCAATAAACCCAACCCCCAAATGGGTCGTTAAGAGGGATTCCGTCTAAGAGAATTAGACTGCGACTGGTACCACTGGGTCCTATTCCTCTCAGGGAAATTCCTTGAGTGGTGGGATGGGAGGAGATGCTATTGGACCTCCGAAAAAGGCTGAAACCAGGGATTCTCCGTAGATGATCGTCTAACACAAGTGGAGGTCTAAGAAGAAGATCTTGTCTGTCCAAAATGCTTACGAATGAGATAGAGTCAAGGATAGGTTCTTCCTTCCGAGCAGCTGTCACAACTATGGTCTCTCCGAGGATGACCCGTTTCTCATTTTCCCCCTGAGGTTTGGGGTCTGAATTAGAGGAGGGAGGGCTATGAATTCCTGATTGAACGAATAGCACAAGTGCAATGAGTTTGAACAAGTCTTCTCCTATTTTTATGATAGCTCGTTCTGTTGATTGATTTCGATTTATACTTTTCTTCGTTATTTACTAATTGAAATTTTCCGTGTTTACTCATTTCATGGTTTGGATTGAGTCAGCTGGGAAGTTCCTTGTTTGTCAATGTTTAGATCCCTAATTATGAAATTCTATTTCCCTTGGGTGTTACACGGGGCAAGGAGGCTTTGACAGGGTACCGTGAGATTAGTTTCTGAGCATCATGGCGAAGGTAGTGGAGGTTTCTTTAGTATCGAGAAGAACAAACGATGGGAATCAGCAACTCACTTTCAATCGTTGAAAAAGTGAATCAAGGTCCAGGTCAGGAAGATTTAGTGTTACCTTAAACCGATCTCGGGAGTCCGTCTTTGGGTAAGAGTAAGATTTTCTTTCTGGGGAGAGTCCATCGAATAGTCTAGCGGATATTTTTTCGAACAGCAGACGAGTATTTTTTTGATTTGGTGCATTTAGGCGATCATTGGAAAAAACAAGAATTTCATTAGTTGAAAATCTCAAGTTGTTACTGAACTGTTTGGTTTGTTGTAGTAGCTGACAGGCCTTAACTAGTGTCAAAAGGGAGGTCCTAAGGCATACCTCGACATGATCCTCAATACGCTGTTTCCGATAATAGGACAGACCAGGTCTCCCCATCTCAAAGTCGAGACTGAAATTGCCTTCATGACCTACTAGCAAGATACCGGGTCCGTTGTAGACGTGGCGATAATCATGGACATCAATAAGCAAGTGATCCTGTATCAGTTGTTTTTGAATCCATTGACTAAATACCTTGATGAAATTTCCGAAATCCAAACTTTCTGATGGGATCAAATAAAGCTTACATCCCAGTTTGTGGATTTGGTGTTTTAGGTCCTGATTTTGGATCTCTTGTTTCATTTTAGTCTAGACTAGGACTGTTGAGACTGTAGTTTCTTTTGCTCGATGCGTTCTCGGCAAGCATAGGCGGCTTCTATGAATAGTTGAGATTCTCCTACCAGCCGTTTTACTCCATTGACTGTATTCTTTTCTCCGTTACGTTCATGCCTACTGAAAAGATAGTCAGCAAACTTAGAACCTGCATATTTATCGTGAAAAATCTGGGTTTCATGAAAAAGTGTTTTGAACTCGCTGACAATGGAATCAGGTTGTTGAGGTGCTATGAACTTTTCCATTTTTATGAGTCCTTTGGCAGCTTCAAGCATGGCTTGATAGGCAAGTTGGTTGGCTTCTAGAAGTTCCTGATCGTCAAGTTTGATCTGTGCTTCAAAAACTAGTTGTTCCGCACTGGCTAACTCAAATTCTCCGAATGAAACTACTTCACCGGCGCATTCTCCAGTTCCCATGTCTCCGATGGAAAATTCACGGGGATCGCCCCAGTCTGAGTAGTACTCAGGTGCCTTTTCGTATGCTGGAAGTTTTAAAAGGTCTGTGACCTGATCTCGAAGCTTTTTTTTCCCAATTCGGGTCACGAATTCCTGGAAGCTCTCCTTATCCTTACGTTCTTGAACAAAAAAACCGGTAATTCTATCGAGTGCCTTTGGTACGGCTTTAGAGGGAACAGCCCCGATACCCAACCCATAAGATCCAGCGTTTTGGGTCCAGCGTCCACCCAGGATGATTTGGAAATGAGGAACTTTTCGTCCACCGACGCTTCGACTTCCTCCAAAGAATCCGATGTCGGCAACATGATGTTGTCCGCATGAGTTAAAGCATCCGCTGATCTTGATGTGAAGATTTTTAACAGCGTCCTCTCTGTCTTCGATTCCGGCTGTCAGGTGACGGGTCAATTCCGATGCTAGCCCTCTCGATGAGGCAATTCCCAACTTGCAAGTATCTGTTCCTGGACAAGCTGTGATATCCGTAATTGTATCAGTGCCGGAGAGACCAAGTCCGATTGCCTCTAGTTCCTTGTAGAGATAGGGTAAATTAGTTTCCAAAACCCAGCGAAAAACAATATTTTGATCTACGGTTGTACGCACTGAATCGCTTGCGACTTCCCGTGCTAAATCAGCCAACTTGCGTGTCTGGTCAGAGCTAATATCCCCCAGGGGAAGTAATATTGTTACGGTGGAAAATCCTGTTTGTCTTTGAGGATAAACGTTAGTGGAGCACCATCTAGTAAATTGATTTGAGTTGTTCTTATCACCCTTGTTTTCCATTTCGAGATGTGGGATTTCATCCGGAGTCTCGTCTATATACCTGGTCCAGTTTGGATCGTGTGGCAGTTTTTTCCGCTCTTCTAGTACCAGCCTTCGGAATTCATCAATTCCTAATTTAGCAACTAGGAATTTGATTCGGGCTCGAGAGCGAAACTTCTTTTCTCCGTGGCGCGCAAAGACTCTAGAAATTGCTTGGGCGGTAGGGAGAAGATTCTCAACTGGTAAAAAATCATCGAAAAGTTGGGCCTGATGCGGTACGGCTCCCAATCCACCCCCTACATAGAGTTTAAACCCTCGCTGGATTTCTCCACTAACGATACGGGTGGCTGCAATAGCGCCCATGTCGTGCAGCATCACTAAACCACAGGCATCAGCTTCACAGCCAGAGAAGGCTATTTTGAATTTTCGACCAAAGTCCTGCACATCTGGATGCCCTAATAGAAAACGAGCACAGGCTCGTGCATAAGGAGTGACGTCAAAAATTTCTTCCCTGCATATTCCAGCGCGCGGACAGGCTGTGACATTTCGGACGGAGTTTCCACATGCTTCTCGGGTCGTAATGTTGACAGTAGCCAAACGTCGCATCAGATCGGGTGTATCGTCAATATGCACAAAGTGTAATTGGAAATCCTGGCGTGTTGTGACATGAAGAATGCTGTCCGCATATTCCTCGCTGATATCGGCGAGGACTTCCAACTGGTCTGGAGTCACTCCTCCGTAGGGAATCTTGATACGCTGCATACCGGGAGCATCCCAGAGAGTTTCTGGCCCCTTAACAGTTTCTCCGCTAGGAAAGACAAGCTGTTGGGACCGGACCCCATCATGTCGCTCTCCGTTGTCATAGCGTTGTCCGTAAATGCCACGGCGAAGTCTTGCTTCAGCAAAAATTTTTTCGTCTAACTTTCCCTTTTGTCTCAAGTCCATCTGAACTTCAAAAACATCAATTTCTCTCGAAATCTCAGGATCAATCTTATCCTCTAGTTGTTTTTTCCAAGTTAAATTCATAGGAGTATTCTCAAAATAGGGAGTTCTCTTCAATAATTATGGTTTTTTGTAACCAACTTACACCCATTATATTACTAGATAGAGTTACTAAAGTAATAGTAAGTGTTATCTATGTCGTGGGGAATTAATGGTAAATTGAGGGGTTGATGTCACAGTCTTTTGTGTGAGCTATATAAAGAAGAGTGAGAACCCATATTAAAAAGATTAACTAGAAATTAGAAAAGAGACGAGTCTCACGGAGAGGGAGGAAATTTTCTCATGTGTAAGTAGCGTGGGTATGTTTCAAAAATCTCTCCGTCTGGACCTATGCGGGGGTCATCTGTCTGGGTAAGATATCTTTCAAGCTTTTCAGAAAGTTGATTTTTGACAGTTGTATATTTGCTATCGTTAGCAAGATTTACCAGGCATCCAGGATCAGATATCACCTGGAACAATTCTTCCGATGGGCGTTTACTTACGGCGAGTTGAAAGTAACGTTTGATTTGAGGATCATTTCGGCGTTTGATCAATAGTGACAATGTCGGCGCAGTATCGATGTCGTGATAAGCGTCATGCATTGGTCCCAATTGTCCATTTTCTTCTATTTTCTGAGGTGCGCCAGCTGGCCATCGTTGTGGTGAAAAATTATGAATATATAGAAATTTTTCTGTGCGAATTGCTCTGGAAGGATATCCAAGGTTTAGGTGTCGTGAAGAGGAATGGCGCTCGCGCCCTGCTACAACGCTTTTTCGAGGAGGGTCATCAGTGTTGTTGTTACCTTCCAAAAGAGACAAAAAACTCCGTCCCGACATTAACGTAGACTCTTGATTGATGCCTGAGGCTTCCAAAAAAGTGGGAGCAATGTCAGTGAGGCTCACGAGCTTGTCAACAACGCGTCCATCTGGGAAACGAGCTGGCCAGCTGACGGCCATTGGTACGTGAATGCCATATTCATAAAGATTGGCCTTAGCACTGGGAAAAGCCATGCCATTGTCACTAGTAACCAAGACTAAAGTATTCTTAAGTTCTCCCTCTTGCTCGAGTAAATCCAGCATCATTCCAAGGTGTCGGTCAAACCACTCAATTTCAATGAAATAAGAAAGCAAGTCCATTCGGGTTTCACGAGTATCGGGCAAAAAGGGTGGGACCAGAATATTCTCCAAGCGTTTTTCTGATCGCACACTAGATTGAGGTGCAAATCCTCGGTGAGGCTCGTGGGAGCCGAACCAAAAACAAAAGGGTTGGTCAGGTGCCTTAGCTTCGAAGAAATCCTGGAAGTTCGAAAAGTAATCTACTTTTTCTATGCCAGGTGGAACTGAACTTAGGGTTCGCTTGTTATATTCTGGTCCTGCAGGGTTTCGCTGCCAGCCTCCAACTTTCCAATTGCCTGGCACCCAACCTTTACCTGTGTAACCCACAAAGTAACCTACCTTTTCAAATAGATCAGGATAGACAGTGAATCGCGAGGGAAAGGAACTTGCATGGGTTCCCGCTTGTTCAAGTTGCCATGGTTGAAGTCCAGTCAGTAAAGAAGCACGTGAAGGGCTACAGCCTGGGGAAGCAGCAAAAGCATTTGTGAATAGAACTCCCTGGCTTGCTACCCGATCAAAGGACGGAGTTTGGATACCAGTTAAACCGTAGGCTGAGGCATGGGGGAAGGATTGGTCATCAGAGATTGCGATGAGAATGTTGGGCCGTTTAAGAGGTGCATTAGAGCATGAAGAGACGACGATCACAAAGATGCCGACCAGCGCTGTCAGAAAATGTTGGTTGAATTTCTTGTTAAGAATGTTAATCAAATCCCTTGGTAAGATTTCATCCCCTATTTCAGATTGAGAATTAATCTTTAATTAAATCAAAGTAACACAACTTTAGAATAGTAGAATAATTCCCTATTCAAGTTAGTATCAATAGTCAAAGCTAAAAAAACTATTGGATGTTTTCTGAGGTGCAGTTTTCAGGCTATCGATTTTGGGTATAGTCGTCTAACGAAACTTTCTAAGGTTCAGAAAAAGATAACAACAAACTGAAGATTGATATTTGTTAGCGAATCGTATTAGCAATTGAGATCCAAAGAAATCAGGAGATTTTTCTTTCGAAAAGGGAGCAGATGATTTTAGAGACTTAAGGATTCTATCTTGAATACCCTCGTGTGAAATTTTAAACCATAGTCGGATAGGGTAAAGAGAACTCTACTGCGAGAAAATATATTTATGGAGAAATTGCGTTGTATTCAGGCGAATGACATAGTTTCCTTGGCAGAATTACTTAATGATATCTTCCGGCGTCAAAACAATGTTTTCGACCAAGAGATACTAGCCGATTTCCCATTAGTTTTTGTTCCCGAGAATTACTGCAATTGTCGTGTAATTGAGGTTGATGGCGAATTGGTTAGTCATGCGGCGATCTTTCCTTGCCAGTTTTCTTTAAAGGAGCTGAATTTAAAGATGGCTGTGGTTGTTCTCGTTGCCACCGATAAAGAGTTCCGTAAACGAGGATATGCAGCTCGTTTGATGCAGGATTTGCAGCGCACCATGAAAGAGGAAGCTTACGATCTGGGTATTCTTTGGACGGGGTATCCGTCTTTCTATCGAAAGTTAGGGTGGGAAGTCTTCACTCCAGAGGGATGGTTTACCAAGGACCTGCGTTTTAAGGTGCCTTTACTTGAACAACTTACTTCTAAATCTGAGCATCCTGAACGTATCGAACACTTTGATTTGGATAGACATTTGGCTGGTGTTGTTAAGCTTCATGAGAATGAGTCTGTTCGTACCCAGCGTTCATGGAGTGAGTATGCTACTTTGCTGACATTACCCAAAACCACTGTATGGGTCTCTAAGCGGGACCATCAGGTCTCAGCTTATGTCGTTGTTGGTCAGGCGATAAACAAGCAAGGAATAATCGAATTTGGTGGGAGCGTGGATGATGTTTTGACCTTGATCAAGTACAGTTTGCATGCTCAATCACTAGATAGAGAACTACCCTTAATTATTAATCACTTGCGTGGTGACCTCTTCCAGCGATTCAAAGAGGTTGGGGAACCTCTGTACAAGTTAGAATCTTCTAAGGGTCTTGGCTGCGAAATGGTCTACATTGTCCAACCCAATAACTTGTTCCCGAAGTCGTTGGATAAGTTGTTCATTTGGGGACTTGATTACACCTGAGCGGTTTACAGAATCTTTGATAGTTTGAATTGGTCCATGGGAAAAAGTGATGGATTGTCTTAATAGGGAAGACATTAGGTCGAACTAAAAAGTTTTTGAGCTTTAGGGATAAGGGAACCTAACTCTATATTTCCTTTATGATTTCTTGAATCATTCGCTGAGCCATTGTGGCTGCAGCGATGTTTTGGAAGACATTTTGATAGGTGTCTACCCTATAGTCACCCACTCCTCCATCGCCAATGAATTCCGATGCAAATCGAGCCACAGGTCTGTTTGGATGCCTAAGCTGATGAGTGAATATCTGACGATAGAACTCTTTCCAATGTTTGATTTTTCTCTCATCCCATGGTTGTTTCATGCCTCCAAAGGCTTTTTTAGCCGTGGTTGGATCGGTTCTAGGATCTGCAATTGGATATTGGATACTACCGTGACCTGGAGGTAGATTGTTTGGAGTTGCTACACGAAGATGGCCACCCCACACCATGCCAGTCTCGATGATATTGCGACTTATATAATTATCAGGATTGAATGGGTCTAAGAGAAGTTTTCCTGAGGAGATAGACGACCATTGAGGAAAGTGGCTGTTACCGATTTGGTGGACATAATGAGATAGATCGGCACACACTCGGATACCCATTTGACCATTAGTAGCCTTCTGTAGGGAGCTGTGGACGGAAACCATTCGTCGTGGATCATGATTGTAGCGCTCGACATGGGTTTCTGTGAGAAGTTTTATGTCGTACTTCTGGGCCATTTCCTCAGCTTTTATATAGAACTCCACAATGGAATCTGTACTAGGATTTGTGAGGTCGCCGAGGATTTGAAAGTTAATCCGATCGACTGTTCCGGTTCGTTTAGCTAGTTCGAGATATTTACTCATTGCTACTAGCCCATCCAACTCTTCTTCATTGCCACCGATAACACATAGTCGGGTAAATTGCTTTAGTGGTATACCCACTTCTGAAGCAACCTCAGCAAATTCCTCGGCTCGATGCTCAGGAGGGACAGTCTCGATAAAATCAATCTGTGTAGTTTCATCATAATTGGCAATTAGCTCTTTTAAATGGTTGAAAAAGAGACGACAATCGGATTTGTATTGGCGAATTCCAATGGTTGTTTTGTCGGATCTCCGGATTCGATCAAGCCCAGGGATACCCAAAAGTGCAGTTCCTCCCAGGTCACTGCAAAGGCCAATTTCTATTTGTCCTACCTTTTGTGATGACAATGTTCCTCCTCAATTTTTCAAGTGTCTAATTATGATAATTGTTCAGTAGATCATAAACCCGAGAACCTCTCTTTCCTCAGGTGTTAGGTTAGAAATTTCCTCAGGTGTCATCTTGTTTACAGCGGAATAATCAGGGGGCCAGTCATATGATCCGAGGAGGCGACGCATTGCCGGTGACAGTCGGGCCAGTATTTTAGGATTAACAACATGTTCTACATTGATTGTGCCCCGTATCCATTTTCGGTGATAAAATCCTAGAACTGAGTGCCGAATATGGTTACTCGTATTTCTTCCAGTCGCGTGCCAGAGCGCAGCATCCCAGATAACACAAGTTCCTGCAGGTCCTAGAGCTCTTGTGTTGGGTATGTCTAAGTAATCCTTTTCTGGGTCTGGGATTTGATGGAGTTTGTGGGTTCCAGGCCAGAGTCGTGTCGCGCCGTTGTCCTCAGTAAAATCGACTAAGAACCAGGCAATGTTTACAGCCATTGGGTAATGGTGGGTACTCCCTTGAAAGGGTTGGACACTGAACATTTCACGATCCACGTGAACTTGAAAGCCATGTCTGTTTTCGCGACCGCTGCTTGGCAAGACAGATCGGGCATGGGATTCTGATAGGACAAAGTCATCCCCTAGGACAAGTCCAATCACCTCATTTACCTTTTTGTTTAGATGGAACTCCTCAAAATACTGATGTTTTGCAAACAAATGGTGAACACATAAGGCGTGATCAGTTTGCGTATCAACTCCCTTTGCCACGTCGTGTTCAGTTTTGTAGACTTCAAGAATCGCTGCGGTTGCTTCCCTGATCTGATCTTCATTTAAGGTATTTGGTATCAAGGTATAACCTTGACTCTCAAGCTCGCTCGCATGTTTAGTAGCTTTGAAATTTAAGTTTTTCATGTTGATATTTAATTATGAATAAAGAAAGTAGTCAATTTGTCCTTAAGAGAATCTAGTAAGGATGTCTTGAATTATCTTAGTCTTGTTAGTTTCAACTATAATTTTTGAGATATAGAGATGAATTGGTTTTCAATTCTGGTGATCAAATTTCTGTTGATATCATTGAGTAGCCTCTCTCTCGGTAATCATCTTCCAGTAAATACGGTTGATAACCCTACCTTTTTTATCCAGACTGCCGTTTTTCCAAAGCCGGATACTCCCATAATGAAACTGAGGGTAATGGATAATGAGACAGAAAAAGATGTCTCAGCGTGTTTTTTCTTGGAATGGGAAGGTGATCCCTACATACCTGAATATTTAGATGACCACGGTATTCACTTCACAACTATCCATACTGGGAAGAAACAACGAAAGACCGTTCTATACACTCGCGGAAGGGGCCCCGTGTCTATCCCATTGCCAATGGGCACAGGAAGCAACGGTAGGGTCTGGGTAAAAAAAGGATATCAGTATCTTCCAGTTGAGACAGAGTTTTCCGCTGGTGATGAGGTGACAGTTCGTCTGAAGCGATGGAGCGACATCTCGCTTAAAGGCTGGTCTAGCATGGACCCACACCTTCACTTTGAACGTACTGAAAAAAGAATAGATCCTATTTGGTTTGAGATGATCGAAGCTGATGGATTGGACAGTGCTGTATTCATGGTCCTAAAAGGAGGGAACTTTGATGGTGTCTGGGCACGGCAAGGTTCTTATGGAAGAGCTGGGATAGGAAAAAACAAAAAAGTCTCGTTGATTCCAGGTGAGGAATTTCGAGGAGTTTATCAGGGGCATCACCTCCTTTTCTTGCCGGGTAGTCTAATTAAACCCATCTCTGTGGGTGGAATTGGACAACCAGCACATTTATATCATTGGCCGAATTCCTATAGTGTTCTTAATCAAACTTATTCGTCCGGTGGAATCGGAGGAGCAGCGCATGGAGGAACTTTTGGACAGGCGTCAACGGTTGCTCTGGATGCGCTGTTGGGGGCCAGCAAATTCATTGAACTGTCTAATACCCACCTTTACCGACTCGATGTCTGGTATCGATTGTTGAACTCCGGTGTATTTCTTACTCCAGTGGCGGGTACAGATCTTCCAAACAATCCTTTCAGGGAACCCTGGCAACCTTTTTTAGGGGAAACTCGGACCTATGTTCAGGTAGAGGATCCTACTGACTTCGAGAAGTGGAAAACTGCTGTGGAAAATGGAACAGGTGTTGTCTCCAGTGGACCGATTATAAATCTCAAAGTTAATGGACAAGAACTCGGTTCCACTATTCAGCTACCCAAAGGCGGAGGAGAAATCGAAATTGAGGCAGAAATCAGTAGTTCACAACCCATCCTTGGAATGGAAATTGTTCATAACGGAACCATTTTAGAAGTCGAATCAAAAAACAGGCATGATGAAAGGGGTGTTTTCCGACAATTAATCCATCATCGATTGTACGTAGATAGGAGTGGCTGGTTTGCGGCAAGGGGAAAAGGGGGACGAAAAAATAGGCTATTGAAAGCGACAAGAGTCCTCCAACACACGATAGCGCACACAGCAGCTATAAGGGTTCTAGTTGGAGACGGTCCAATTCGTGTGACTTCTGATGTAGAAAGGACTTGTGTAGAATTACAGGATTACAAAGAAAAATACCGGCTTGAAGGGAAGTATCCATCCAGTAAGGAGCGGGATCAAATGTTAGAACTTTTTCATCGTGCACTAACCAAACTGGAATGTTTCTAGTCCATGATAGTGTCGCTCAAGAAAAGTCTGGAAGAAGATCTTCAGGCATGAGTAGAGAGTCAAGATGGGAAGGGTCGAAAAGATGCCCGTATGGTTTTTCTCGAGCATGTCAGTGAGTAAGAGTTTTCTAATGAAAGACATCCTGTTTAAGTTGTTCTTGTGTTCTTTTTTTGTTTTGAGCCTTAGTCTTGTTTCTTATTCACAAATCGAAACTTTAGGTCACCACAAATTGTTGTTGAGTGCTCAAGAAGGTGATGCCTGGGCCCAATACAATTTGGCCCGCACATACTACGATGGCCAAGGCGTCCTTCAGAACTACGAAAAAGCGCTCAAATGGTACCTAAAGTCTGCTGAACAAGGTAATTCTTGGGCCCAACGAAGCCTGGGTAAGATTTACGAAGGTGGTCATGGAGTTTTGGAAAATCATCAAGAAGCAATTCAATGGTACCTAAAGTCTGCCGAACAGAAATTTTCAATGGCCCAATGGGACCTTGGGAATATGTACAGGATGGGAAAGGGTGTCGTTCAGAACTATCGGGAAGCTTGCAAGTGGTACCTCAAGTCCGCAGAGCAAGGTTTTGCTGGTGCCCAATATGATCTTGCACAAATGTATTTTGAAGGAAAAGGTGTTTTAAAGGACAATGTATTGGCATACATGTGGTTTAGTTTATCGGTTTCTAATTCCTCTGGTTCCATAAGAAAAAGTCGTGGAAATACGCGGGACAAAGTTGCTCAAGTGATGACCCAAAAACAGATTGTTGAGGCTAAGAATCTAGCTCGGTCGTTTAAATCCAAATAAAGAGGTTTAGGGCTAGTTGAAACTAGCTTTTGTGTAGATGAGTTCTCATTGTTGCCTTGCCAAAGAGATCTCTTCCGGGATTATCTATGGTCCACATGCCAAGGGTAAATAGATCTATTTTTTCCACTGTCCCAGAGAATCGCTTTTAGTCCCTGTGTTCCGCAGTCTATACCCATCAGTAACATTAGTAATTCTTTTCATCATTGGGTAGCTTAAGGACTAATCAAAAAACTCTCATTAGTCATCTACACGCTTTCGAAGGATTGAAATGAGTTCTGAACCCCCAAAACTAGTTTTCCCCACTGTCAATCCCACCAGTTCAAATCCATTGACTCCAGCATCATGAAGTTCTTTTTGCATAGTTGAGGTTTTTTTAGTTCCCAAAAGTGAGTACTCAAAATTCCCAGGGGAGTCACTATCTCGGTCTCTCTCCAATATAACCACAACTTCATCTCCTCCAAATGTGCTGGAGAACACTGTTTGTCCACAGTATGCAAACCCTTCTTTCCCAGCTGCTTGAAGTTCCTTTTCCATAGTTGAGGTTTTTGAGGTGGCAAGTAGTTTGTATTGGTATCGACCCATTCCTTTATTTTCTGCGCTTCGTTGCATTACGACAACAACCTCATTGCCTCCAAGGGTTTCTCCGCCCATTACTGCAACAAATCTGTATCCTGAATCTGAGGCTTCAGTTATTTCTTTCTCCATGGTTGAGGTTTTCTTTGTCGCAAGCAGTAGATAGTCAAAGTAACTTTTGGATCCCAAGCTATTTGTACAAGTCAGAGTAATTAAAAGAGCGGTCAAGATAGTCCCTAAATAGAGTTTGTTTATTTTGAGCATTTTCATTTTCTCTCCTTGAAAAAAAGGTTATGTTAATACCTGTCAGCTTAGTCCTTTTAAGTTAACTTTTTTACTCTTTTCTCGATAGAGATAATACTAAGACAGAATTGTTTTTGGAGCGAACATTTTGATGATTGTGATTGAAATAACTTTGATGGTAGGTTCATGTGTGGGGTTTTGCATTTCTTCTTACTTTACAGCACTTTCCTATCGATGGATTCATTCCGACACTTCGTGGATTCCTTCCTTTTGTAGAATGGGGAAAAAAACCTGTGCGAGCATCATCGATACACCTAGAGCACGTCTATTTGGAATTCCAAACTCAGCCTTGGGACAACTTTTTTATTTGGCTTTGATTGTTGCTCTTTTAACAAGTCAACTTTTTACTAGTCCTTTCTATTTTCTGTGTCTAACGGCCAGTGCCTTGACTGTTCTTATGGGGCTTTTCTTGACTTATTCCTTGCTTTTTTGGACCCAAGTCTCTTGTCCCCTTTGCTTTATGTCTCACGGCATCAATTTTTTGATATTTGTTTTGTTGTTAAGTTATTGAGAGCTACAATTTCAAAAAGTTAATTACTGATTTAGAGCAAGGCCATAAATTTTATTTTAAGAGATTGGAAGGAAAATGTTCTCAAAGTAGCGGAGAAAATCTTTAAGGTATATTAATATAAGGAATCAGCCGCAATATTGTTGGGTTAAAGGGTTTCCCCCAAGATGATCCTTGCAGGCAGTATACTATTAGTATATTATGATTCTTAATAATGCCTAGGGTCACTGTTCAAGGTAACCAAAAAAGACTCAAAGATATTCGCCTTCAGCTAGAATGTACTCAAAAAGAGCTAGCTAAGACTCTGGGTGTGAAGACCAACACAGTGGCTAGATGGGAACAAGGGGTGATCCCTATGCCTTTGGTTGTTGAATTTGCGGCAGAACATGTTTTGTCCGTTGCTAATCCTGTAGCTAATCTCTCCAATAAGGATCTCAGGAAAAGGATTAGCTTCTTATTAAGCCAAATGCCAACGCAAGGAAAATAATAGGGATATATGCTGGCAACTGAAAACTGAGTACAAGTCTTATCCTTTTTCTTCTGCTGTTTTGGAGGTGTAGTAAGAGAATCTTTCTTTGATTACTTGAAAAACCTGTGTCTAACTTGATTATTTAGACTGTTCCTTTGTCAGGACCGATTTCGGGTATTCAACTGTGAACGGGGGAGGGGGATTTTGACTACCCTTGAGATAATGTTCAAACCAACGAAGTGCTCGTAAGTGGTAGTCAAGGCGAGATGCGGCCCGTCGGTTTCCGTGTCCTTCACCTTGGTAAATAACAAGACGGACTGGAGCTTGGCTTCTAAGTTTCATATGTCGGTATAGTTCTTTTGACTGTCCTATGTTAACCCGAGAATCTACCTGGCCATGGAGTATTAGAAGGGGAGTTTTGCTTTGACCCGTGTGGTAAATTGGGCTTCGCTCCAAGAAAAATTGCCAGTCGTCCCAAGGACGTTTAAGAGTGTGAACGAGAAAATCTTCTTCAGGAATATCTGTGGTTCCGAACTTGGAGAGCTTGTTGCTGATGCCGACAAACATTACCCCTGCAGCAAACCGATCAGAATAATAGGTAGAGCACCATGCTGTGGCATATCCACCATAGGATCCACCTGTAACTCCAATTTTCTCTGCATTGGCCAGGCCTTCTTCAATTAAATGGTCGACAGCATCCACTATATCATCAAATTCTTTGCCAGCAGGATCACCCTGGCTTAGCTTGGAAAACTCTAGACCTCTCCCAGTACTACCACGGTAATTAGGAAAAAATACTGCGATATCTTTAGCAGCCAGTGTTTGGCCAAGGCTTGAATAAGAAGAGATCCAGCCATTTCGAATATGGGATTCTGGCCCCCCATGGACAACCACGACCAAGGGATAACGGGTTCTCTGTACTTCGTTTAGTGGACGAATCAAAATTCCTTCTAATTCTATGTTATCTCGGGCTAAGTGCCGGACTACTTCTTGGGGAGCAAGACGCACTTCCGAAAGCCATTGGTTGTTATCAGTTAGCTTTTGAGGATTAAATTCCCCATACCTCATGGAAAATACTTCGCGAGGATGTGAAGGGGAGTGTCCCACAAAGGCTGCAGACTGTCCATTATTGGACAAACTAAGGTTGCTCATAACTGGACCACCAGCTTGAATCAGCACTTTCTTTTCGGATACATCGATATTTTCTTCTCGCAAAGAACTCCAAACTCCTTCGTCAAGCAAATACATGAGCTTGCTTGGAGACTGCCAGGCAAATGTGCGGATGTGACCTTCTTGATGTTGAATACGCGTGATCGGCTCGGGGATTTCCTTCTTAAAGATTTCGAGAATACCTGCGTGGGGATCATTTTTGTCATTGGACACGATGGCCCCAATATGATCACCATCGGGACTCCAACGAAACGTTCCGAGTTTCCCTGTGGTTGTAAGGGTTTCAATTTGCTCAGATTCAAGGCTGTAAATATGTATGTTCTGTGCCGTAAATCTGTCGTCTACCAATGGCTTTGGTGCTATGGAGATAGCTAGTTGTTTTCCTGTTGGACTCCATCTAACTGAAAAAGCTGATCCTGGCAAATCAATTGGTTTAGCATTGGATTTCTGATCGAGTGTATCGAAAATCCAAACGCGTCTCAGAAGCCAGTCCTCTTCATAAATTTCTTGGTTGAAACCTAACTTTTTAACCTTTTTATTTTTTTCGTCTTGGGGTTCATTGGTAATGATCGCAATTTGTCTTCCATCGGGGCTCCAGCTGTAACTAAAAATTCCAGAATGGAGCCGTATGACCAGCTGAGATTCTCCACCATTTACAGGTATGGCATAGACTGAAACGGGATGTTCCTTTCTTTTTTCTAAAAAGGAAATTTTCATACTGTCTGGGGTCCAGGAAAGGGAGGAAATATTAACATTCCCAGTGCGAAAAGCCCGGGTTTCTCCGCTTTGAAAATTTATAACGTGTAATTCTTGGAAAGAGGCACCATCTTCTTGATTCGATAGTTCGCGGGGGATAGCTAAACTATAGGCAATATAATTTCCATCTGGAGAAATAACAGCCTCTAAAACTGTTCGAATACGACTGATACCTTCTGCTGTTAGAAGCTTTTCAGAACCTGAACTGATTGAAAAAAAGGGGAAAATCACCGTGGCAAAAGTTATTGCCTTTGTTAGATATTGAAACAAATGTTTCTCCTAATGAACCTACGTTTTAAGGGGACAAATGAATTTATATGTTTGGTAGAAAAACTCATTGTCTTTTGTTCGGGAAGCTATTGAACTGATTCTGGAACTGCTTTTTTTTGGGAAAAGCGAACCCAAAGTAGATACTCAATGATTTCTGTTAGCTCTTGTGAAGTATAGTTTGCCAACATTGATTTATGTGACCATTTGTTAGTGGGGCGTAAGGAAAGGATCTCCTCCTGTTTGAAACTTCTTAGAACAGGCGGAGGTAGAGTTAGATCGTACAGTCTTATGAATTCTGTAGTTTCTTCAGAGCGTAAAGCTAGGAAGGATTCACCATCTTGTAAGTTGACGATTAATGTGTGTTGAGAATGGGACGCTTGAATTCGGTCCATTGAAAGGTTGATCTTGGCAGTTTCCTTGAGATTTGGTCCTATGCCAATTCCCCGTCCTTCCATTGCATGGCAGGTAGAACAGCGAGTGTTTTTCTTGGTGGCATCAAAGAAGAGGGCTTTCCCCTTTAAGGTAGGGGGTGGACTTGAGTCAGAAAAGGTTTTTTCTGCTGTTGCTTCAGAGGGAATCTCACTCACATCCGTGGGCTTTTCGGTTAAATCAGAAAGACTTAAAATATATCCAACCACTGCCCAGATTTCCCTTTCGGAAAGCCGATCATTCCAGCTTGGCATAGCAGAATCTGGGATGCCGTCCCGTGTAACCCTATAGACATATTCCGCCTGGAAAGAGCGTCCCTTTAACCGGGGTCCTTTTCCTGCCGTTCCTCCTACCCCATGGCAATAGCCCACGGCACAACTTTTAGAAAAAACTTTCTCACCTAAACTAACTAATTCTGGATCATTTAAATTTTGCAAGAAAAGTAACAAAAAGAAGATCATTCGACATTTTCCGGAAGAGCAAACACGAATAGTGTAGAGCCTGCTCGAAATTCCTCAGTTTCTGGCCACAATTGGGGCATGATGCCAGCTACCGCAGAACCCCAGCCTGAAGGGACAGCAACGTACTGTCTTCCTGAGACAGAATAACTGATGGCTGAGCCTCGATGTCCAGAGCCAGTTTGAAAGTTCCATAATTTTTCTCCAGTCTGGGCATCTAGTGCAAAAAACTGTCCTTTGGAATCCCCTGAAAACACGAGATTCCCTGCTGTGGACAATATCGAAGAGAGAAAAGGATATTCGGAAGAATAACTCCAAATCTTGTGTCCCGTCACTGGGTGGTAGGCATCCAAATGACCTGCAGGAGGTGAGTTTGGAGCTGGTTTTAAGTAGAAGTTTCCGCCAAAAAAATTTTGTCCTTCCTGCGGTTCTTCTTCTCGGGCTATTACCTCCTGACACCACTCAATTCCAGTTGTATAATACAATCCTGTTTTGGGGGAGTAGGAACCCTGGTTCCATTGCCGGGCCCCGCCGATACTAGGGCAGATAAAGGTCGGAACACCTATTTTTGGTTCATTACGTCCTACCAGATTTCCTTTCTCATCGACGCCCTGAATCCAGTTGATGTTTTCGGCAACTGGCCAGGCCGAGATAAATTCTCCGTTGGTACGATCGAGGACATAGGTATAGCCTCCCTTATTGGTGTTAAGGAGTAGTTTGCGAATTTTCCCCTGGATCGGTAAGTCGATTAGAACGGATTCGTAGGCGGCATCCCAGTCCCATACATCGTGAGGTATCTGTTGAAAGTACCACTGCAGTTTTCCTGTGTCAGGGTCCAAAGCTACACCGCAGTCTGTATATAGGTTGTCTCCTTTTCTCGAATCGCCATAGAAGTCAGCAGCTGGATTTCCTACCCCCCAGTAGAGTAGGTTCGGGTCTGGATCATAGGAGCCAGTCATCCAGGTAGCTCCTCCCCCGTATTTCCAGCTGTCCCCTTCCCACGTTTCGTGCCCTTGTTCTCCTGGACCCGGAATGGTATAGAATTGCCATTGTTGGCGGCCAGTTTTTACATCAAGAGCAGTTAGATATCCCCGATGAGCTGAGTCTCCACCGGTAACACCAACAATCACCTTATCTTTCACTACGAGTGGGGCCCCCGTAATATTACACCCACACTGTTTGAGATCTTCAATAGTAATTTTCCAAAGTTCCCGACCTGTCTTCTGGTCCAGAGCCACGACTGAGTTGTCGAGGGTTCCCATGAAGACCCGACCGTGAGCCACTGCGACCCCTCGATTCCATGGACTATATATAACCCCTATCTGACGAGGATTTTTGTAATAGTAATGCCAGATTTCTTCCCCTGTAGCCGCATTGATTGCAAAAACACGGTTCCAAGAGGAAGAAAGATACATTACCCCGTCAAGAACGATTGGAGTAGCCTGTAACCCTCCGTCCACAACACCTGTTTGAAATGCCCAGACAACCTTGAGATCTTTAACATTTGACCGGATGATTTGATCCAGACCGCTGTATCGCCAAAACTGAAAGCTTCCCCCATAGTGAGGCCAGTTTTCAAGTGTGCTCTCACTCTGGAGGTTGATGGGAGAAGCTAGAAAAATCCATGCTAATAGAATCTTCCAGCTTGCCAGTTGGTTCCATTTACAATCAAATATTCTTTTTTGTGACATCTCTCTCATCTGCTCCATTTAGCTTCTTAATTGGTTTCTCTGAAATCATTAAGGATTCAGGGATTTGAAAGAGGCTATAAGGTGCTAAAGAATTTCCACTTTCATTCCGATTGATTGACTTTGTAATTACAAATAGGAACAGATCCCTCATAGTATATTTTCTCTCAATGATTTAGAAACATTGCACTTAATGTTCTTCATTCCAGTCTATATGGTATCTAGATTTGAACCTATAAAGGCGAATATTAATATTAATTACGCTGTTCGATAGACATTAGATAATATCCATGGATTACACATTTGTCCTAGCAATGGTGGTATTTTTTACACTTTCCCAACTACTAATAGGTTAGAAAAACAGAAGGATTCCTATTGCAACGGCAGTTTATAAAGACTAATCGTTCCAAGTGGTTTAAATTTGTTTGTTATTCAATCCCAGTGCTAAATTGTAGATGAAGTGAAGTCCTTTTAGGCTTCTAATTTGTCAATTGTTGGAAGGTTCACCAATGAAAAACATTCTATCTAAGTTACTTTTCTTATTTGTTTCACTGATGTTTTTTTGGCCTGAAGCATATTCACAACCTAGTAACCCTGAACAGAATCAGCCTAATTACGATGAAATCCTCCGGCTTGCGGAACAGGGTATTGCTCCTGCCCAGTCCTATTTGGGCTATATGTATGTTATGGGGCAAGGAGTTCCACAGAGTTATTCAGAAGCGATCAAGTGGTTTCGGAAGGCTTCTGCCCAAGGGGACACTAAGGCCCAAAGTCAACTAGGAACCGCTTATGCTGAAGGATTTGGGGTCACTAAGGACTACGAAGAAGCAGCCAAGTGGTTGCAAAAGGCAGCTGATCAAGGTGAAAACGAGGCTCAAGAGAAGCTTGCAGTGATGTAT